>JBGALW010000075.1:0-17413 GCA_044223585.1 Amaricoccus sp.
TCAACCGGACGCCCGTCGCCGTCGACCTCACCGGCTGGCAACTGGTGGATCGCATGGGCAACCGGCAGGACCTTTCGGGCAGCATCCAGGCCGGCGCCGCCCTCCGGCTGCCGGTTGCGCCTCCCGTGGCGCTTGGCAACAAGGGCGGGACGCTCACCCTGCTCGACAAGGACGGACTCAAGGTTGACGGCGTGGCCTACACCGCCGCCGACGCCGATGCCGAAGGGTGGACAATCGTTTTCCGGGTGTGAGCATGGCCAGGACCGTCAGGGGGTCTGCCTTCCTCCCGATGCGCGCCGACCTCGCCGCAGCGCATCGGGCGGGGTCGCCACCGAGACTATCCGCGGCGACCTGACGGCACTGGAGCCTTGGTCGGGACTCCACCGCTCCGGCACTCTTCTCCCGCAGTCCGCCGGGACCGGCCGCATGGCCGGTCATGCCTGACTCGACGCGAGGCGGCGCCCCCGGCCCGACCCTTTTTCGCTTGCAGGCCCCATGTGGTATGGCGTCCCCTGCCCCTTGCCCGCCGCAGTTCCTTTCCGCAGGGCCACGGAACGGGCGACGCGGCGGGAACTTCGGGAGGGGACCATGGCGCTCCGCATCGACCTCAACAGCGACCTTGGCGAGGGCTATGGCGCGTGGAGGATGGGCGATGACGCCGCGATGCTCGGGATCGTCAGCTCGGCGAACGTTGCCTGCGGCTTCCACGCCGGCGACCCGGCGACGATCCTCGCCACCCTCGCCGCGGCGGCGGAGCGCGGCGTGGCGGTCGGCGCCCATGTCTCCTATCCCGACCGCGTCGGCTTCGGGCGCCGGGCGATGGATGTCGCCCCGGCGGAACTGACGGCGGATGTCATCTACCAGATCGGCGCCCTGCAAGGCCTCGCGGCGGCGGCCGGGACGCGCGTCACCTACGTCAAGCCGCACGGCGCGCTCTACAACACCGCCGCACGAGACGCGGGGCAGGCCGACGCGGTCATCGCCGGGATCCGCGCGATCGACCCGTCGCTGGTGCTGATGGGCCTCGCCGGCGCGCCGATCCTCGCCCGCGCCGAGGCGGCGGGCCTTGCGACCATGGCCGAAGCCTTCGCCGACCGAGCCTATACGGCGGGTGGCGATCTGGTGTCGCGGCGGCAGGCAGGGTCGGTGCTCCACGATCCCGAGGTCATCGCGGCGCGCATGGTGCGCCTCGTCACCGAGGGGGCGATCGAGGCGATTGACGGAACACCCGTCCGGCTCGCCGCCGGCAGCATCTGCGTCCATGGCGACACGCCCGACGCCGTCCGGATCGCGGCAAGCGTCCGCGACGCGCTGGTCGCCGCCGGGGTCGCCATCACGTCCTTCGCCCCGGCGGCCGGGCCATGACCCGCGGCAGGGCGCCTCGGGCGTCCCGCGGCGCCGATCATGTCTGACACGACCGCCCACGGTCCCGCAGTGGCAGAGTCCCCCATGCGCTTCCTGCCGGTCACTCCGTCCGCCTTCCTCGTCGAGCTAGCGGACCTCGACGCGACGCTGGCCCTCCTGGCGTCTCTGGCGCATGAGCCCGTCGCCGGGGTGACGGAGGTCGTGCCGGCCGCGCGCACGCTGATGCTGCGCTTCCGGCCGGAGGAGGCCTCGGCGGAGGCGATCGCGGCGGTGCTTCTCACGCGCCCGCTGACCGGACACCGACGAGACGAAGGCCGGAGCATCGAGATTCCGGTGGTCTATGACGGCGACGACCTTGCGGAATGCGCGGACCTGCTCGGGACCAGCGTCGAGGAGGTGATCCGGCGTCATGCCGGCGCGGACTATACCGTCGCCTTCACCGGCTTCGCGCCGGGCTTTGCCTACCTGACCGCACCGGAGGCCGGGCTGGCCGTGCCGCGGCGCAAGACGCCGCGAACGCGCATCCCGGCCGGCGCGGTCGGACTTGCCGGTCCGTTCAGCGGCGTCTACCCGCGCGAGAGCCCCGGCGGGTGGCAGATCATCGGCCGGACCCCGCTCGTGATGTTCGACGCCGGCCGCGCGCCCGCCGCGCTGCTGGCGCCCGGCGACCGGGTGCGGTTCCGCCGCCTCGACCGGATGCCGGCCAGGGCAGCCGCCGCCGTGCAACCCGCGCCCGCCGGCCGGCCGGGCCTGCATGTCCGCGGCGTCGGGCTGCCGGTGCTGGTGCAGGATCTCGGGCGGCCCGGCATGGCGGCCCAGGGCGTGTCGATTTCCGGCGCGCTCGACCGCGGGGCGCTCGCCGCCGCGAACCGGGCGGTCGGCAACCCGCCGGGTGCAGCGGCGCTCGAGATCACCCTCGGCGGCCTCGGGCTGGAGGCGGCGCGTTCCGTGACGATCGCGCTGACCGGCGCGCCGGCGCCGATCACGATCGAAACCGCGGACGGTCACCGGATCGCCGCGCCGCACGGGCACCCCATCCGGCTCGTGCCGGGGGACCGCGTCACGCTCGCCGCCCCGGCGCGCGGGATGCGCAGCTATCTCGCGGTCGCAGGCGGGCTCGACGTGCCGAAGGTCATGGGGAGTGCCGCGACCGACACGCTCGCGAGCATTGGCCCGCCGCCGCTGAAAGCCGGCGACGGGCTGCCCGTCGGCCGCGCGCCGGAGGCCGCACCACATGCCGCACCCCCGGGCCTGTCGCTGCCGGCCGGGACCGACACGGTAGTGCTCGATGTCTGCCTCGGGCCGCGGACCGACTGGTTCACTCCCGAGGCGGTGGCGTTGCTGGCGGCCCAGGACTGGACCGTCACCCCGGAGTCGAGCCGGGTCGGCATCCGGCTCGCCGGCGCGCGGCCCCTCGAGCGCGCAAGGACGGAGGAGTTGCCGAGCGAGGCAACCGTCCCCGGCGCGCTCCAGGTCCCGGCGAGCGGCCAGCCGGTGCTGTTTCTCGCCGACCATCCGCTGACCGGCGGCTATCCGGTCATCGGGGTGATCGCGCCGCATCACCTCGACCTCGCGGCCCAGGTCCCGATCGGCGCCCGCATCCGCCTGCGCCCGGTCGCCGCCTTTGCCGAAATCGTCCCCGCCCCGGAGCCCCTCTCATGAAGAAGGTCCTGATCGCCAACCGCGGCGAGATCGCCCTGCGCGTCGTGCGGGCCTGCCGGGACTATGGCGTCGCCTCGGTCGCGGTCTACGCCGACGCCGACATCGACGCACCCTTCGCCCGCGCGGCCGACGAGGCGTGGGGCCTCTGCGGCGACCGCCCGCGCGAAACCTATCTCGACATCGGCAAGCTCATCGCCATCGCCCACCGCTCCGGCGCGGACGCCGTGCATCCCGGCTATGGCTTCCTTTCCGAGCGGGCGGAGTTCGCCCGTGCCGTACAGTCGGCGGGCCTCACCTGGATCGGCCCGGACCCGCAGGTCATCGAGGCGCTCGGGGACAAGGTCGAGGCCCGCCGGATCGCGGGGCAGGTGGGCGCACCGCTCGTCGCCGGCAGCGACGGGCCGGTCGCGACCGCCGCCGAGGCCGAGGCTTTTGCGCGCGGCGCGGGTCTGCCCGTCGCCATCAAGGCTGCCTTCGGCGGTGGCGGCCGGGGGATGAAGGTGGCGTGGAGACTTGAGGAGGTGCAGGAGCTCTTCGCCTCGGCGGTCCGCGAGGCGACGGCCGCCTTCGGCCGGGGCGACTGCTACGTCGAGCGGTTCCTCGACCGGCCGCGCCACGTCGAGGCGCAGGTGATCGCCGACCGGCATGGCGCGGTCGTCGTGGCCGGCACGCGCGACTGCTCGCTGCAGCGGCGGAACCAGAAGCTCGTCGAGGAGGCCCCCGCCCCCTTCCTGACCGACGAACAGCGCGACCGGATCCACGCCGCCGCCCGCGACATCTGCCTCGCTGCGGGCTACACCGGTGCGGGCACGGTGGAGTTCCTGCTTGGTGCCGACGGGGTCCTCTCGTTCCTGGAGGTCAACACCCGGCTACAGGTCGAGCACCCGGTGACCGAGGAGACGACCGGCGTCGATCTCGTCGTCGAGCAGTTGCGCATCGCCGACGGACTGCCGCTGTCGGTCACCGAGACCCCCGCCGTGCGCGGCCATTCGATCGAGTTCCGCATCAACGCGGAAGACCCGGGCCGCGGATTCCTGCCGGCCCCGGGGTCGGTCACGGTCTTCGCGCCGCCCGCCGGGCCGGGCGTCCGGGTTGATGCCGGCGTCGAGGCCGGGGGCGCCGTACTGCCGGCATTCGACAGCCTGATGGCCAAGCTCGTCGTCACCGGCCCGACGCGACAGGCGGCGCTCGCCCGCGCCCGGCGGGCGCTCGCCGAATTCCGCATCGAGGGCGTGCCTACCGTCCTGCCCTTCCATCGCGCCGTCGTCGACGAGCCGGACTTCACCGCGGAGACGGGGTTCCGCGTGCACACGCGGTGGATCGAAACCGCTTTCGCAGCCCGGTTCGATCCGGCGCCCGACCCTCTCGCCGCCGCGGCGGGGACGATGCTGGCCCTGCCGGTGGAGATCGACGGCCGCCGGGTGGCGCTGCGTGTTCCGTCCTCCCTCCTCGCCGGCCTTCAGCTGCCCGTCGGCGCACCCGCGGCCACAGCGGCCACACCGGAGGCGGACGCGGGTCCGGGGGCGGTCCGCGCGCCGGTACCCGGCACGATCCAGCTCTGGCGCGTCGAGGAAGGCGGCGAGGTGCAGGAGGGCGAGGTCGTTGCCGTCATGGAGGCGATGAAGATGGAAACGCCGGTTCTTGCAGAAGCGTCGGGCCGGCTGCGACGCCTCGCCAAAGCCGGCTCCCTGCAGGCACTTGGCACCGTGATCGCGCGCATCGAGGGCTGACACGGAATCCCCGCGCAATCCCCGACCGCCGGGGGATCATTCCCGGCGCTTCGCGACGTAAGCGAGATAGGCGGTGATGGCGTCGATGTCGGCGTCGCTGAGCGCGTCCGGCGAAAAGCCCGGCATCGCCATGTCCGGCCATGACCGCAGCGACGCCGGGTGGCGGATATAGGCCTTCAGCGCCCAGGGTTGGAAATACTCAGTCGGACTGTGCGGGTGCCCGAGGTCTGGCCCGACCGTGGCGTCGCCGGCTCCGTCGACCTTGTGGCAGACCATGCACTGGGTCAGCACCAGCACCTGCCCAGCGTGCTCCGGGGCATCCGCCGGCACGTCGTCGCCGACAAGGAGCGCAGGCCAACGTACCGTCGCCGCAGAGACGAGGCCGATCGAGGCGACGGCATAGGGCCATTGCTCGGGCGTGACGCCAGACGCCGCGGGATCGAGCCACACGAGATAGAACGGCCCGGTGGCGTTGCCCTGCGGCGTCGGCGGCCACGGCGCGTCGGGCGGTTCGACCGCAAGCCACGGCGTCGCCCCCCGGCCGGCGGGCGGAAAGAGAAGATCGGCGGGCAGCGTGCTGACAAAGCCGTCGGCCGCAGTGAGATTGAGCGTGCCGCCGTCCGGAAGCGCGTCGATCCCGAGCAGGGCGCGGAGCGGCACCGCGCGATAGGCCATCGGCCGGCCGTAGGTCGCATCGAGCGGCACGCTGATCGTCGTCGCGTCCGGCCGGGCGAGCAGGTCTTCGGTGGTGAAGGTCTGCGGCGACCCGACATCGACGAAAAGGCTTGCCGCCGCGGCGTGGGACGCGAAGGCGAGCGGAAGGAGCAGGGAGATCCAGAGGCGACCGGCTGGCGACATGCGTTGCTCAACTTTGAGAAGAACCGTGAGCAGTATCATACACGCCACTTGCCCCGAGGGACGAGGAATCTCCGGCCACGGTCCGACCCGGCCATCCGTCGCCGGGAACGCCCGGCTACTGGACCGACAGGTCCATGTTGAAGGCACTCGTCTTGCCCGCGTCCTTGTCGTTGCCCATCTGGTAGACGCGGATGGTATAGGTTCCGCTGCTGGGCAATACGACCGTTGTCGAATTGCCGTCCATCGAACCGTTGTAGATGGCGACGTCGACGCTGCCCGGCGGCAGGATGTTGAAGTAGACGATGCCGCTGCCGTTGGTCTTGGTGACGGTCAGCTCCACGAACATCTTCTGTCCGCCGCGGGCATCGAGATGGTAGTCGAAATAGTCACGGCCGGTGATCTTGCCGCTCACCATGGTCCCATAGTCGCCCGCGCGAAACCGCACGTCGGCCGACATCTGGGCGGCCGTGATCTGAGGGACGACGAGCAGGGTCGAGACGAGAACGGCACGCAGCATTTAGTTGACTCCTCCTGAAGGGGCTGTCGCGGCTCGCTGCCCGCGGTGTTCCCCGCACGGAGATTGCCACAGGCAAGTAGCACGTCAGCGGTCTCGACGGCCCGCGCCGAGGCGGCAGACGAGCGCCAGCGCGACCGCGTTGAGCGCGGGAGCCAGAAGACCGGTCCAGAGGCCGAAGGAGTCGGGAACGAAATCCAGCAGCGGCGTCCACGGAAGGCCGAGGATGACGAGGAAGACGCCGGCCAGCGGCCCCTTCGGGCTGCCGAAGAGGCCGAAGGTCCCGATCACAAACAGGATCAGCGACAGCAGATAGAGAAGCAGGAAGGCCGCCAGCACGCCACGGCAGAGGCGCCGCGCGGGCGTCACGCCAGCCTCACATCATCCGCTTGCCGCGCGTCACGCGGATGTCGAGGTCCTTGATCTTCTTCCTGAGCGTGTTGCGGTTGATCCCGAGCAGCTCCGCCGTCCGCACCTGGTTGCCGCGGGTCGCCGACAGGCTGAGCGCGATCAGCGGCAGCTCCATCTCCTTCAGGATCCGGTCATAGAGCCCGTCCGGCGGCAGGCTGTCGCCATGCAGGTCGAAATACCGCCGCAGGTGCGCCTCGATCGCGTGGGCCAGCCGCTGCGGCTGAGCAGCCTGCGGGGTCGCGGCGCTGCTCGGGCGGGCGGAAATCTCCTGCGTCACCACCGCGCCGGAGATCACGTCGTCGGGGCAGAGCACGCAGAGCCGGCGCATCAGGTTCTCCAGCTCGCGCACGTTGCCGGACCATTCCTGCTTCTTCAGGATGTCGAGCGCCTCGCGCGAGGCGGTCTTGCGCGGAAGGCCCTCCGACTCGGCCTTGCGCAGGAAGGCGCGGGCGAGGTCGGGCACGTCCTCCAGCCGCTCGCGCAGCGGCGGCAGGCGGATCGGCACCACGTTGAGGCGATAGAACAGATCCTCGCGGAAGCGGCCCTCGTTGATGAGGCTGCGCAGATCCTGATGCGTCGCGGCGATGATCCGCGCGTCGGCGGTCTGCAGCTCGCGGCCGCCGACGCGGGTGAACTCGCCCTCCTGCAGCACCCGCAGGAGCCGGGTCTGGGCGTCGAGCGGCATGTCGCCGACCTCGTCGAGGAACAGCGTCCCGCCCTTGGCCTGCTCGAACTTGCCGGCCATCGCCCGGTCGGCGCCGGTGAAGGCGCCCTTCTCGTGGCCGAAGAGCTCGCTCTCGATCAGGTCGCGCGGGATCGCCGCCATGTTGATCGCCACGAACGGCCCGGCCTTGCGCAGCCCGTAATTGTGCAGCGCGCGGGCGACGAGCTCCTTGCCGGTGCCGCTCTCGCCGGTGATCATCACCCCGAGGTCGGTGTTCATCAGCCGCGCCAGGATGCGGTAGACCTCCTGCATCGCCGGGCTGCGCCCGATCAGCGGCAGGTTGTCCTCGCGCCCGGTTTCCTCGTCCTGCTGCGGCGCGCGGCGTGTCTTCTGGTTCAGCGCCTTCGCGACCTGCCCCAGCACCTCCTTCAGGTCGAACGGCTTCGGCAGGTATTCGTACGCCCCGACCTCGGCGGCGCGGATCGCGGTCATCACCGTGTTCTGCGCGCTCATCACGATCACCGGCAGGTCAGGCCGGCGCTTGCGGATCGCCGGCAGCAGGTCGAGCGCGTCGCCGTCGGGCATCATCACGTCGGTAACGACGACGTCGCCCTCGCCCTCCTCGATCCAGCGCCACAGCGTCGTGGCGGTCCCGGTCGCCCGCACCCTGCAGCCGGCGCGGGTCAGCGCCTGCGCCAGCACGGTGCGGATCGTGCGGTCGTCGTCGGCGACCAGGATCGTGCCTTCCATCGCCCTAGCCCTCCAGCCCCGGCTCGCCGGGAGCCCCCTGCCAGACCGGCAGCCTGACCCGGAAGCGGGTCCGCCCCGGCCGGCTGTCGCATTCCACCACGCCGCCGTGATCGGCGATGAACTTCGACACCAGCGACAGGCCGAGGCCCGTGCCGTTCACCTTCGAGCTGACGAAGGGGTCGAAGATGTCGCGGATCAGGTTTTCCGGGATGCCCGGCCCGTTGTCGGTGATCGTGACGACAAGCGGCAGCCCCTCGCTGCGCTGGCCGGGGCGCACCATCTTCACCCCCGGCCGGAAGGCGGTGGAGATCGCGATCGTCCCCCCCACCCGCGGCACCGCCTCCGCCGCGTTCTTGAGCAGGTTCTGGAACACCTGCAGCAGCTGGTCGGCGTCGCCCGCGGTCGGCGGCAGCGACGGGTCGAATTCCTCGGAGAAGCGGGCATGGGCGGCGAAGCCCGCCTGCGCCGCCCGCCGCGCGCGGTCGAGCACGTCGTGGATGTTGAGCGGCCGGCGCTGCGCCGGGCGCAGGTCGCCAAACGCCTCCACCCGGTCGACGAGCTTGCCGATCCGCGCCGCCTCGGCCTGGATGAGCCCGGTCAGCTCGCGCTCGCCGTCGCCGAGGCTCATCTCCAGCAGCTGGGCGGCACCGGAGATCCCGGCCAGCGGGTTCCTGATCTCGTGCGCCAGCATCGCCGCCATGCCGGTGACGGACCGCGCCGCCGACCGGTGGCCGAGCGTCCGGTCCATCTTCTCCGCCATGCCCTGCGGATGCATCAGGATGAGGATCTGCCCGTCATTGTCCTGCAACAGCGCCGCATGCACGTTCTGCAGCTGCGGCGGCTGCTCCGCCCAGCCCACCATCACGTTGTACTGCGCGACCGAGACACCATTGCGACGGGCCTGCCCGACGACGTCGAGCACCGCGCTGTCGAGCCCAAGAAAGCGTGACAGCGGCCGCCCGGCCATCTGCCGGAGCGAGGTGCCGCCGAAGCTCTCGGTGGCGGCATTGGCGGTGACGATCACGTCGTTGCCGTCGACGACCAGCGCCGGATAGGGGATCGCCCCCCACAGCGCCTCGAAACTCGCAGCGCTCATGCGGCCACCCCGCAGGGGCGCACCGCCGCGTCGGCGATCCCGCGGCGCAGGAGGTCGAGCACCAGCGCCGGATCGTCCGACCGCAGCACGCGCGCCCGCAGCGCCGCCCCGCCGTCGACCCGATCGAGATACCAGCCGAGGTGCTTGCGGGCCTGCCGGAGCCCGAGGTCGCGGCCATAGAAGCCGAGCATCGCCTCGTAGTGCCCGCAGACCAGTGTCGCCAGGGCATCCCCCGAGGGCGCCGGCGGCGGCACCCGGCCGGCGAGCGCCGCCGCGATCGCCCCGGGCAGCCACGGCGCCCCGCGGGCCGCCCGCCCGACCATCACCCCGTCGGCGCCGCTCAGCGCCAGCGCCCGCCGCGCGTCAGCGACACTGGCGATATCGCCGTTGGCGATCACCGGCACCCGCACCGCCCGCTTCACCGCGGCGATTGCCGCCCAGTCCGCGCGGCCCTCGTAGAACTGGCAGCGGGTCCGGCCGTGAACCGTCACCCGCCGCACGCCCGCCGCCTCGGCACGCGCCGCAATCTCCGGCGCGTTTAGCAGCCCCGCGTCCCAGCCGAGCCGCATCTTCAGCGTCACCGGCACGGGCACAGCCGCCGCCACCGCCGCGATGATGGCAAGCGCGCGGTCAGGTGCGCGCATGAGGGCTGATCCGGCGAGCGCGCCCGTGACCTTCTTCGCCGGGCAGCCGAGATTGATGTCGATGACCTCCGCTCCCTCGCCCGCAACGACGCGCGCCGCCTCGGCCATCAGCGCCGGATCGTTGCCGGCGAGCTGGACCGCAGTCCGGCCGTTTCCGATCCCGAGCGCCGTCCGCGCCCGGGCCGAAAGCCGTGACGCACCGCGGCCGGCGAGCATCTCGGCGCTCGCCACCATCTCGGACACGACGAAACCGGCCCCGAAGCCCAGCGCGATCTCCCGGAAGGGGAGGTCGCTGATGCCAGCCATCGGTGCCAGAAAAACAGGCGTAGCTTCAAACGTGCGGTCGAAACCGACAGGCATGTGCCCAAACCATAAGCATCCCAGCACGCTTCTAGCGCACGGGCGCTCCGGAGACAAGAGTTGCGGGTATGCTGCGGCGCAAGAAAGGGGCCGCCCGTGTCGATCTGATGACGCACTGGGCAGCCCATTGTCCGCGGTGCGCTGCACGACTATACCGCCGCCGCAAGGGCCGAGACAACAGGAGGCGGGATGGACGTCCGCACCGGCAACGGGTTCGATGTGCACGCCTTCGGCCCGGGCGACCGGGTGATGCTGTGTGGCGTTGCGGTGCCGCATGACCGCGGCCTTGTCGGCCACTCCGACGCCGACGTCGGCCTGCACGCCCTGACCGACGCGATCTTCGGGGCGCTCGCCGAAGGGGACATCGGCCAGTGGTTTCCGCCCTCCGACCCGCAATGGCGGGGCGCCGCATCCGAGGTCTTCCTCGCCCGGGCGGTGGACCGCGTCGCCGCCCGCGGCTTCACCCTCACCAGCCTCGACATCACGCTGATCTGCGAGGCGCCGAAGATCGGCCCGCACGCGGCGGCGATGCGCGCCGAGGTCGCCCGCATCGCCGGCATCGGGACCGACCGGGTCAGCGTCAAGGCGACGACCTCGGAACGGCTGGGCTTCACCGGACGGCGCGAGGGCATCGCGGCGCTCGCAACCGCAACGCTGGTGGCACCATGACGCCGGCCCGCTTCGTCGCCACCGTCGCCGGCGTCGGCCTGCTCCCCGGCCCCACGGGCACCTGGGGCGCGCTTGCCGCGCTCCCGACCGGCTATCTGCTGCACCGTGCCGGCGGCTTCCCGCTCCTCGCTGCCGCCACGGCCGCGGCCTGTGCCCTCGGTTTCTGGGCGACGCGGGTGGAGACCTTCGAGCAGGAGGATCTCGATCCCCGGCATGTCGTCATCGACGAACTGGTCGGCCAGTGGATCGCGCTGATGCCGCTCTCGCTCGGCCTCTGGCTGCACGGCGCCCCGTCCTGGCTGTTCCCGTGGCCGGGCTGGGTCTTCGGCTTCCTGTTCTTCCGCGCCTTCGACATCTGGAAGCCGGGGCCCGTCGGCTGGGCCGACCGCCGCAAGGGCCCGGCCGGCGTAATGCTCGACGACGTCATTGCCGGCCTCCTCGCCGCCGTCGTCGTCACGCTGATGGCGCTCGTCGCTCACGGACTGCTGCCAAGGCTCGTCGCATGACCGAAACCCTCGCCCGCCGCCTGCTCGACGCCGCCCGCCGCCGCGGCTGGAAGATCGCCACCGCCGAAAGCTGCACGGGCGGGCTCGTCTCGGCGGCGCTGACCGACATCCCCGGCTCCTCGGACGTATTCGACCGCGGCTTCGTCACCTATTCCTATCCGGCAAAGATTGCGATGCTGGGCGTCCGGCAAGCCGACCTCACCGCCCATGGCGCGGTCTCCGAACCGGTTGCGCGCGCCATGGCCGAAGGCGCGCTCGCCGCCTCCGACGCCGACCTCGCCATTGCCGTCACCGGCGTTGCCGGCCCCGGTGCCTCGGAGGCCAAGCCCGAGGGACTCGTCTGGTTTGCCACCGCAACCGCGGACCGCACCCACGCCGAGCGCCGCGACTTCGGCCCGCTCGGCCGCGCCGCCGTGCGGGGCGCCAGCGTCGTCACCGCCTTGGAACTCGCCCTCGCCGCCCTCGGAACCCGCTGACCCCGCGAGTCCCGAGCCTGCCCCTGCCCACCTGACCGGAGGTCAGGCTCTCGGCCGCGCTCCGTACAGCGCCTCGGCGCGCTTCTCGAAGGCCCGCACCACCCGCTGCATCGCCTCGTGAAACACGAGGCCGATGAGCTTCTGCAGGATCGCCGAGCGGAACTCGAAGTCGACGAAGAAATCCACCTCGCACGCCCGCTCGCCTGCCGGCACGAACTTCCAGTGGTTCTTGAGATACCGGAACGGTCCGTCGAGATACTCGACGTCGATGGTGCGCGTAGCCGGCCGCATCGTCACCCGGCTGCCGAACTTCTCGCGATAGACCTTGAAGGAGATGACGAGGTCGGCGTCCATCACCGTCCCCGCCCCGTCCGGCAGCGCGCGCGTGCCGCGGATGCGCGCCGCCGAGCACCAGGGCAGGAACTCGGGGTAGCGCGCCACGTCGGCGATCAGCGCGTACATCTCCTCCGCGCTGTAGGGGACCCGCCGCCGTTCCTCATGTGTCGGCATGCCGCCCCCTGCCCTGCGTAGCCGATTGTCGATCGCGGACATTGACCATAGGATGCCCGCTGTCACAAGACCGGCAGTCCTTGGACAGGCAGCAGGGGGCAGGAAGCGCTTGACGGAACGCCCCTATGTCATCGACGAGCTCATCTCGGCCAAGGCGATCGCCGCCCGCGTCGAGGCGCTGGCCCGCGAGATCACGCAGGCCTTTGCCGACACCGACAAGCTCGTGGTGATCGGCCTTCTTCGTGGCTCCTTCATCTTCATCGCCGACCTCGTGCGCGAGATCGCCCTGCCGGTCGAGGTCGACTTCCTGGAAGTCTCCTCCTACGGTAACGCCACGGAATCGAGCCGCGAGGTGCGGATCCTCAAGGACCTGCGCGGCGAGATCGAGGGCCGCGACGTGCTGGTCGTCGAGGACATCATCGACACCGGCCACACCCTCACCCGCGTCCTCGCAATCCTCGCCACGCGGGGCCCGCGGCGGCTGGAGGTCTGCGCCCTCCTCGACAAGCCCTCGCGCCGCGAGGTCCCGGTCGACGCCCGCTGGATCGGCTTCGCGATTCCCGACGCCTTCGTCGTCGGCTACGGCATCGACTATGCGCAGCGGAACCGCAACCTGCCCCACATCGGCGCGGTCCGCTTCCTCGACGACCTCGACAACTCCGCAGCGTGACGTAGCCGCCAACCGCTCCCTCGGCCACCAGCGACCGCGACGCCAGGCCGGCGGCAGCCTCCCGCGATGGTCCGTGACAAGGGAGCGGACGCGCGCGGCGAAAAGCCTCAACCGCGCCGGGCCAAGACCACCTCGACAGCGAGGAGGCCGTCACCCGCCCCGCCATCGAGGCGCGCGATCCCGCCGCCACCGCCCACGCGCATGAGGGACTCGAGGAGCATGAGAGCGCCTTCGCCGAAATCGACGGACTGCTGGTCACCATCGAGACCACCCGCGGCGACGTCCGCGCCGGCGCCGGCGACGCGCTCTACGGCCGCTACGTCCGATTCGTCGCCGCCGACTTCGTCCACATGGACGGGGAGGAACACGACCTGCTCGGGGCCATGCACCGGCTGTTCTCGGATGACGAGCTGCTGGGCGTCGAGGGCACCATCGTGGGAAAGATCGACCGCGCCCCGATGATGGGCTTTCTCTCCCTCATCGTCCCGGCACTGGACCGGCCGGAGCGCGCCGGCATGCTCTCGGCGATGCGCGCCGCGATGCCGGCCGACGTCGCAGCGGTCGAAACGGCGCTCGGCCTCCAGAACGCCGCCTGACGCGGGGCGCGGCGCCGGCCCCTCGGCCTGCGCCCCGCTCCGCCTGCCTCCCGGCGCATCCCCCGCTTGACCGGCGCCCGGAACCCGCTCATAGCGCGCGCCATGACCGACACCCGCCGCATCCGCAACTTCTCCATCGTCGCCCACATCGACCACGGCAAGTCGACGCTCGCCGACCGGCTGATCCAGGCCACCGGCACCGTCGCCGACCGGGACATGAAGGCGCAGCTCCTCGACTCGATGGACATCGAGCGCGAGCGCGGCATCACCATCAAGGCGCAGACCGTCCGCCTCGAATACCGGGCCGAGGACGGCGAGACCTACGTCCTGAACCTCATCGACACCCCCGGCCACGTCGACTTCGCCTACGAGGTCAGCCGCTCGATGCGCGCGGTCGAGGGCTCGCTCCTCGTCGTGGACGCCTCGCAGGGCGTCGAGGCCCAGACGCTCGCCAACGTCTACCAGGCGATCGACGCCGGCCACGAGATCGTCCCGGTCCTCAACAAGATCGACCTGCCCGCCGCCGAGCCCGCCCGGGTGAGGGAGCAGATCGAGGACGTCATCGGCATCGACGCCTCGGACTCTGTCGAGATCTCCGCCAAGACCGGCCTCGGCATCCCGGCGGTCCTGGAGGCCATCGTCACCCGCCTGCCCGCACCGAAGGGCGACCGCGAGGCGCCGCTGAAGGCGATGCTCGTCGACTCCTGGTACGACGCCTATCTCGGGGTCGTCGTGCTGGTGCGCATCTTCGACGGCGTGCTCCGCAAGGGCGACCGCATCAGGATGATGCAGACCGGCGCGCTCTATCCCGTCGACCGCATCGGCACCTTCCGCCCCGGCATGCTGCCCGCCGACGAGCTCGGGCCGGGCGAGCTCGGCTTTCTCACCGCCTCGATCAAGCAGGTCCGCGACACCCGGGTGGGCGATACCATCACCCACGAGCGCAAGGGCGCGACCGAGCCGCTGCCGGGCTTCAAGCCCTCGATCCCGGTGGTGTTCTGCGGCCTCTTCCCGGTCGACGCCAACGACTTCGAGACGCTGCGCGACGCGATCGAGAAGCTCCAGCTCAACGACGCCAGCTTCTCGGCCGAGATGGAGACCTCCGCCGCCCTCGGCTTCGGCTTCCGCTGCGGCTTCCTCGGCCTCCTGCACCTCGAGGTGATCCGCGAACGGCTGGAGCGAGAGTTCGACCTCGACCTCATCACCACCGCCCCCTCGGTCGTCTACCACGTGTTCAGGACCGACGGCACGATGGTCGAGCTGCACAACCCCGCCGACATGCCGGAGCCGGTGCGCATCGACCACATCGAGGAGCCGCGGATCAAGGCGACGATCCTCGTCCCCGACGAGTACCTCGGCGACGTGCTGAAGCTCTGCCAGGACCGCCGCGGCCTCCAGCTCGACCTCACCTATGCCGGCTCCCGCGCCATGGTGGTGTACGACCTGCCGCTGAACGAGGTGGTCTTCGACTTCTACGACCGGCTGAAGTCGGTGACCAAGGGCTACGCCTCCTTCGACTACACCGTGACCGGCTACCAGGAGGACGACCTCGTCAAGATGCAGATACTCGTCAACGACGAGCCGGTCGACGCGCTCTCGACGATGGTCCACCGCGCCCGCGCCGACGCCCGCGGCCGCGCCATGGTCGAGAAGCTGAAGGAGCTGATCCCCCAGCACCTCTTCAAGATCCCGATCCAGGCGGCGATCGGCGGCCGCATCATCGCCCGCGAGACCATCTCGGCCCTGCGCAAGGACGTCACCGCCAAATGCTACGGCGGCGACATCACCCGGAAGAAGAAGCTGCTGGAGAAGCAGAAGGCCGGCAAGAAGAAGATGCGCCAGTTCGGCCGGGTGGAGATCCCGCAGGAGGCGTTCATCAACGCGCTGAAGATGGACGGGTGATCGGACGACCACCCCGCCCATCGCCCGCCCGCGTATGGCACCCGTCGCGTGAAGCACACTTCCGAACGTGTTCTCAACCAAGGTGAAAGGAAGTGAATGGCCGCCCGGGCACCATTCCGGCGCGCATGTCTCTGACGTCGAAATAGGGCCCTGCCGACATACCACGCCAACCGATAGACACGCCGAAGCATTCCGCCTACCGTATTAGGATCACCAAGGAGGAAGGCGTCAGAAGGCGCGACAATGACACTCCTCTCGGCGTCTCCGCGGTCGTTCGGCTGGCGCGTCCGCAACGGACTACCGGCCAGAGCCACGTCCCTTCTGCTCCCGCTTCTCTGGGTCACGGCCGCCCTGCCGTCCGCCGCGGCATTCGGACAGGAACCTCTCGCACCTGAGGGGGCGGAGCGTTTCGTTCAGCGTATCATGATCTCCTTGGCCGGACGAGACGAGGAGAAGCGCTATGCCGTGACCGTGCCCGGCAACCTGACTGGCGTGGGGTGGAGGATCGACCTTGCTGCCATCGATGCTTCCGGCCCTTATGCCGCGGGGATCCCGGTGACCACGGTTTCGACAGAAGCCACGGGGCGATGCACCGGCGCGCTGTCCGCCGGGGCCACAGACAGGCGCGTCTACGTTGCAGGCTGGGTCGCCGGGAGAGGGGTCGCTCGCGGGGAGTTGAAGTGCCTTGTCGAGCTGCCGCTGATCAGAAGCCGGTAGCCGGATATCCCCCAAGGACGTGACCGCCAAGTACTGCGACATCACTTGGACGAAGCATGTCCTGAAGAGCCAGAAGGCCGGCAAGAAGAGGACACGCCAGTTCGGCGGGGTGGAGATCCCGCAGGAGACGTTCATCAACGTGCCGAAGATGGCTGAGTGACTGCCTTTAACCAACTTCAGCGGCGATGATTGGGATGGCTCTCCGAGCTGTGTAAGGGTTGGGCCCAGTCAGGAGGATCCCGGAATGTCCTTGAAGAAGCAGAGTTCGTTCTCCGACCTCCGCCGGTTTGCCCGCTCGACGATCCCCGACCTCCTCCGAGGGGCGGGCGGTTTCATGGATAAGCAGGAAATGCACGATCGGATTGAGCGAATGTTCATCCGCGACGCGCATTGGCCCGCGGAGCTGCTGCTGGTCCAGAAGAATGGATGCACCGCAAAGACGAACGCTATCGCGTGGGCGATGGCCGATTTGGTGATGCGGGGCGTAACACAAAAGTCCATGGGCAACCCGGTCGTTCGGCTGGCGAGGCCTTAGCCTGAAAGCTCTCCAAGCTACTCGCCGTTCGTCCGCGCGATCTCCCGGACACCGCATGGGTTGGTGGGGGACGCTTGGCGGCGAGTAACCACTCTTGGACCGCGGATTCGGTAAGTGGCGATTGACCTCCAATGCATCGCCGTGCTGCGAAGCAAGTCTCGAAGCCTCGCCGTCCAAGGCCGCCCATCGCCCCGATGCCACGCCTCACCACCCCGCCCGGCTGGATCGACCTCACCCGCCGCCTCGACGAGGCGACCCCGGTCTACGCCGAGCCCGGCTACCGCGACCCGCCGTTCCGCGCCACCCGCTGGAGCGGGATCGCCCAGACCGGGTTCGAAGTCTGGCAGCTCTCCCTCGGCACCCAGAGCGGCACCCACATCGACGCGCCGAGCCACTTCGCGGCGGGCGGGGCCACCATGGCCGACCTCATGGTCGGCGACCTCATCGGCCGCTACTTCCACCTCTCCGCCGCCGAGATCGCCGACCCCGCCCCCCGGCTGGCCGCCTTCGACGGCGAGCCCGCGCTCTTTCTCGACGCCACCACCGCGCCCGACCTGACCGAGCCCGCGACCGAGGCGCTGGTCCGCCTCGGCCCCCGCCTCTGGATCATGGCCGGCCACCCGCGCCCGCCGGCCGGCGACCCGCTGCGGCTCCACCGCCGCATCGCCGCCGCCGGCATCTACCTCGTCGAGGACCTCGACCCGGCCGCCGCAGCCCTCGTCCCCCGCGAGGGCGAAGCCATCGTCATGCCGCTGCGCCTCGGCGCCGTCAGCGGCTC
>JBGALW010000076.1:0-17238 GCA_044223585.1 Amaricoccus sp.
GGCCGGAATGGGGGCGGCGCTCTATGCGCTCAACCGGCTCTACACCGACAGCGAGCTTATCGTGATGATGGGCGCCGGCATGGGGCCGGTCACGATGCTGCGGCCGGTGGCGATGTTCGGGGTGGCGATCGGCCTCGTCATGGCGCTCGTGATGATGCAGCTGCTGCCGCGGTCGGGCGCGATCCTCGCCGAGCGGACCCGCGCGATCCGGTCCGACCTCGCAAACGCCCTGATCGTCGAGCGGCAGTTCCTGCACCCGATCGACGGGCTGACGCTGTTCATCGCCGACACCAGCCGGCAGGGAGAGATGGCCGGAATCTTTCTCAACGACCAGCGCGACCCGGAGCAGGCCGTCACCTACACCGCCGAACATGCCCGCTTCGTACGCGAGGGAATGGAGGCGCGGCTCGTCATGCTGAACGGCGTGGCGCTGGCGCGGCCGGCCGGGTCCGCGCAGCTGACGACGGTGTCGTTCGACCAGTTCGTCTTTGACCTCAGTTCGCTCATCCAGGACGAGGGCGACCGGGTGCGGCGGCCGGCGGAGTACCAGGTGCCGCAGCTGCTGTCGCCGACGCCGGAGATGCTGGCGGGCGGCCGCTATACCCGCGCCGACTTCATCTCCGAGGGCCACTACAAGATCGCCCTGCCGCTCCTGTCGGTGTTCTATCCGATGATCGCGCTCGTCACGCTTCTGGCCGGCGGCTACCGGCGGAGCGGGTTCGGGCGGCGCGTGGTGGTGGCGATCGGGGTCGCCGCGCTGCTGCAGGTGGTGATGTTCGCCGTCCGGGCACGGGTGCATGACCGGATCGAGCTCTGGCCGCTCATGTACCTGCCGAGCCTGCTCGCGATCACCTACATCACCGCCCTTCTGGCGCGGCTGATGCGGGAGCGGCGCCCGGCCTGCGCGGCCGCGCCGACGGCGCCGGAGGCGGCGGGATGACCCTCAGCCGCTATATCATGCGGGCCTTCCTGCGGGCGGTCCTTGGCGTCTTTCTCGTGCTGGCGCTCGTCATCGTGCTGTTCAGCTCGGTCGAGAACCTGCGGCGGTTCGGCGAGGCGGGGGCGAGCGCGGGCGACATCCTGCATGTGACGCTGCTGCAGGCGCCGGAAGTGCTGTACCAGGTATTCCCGCTGGTGCTGCTGCTTGCGAGCCTCATCACCTTCCTGCGGTTTGCGCGGACGAGCGAGCTCGTGGTCATGCGGGCGTCCGGGGTCTCGGCGCTGCGGCTGATCGCGGTGCCGGTGGTCGGCGCGATCTTCCTCGCCGTCGCGTTCATCATGGTGGCGAACCCGTTCGTCGCCGCGTCGATCCGCCGCGGACTGGCGCTGCAGGACGAACTGAGCGGGTCCGGGTCGAGCCTGCTCTCCTTCTCAAAGGAAGGTGTGTGGCTGCGGCAGTCGGACGGCGACGGGGGGCAGACGGTGATCCAGGCGGCGCGCACCAACCCGGATGGCAGCATCCTCAGCCGCGTCCGGATGCACCGCTTCGACGCCGCGGGCGTGCCGGTGGCGCTGATCGAGGCGCCGGCGGCGCGGCTGACCCCAGGCTCCTGGCTGGTCGAGAACGCGACCGAGTGGCAGAAGCAGCCGGACGGACGTTACGTCGTCACCTCCTCCGGCACCCGGCTCAACCTGCCGACCACGCTGACCGGCGACGAGATCCTCGACAGCTTCGCATCGCCGGAAACCGTGGGCTTCTGGGAGCTGGGGCGGTTCATCGCGCAGATGGAGGAATCGGGCTTCTCGGGCCAGCGGCACCGGCTGTTCCTGCAGAGCGAGCTGGCCAAGCCCGCGCTCTACGCCGCGATGGTGCTGATCGGCGCGGCCTTCGCGCTCCGGCCGCAGCGCTTCGGGCAGACCGGGGTCATGGTCCTGCTGGCCGTACTCGCGGGGTTTGCGCTTTACTTCCTCAAGGACTTCTCGGAAACCCTTGGGGGACGGGGGCAAATCCCGCTGCTGGTCGCTGCCTGGACGCCCCCGGTTGCCGCGATCCTGCTGGCGCTGGGCCTGCTCCTGCACCTTGAGGATGGATAGCGTGGGGCGCGGACGCAGGCAGGTCTGGATGAACGGGGTCGCGGTGCTGGCCGCGGCACTGCTCGGCCCGTCGGGAACCCCCGCGCAGGACGCGCCTGACCCGCCCGCCGGTCACGCCGGGGAGACGGCGCCCTCCGCCCCGCCCGCGCCGCCCTCGGAAACGACCCCGGCGAGCCTCGTCGCCGACAGCGTGACCTATGACAGCGAGCGCAGGCTGCTGACGGCTGCCGGCAATGTCGAGGTGCTGTACCAGGATCGCGTGCTGCGGGCGACGCGGATCATCTATGACGAGGCGGCCGGAGAGATCCGGGCGGAAGGGCCGATCACGCTGACCGACCCGGCCGGCGGAGTGATGCTGGCGGACAAGGCGTCGCTGACACCGGACCTGCAGGAAGGGCTCGTCTCCGGGGCGCGCGTGCTGATCGCCGGCAAGATGCAGCTCGCGGCGGTCGAGGCACGGCGTACGGGCGGCCGCTATGCGACGCTCCAGCGGGTGATCGCAAGTTCTTGCACCGTCTGTGCGGAGAACCCGACGCCGACATGGGCGCTGCGCGCCTCGCGCGTGACCGAGGACGCGGTCGCGCGCCGGCTCTATTTCGAGAATGCCCGGCTGGAGATGTTCGGCGTGCCGGTCGCGCTGCTGCCGCGACTGAGCGTGCCTGAGCCGGGGGTACAACGGGCGAGCGGGTTCCTGGTGCCGGTCTATCGCCAGTCGGACATCTACGGCTTCGGCGTCAAGGCACCCTACTACCGGACGCTCGGGCAGTCGGCCGACATGACGATGACCCCCTTCGTCACCACCAAGGGCGGCCTGCTGATGGAAGGCGAGTACCGCCAGCGCTTCGACTCGGGCGGCTTCGACGTTGGCGGGGCGCTGACCCTGACCGACGGGCTCGACGAGGATGCGGGCCGCGGCTACGTCACCGCCGTCGGCGACTTCAGGCTGCCCGGCGGCTTCGTGGCGCAGTTCGACTTTTCGGTGGCGAGCGACGACGAATTCCTCGGCCAGTACGACTATTCCGACGCCGACATGCTGAAGAGCGCCGCCTGGATCAGCCGCACGCTCGCCGACGAGTATGTCGAGCTCGGCACCGTCGCGTTCCAGAGCCTGCGCGACGACGAGGAAACCGACGACATCCCGTTCGTCTTTCCGGAATTCTACTATCGTCGGCTGTTCGACACGCCCTCGATCGGCGGGCGGCTCGGCGTGGGCGGCGACGCGCTCGGCGTCCTGCGCCACACCGGCACCAACATGGTGCGCGGCGGCGGCGGCGTCGACTGGCAGCAGCAGCTGATCCTGCCGCACGGTGTCGTCGCAGAGACGACCGCTATGGGCACGGTCGAGGGGTATCGGGTCTGGGACGACGGGACCGATGGCGTCGAACTCCTGCTCCGCGCCACGCCGACCGCGTCGGGGACGCTGCGCTGGCCGCTGGTGCGGCGGAGCGGGGACGTCGACCACGTGATCGAGCCGATCGTGCAGATCGCCTACAGTCACGAGTTCGGCGACACCGACAACCCGAACGAGGACAGCCAGCTTCCGGAATTCGACGCGACGAACCTGTTCTCGCTGAACCGCTTTCCCGGCGTCGACCGGCTGGAAACCGGGCTGCGCGCCAACGTGGGGATCAACTATACCCGCGTCGATCCGGCCGGCTGGCAGGCGCGCGTCACCGTCGGGCGAGTCTATCGCGCCGACCCGGACCCGGAGTTCCCGGAAGGGTCGGGCCTCGCCGGGCAGTATTCCGACTATGTCGGCGCCGTCGCCCTCGACTTCACTTCCGGCCTCAGCCTCATCAACCGCTCGCTGTTCGATCCGGCGTTCGACTTCCGCCGCAACGAGTTCGCGATGGTCTACGACTCCGAGCGCACGGGGCTCGCCGCGGCCTACGTGTATCTGGCGGAGGACGACTCGAACCCGATCCTCGGGCCGCAGCCGGAAACCAACGAGTTCTCGATCGAAGGCCGCTACCGGGTGCTGGCGAACTGGGAGGTGCGCGGGTCATGGCGCTATGACCTCTCCACCGACAGCAACCTCCAGGCCGGCGCCGGGATCACCTATGGCAACGAGTGCGCGGAATTCGACCTTTCCGTGCAGCGTCGCTATACGTCGTGGGGGAATCTGCCCCCCTCGACCTCGATCGGGTTCGACCTGCGCCTCGCGGGGCTTGGCACGAACCAGGAAAGGGACTGGCCGCCGCGCGTCTGCATGGCGCGGGCCGGCTGATCCGCCCAAGGAGATATGATGCGCAAGACCCTGATCGCGCTGATGCTTTCACTTCTCGCTGTTGCCGGGCCGGGGCAGGCCGCGAACCCCTACGACGCGGCGATCACGGTGAACGAAGGCGTCGTCACGTTCTATGACATCGACCAGCGGATGCTGCTCCTGTCCGCGCTCGGCGCCAGCGGCGACATCCGCAAGCTGGCGATCCAGCAGCTGACCGAGGACCGGGTGAAGCTGCAGGCCGCGAAGGCGATGGAGATCGAACTGCCGGAGGGGGCGATCGACGGCGGGCTGGAGGAATTCGCCACCCAGCGCGGCCTGAAGGTCGATGACGTCCTGCGGGTACTGGAGGAGCGCCACATCGACCGGCAGACGATGGACGACTTCGTGAAATCCGGCCTTCTGTGGCGCGAGGTGGTAGTCGCGCGGTTTCGCGCCCGTGCCCAGCCGTCCGAGACGGACCTCGACGACGCGATGGCGCTGGCCGCCAACCGGCCGACCGAGATGCTGCACATGGCGGAGATCGCCATCCCCTTTGCCGAGCGCGGCGAGGCGGAGACGCTGGCGCTGGCCGACGACATCTATCGCCAGCTGCAGCGCGGCGCGAGCTTTGCGACGATGGCCCGCGAGTACAGCCGCAGCGCGACCGCCGCCCAGGGCGGCACGCTGGCGCCGGTCCCGACAACGCAGGTGCCGGGCGCCTTCCGCACCCAGGTGCTGCTGCTGAGGCCGGGTCAGGCGACCCGGCCGATCCCGATTTCCGGCGGGGTCGCGCTCATCAAGCTCGTCTCGATCAGCACTCAGCCACCGGCCGGCAAGGCCGAGGACACGCCCGAGGCGCGCGAGGCGCTGCGCCAGCAGCTTTTCGGCGAGCGGATCACCAGCTTCGGCAACGGCTATCTGCAGGAACTGCTGGGCAACGCGCTCATCGACGACCGGACCGCGGAATGACGCCTGGGGGCAGCGGTCCCGCCATCGGTCCGGTGGCGCTGACGCAGGGCGACCCGGCCGGCATCGGGGGCGAGATCGCGCTGAAGGCATGGGCCGCGCTCGAGGGTGCGGTGCCGTTCTTCCTGATCGGCGATCTCGGCCACATGGCCGAACTGGGCGGCCGGCTCGGCGTACCGCTCCGGCCGATCGACGACCCGTCCGAGGCGGCGACGGCCGGCGCGCACGGACTGCCGGTGCTGGAGCATCCCCTGCCCTTCCTCGCGCCACCCGGAAACCCGATGCCGGGGAATGCCGCCGCGGTCGTCGAGATCATTGCCCGCGCAGTGGCGCTGGCCCGCAGCGGCGCCGCCTCGGCCGTCTGCACCGCTCCGATCAACAAGAAGGCGCTGAAGGACGGGGCCGGCTTCGCCTTCCCCGGCCACACCGAATATCTCGCGGCGCTGTCCGGCGCGACGCGGCCGGTGATGATGCTGGCGTCGCCCGCACTGCGGGTGGTGCCGGTGACGATCCACATGCCGCTCGCCGAGGTGCCGGCGGCGCTGACCCCCGCCCTCTTGGAGCAGACGATCCGCATCACCCACGCCGGCCTTGTCCGCGACTTCGGCATCGCCGCCCCGCGCATCGCCGTGGCCGGGCTGAATCCGCATGCCGGCGAGGGCGGGGTGATGGGGCGCGAGGAGATCGAGGTCATCATCCCGGTGCTCGAGCGGCTGCGGGCCGAGGGGATGGCGCTGGCCGGGCCGCTGTCGGCCGACACGCTGTTCCATCCGGCGGCCCGCGCCGGCTATGACGCGGCCGTCTGCATGTACCACGACCAGGCGCTGATCCCGATCAAGACCATCGACTTCGACGGCGGCGTCAACGTGACGCTGGGCCTCGACTTCGTGCGGACCTCGCCCGACCACGGCACCGCCTATGCCATCGCCCGCGATCTGGTGGCGAACCCGTCGAGCCTCATCGCGGCGCTCCGGCTTGCGGCGGAGATGGGCGCGCGGCGGGCGGCGGCGCGGGGAGCGGGCGCGTGAGCCTTGCCGCCGACGGCCTGCCGCCCCTGCGCGAGGTCATCGCCGCGCATGGCCTAAGCGCCAAGAAGGCGCTGGGGCAGAATTTCCTGATGGACCTCAACCTGACCGGGCGGATTGCCCGGTCGGCCGGGGATCTCTCCGCGTGCGACGTGCTGGAGATCGGGCCGGGCCCCGGGGGGCTGACACGGGCGCTGCTGGCCGAGGGCGCGCGGCACGTCGTCGCCATCGAGCGGGATGCGCGCTGCCTGCCGGCACTCGCGGAGATCGCCGCCGTCTGGCCGGGACGGCTGACGGTGCTGGAAGGAGACGCACTGGCGATCGACCCGGCCCCGCACCTGACCGCGCCGGTGCGGGTGGTGGCGAACCTGCCCTACAATGTCGGGACCGAGCTCCTGGTGCGCTGGCTGACGCCGCCCGCTTGGCCGCCCTTCTGGCAGAGCCTGACGCTGATGTTCCAGAAGGAGGTGGCGGAGCGGATCGTGGCGCCGCCGGGATCCAAGGCCTATGGCAGGCTGTCGCTGCTGGCGCAGTGGCGGTGCGACGCGCGGATCGCCTTCGAGATTCCGCCCCGCGCCTTCACGCCGCCCCCGAAGGTGACGAGCGCCGTGGTCCGGCTCGACCGGCGCGAGGCGCCGCGCTACCCTGCCGACGCCGCGACCCTGTCGCGGGTGGTGGCGCTCGCCTTCGGACAGCGTCGCAAGATGCTGCGGGCAAGCCTGAAGCCGCTCGGACCCGACCTGCCGGCGCTGCTGGCAGCAGCCGGCATTCCGGAAACCGAGCGGGCCGAGCAGGTTTCCCTCGAAGCCTTCTGCGCCCTCAGCCGGGCGGTCGAGGAACGACGGACAACCGCCTGATCCTACTGCGAAAGCGGCGCCCCCCCGTCCGGGGGGCGCGGCCGTCTATTCGGCCTGGAACGCGGGCGTTTCCGGGAACGTTGCCTCGGCAGCCGGCGCCTCGGGCGCGGCGGCTTCCGCCGCAGGGGCGTCGCTGATCACCTCGGCCGCCGGCTTGCGCTTGCGCGCGCGGGGCTTGCGGACCGGCGCCTCGACGCTCGCTTCCGCCACCGGCTCGGCAACGGGCTCAGCGGCCGGTTCGGCCGCCTCAATGACCGGCGCCTCCACCGGCGCGGGCGCCGGACTGGGCATCGCGGCAGGCATCGGCGCCGCGAGGAAGGCCGGCGGCTCGAAGGCGGGTTGCGGCGCCGGATCGGACATCGGCAGCGGGTCACGCCGTTCCATGCGCCGGTTTTCCGGCGTCTCGATCGGGCCGCCGAAATCGTCGCTGTCGTCGGAATCGATCATCGCAAGGCCCGACGGCATCGGTGCGGCCTGCGGCTGGGGCTGCTGCTGCGGACGCCGGTCGAAACCGTCCTCGCGCTGCTGCTGGTTGTCGTCCCGCTCACCCTGATAGCGGTTTTCCATCTGCTGGCGCTGCGCCTCGCCGAGGATCCGCGTATAGTGCTCGGAATACTGCAGGAAGCTCTCTGCGGCGACCCGATCACCCGAGACCTGCGCGTCGCGCGCCAGAGCCTGATACTTGTCGATGATCTGCTGGGGGGTGCCGCGCACCTTGCCGTCCGGGCCCGCGCTCTCGAACACGCGGTTGATGATGTTGCCCATGTTGCTGCGGCGCTGGTTGTTATTGTTGTTGTGGCCGTTGTTTCCAGGCTTGTTCCTGGATCTCGACTTGTTCGATGGTCTCATGCCGTGAATGTTCCGCCGTCTCTGGCTTTGCGGACTGAGGAGGCGGGCGCGCGGCGGCGCAGCCTCATGGTCCGGGGTGTCAGTGCACGTCGATCCGCCCTGCGTCATTCCGTAACAAACGGGACATCTCTGACTGGATCAAGGTGACGATATAGGGAGAATTCGGGCCAGCACAAGCAGAATTCGGCGACAATGCCACTGGACCGGCGCGAATCGCGTCATTCCGGGCCGAAACCCCGCACGACGCGGTCGCGGCCGTCGAGGTCGGGCAGGACGCCGATCCGGGTGAAGCCGGCGGCGGCAAGCAGTCCGCTCACCGCCTCGCCCTGCGTCGGGCCGATCTCCAGCAGGATGCGGCCGCCGGGCGCGAGGAGCGCCGGCGCTCCCGCGGCGATCCGCTCGTAGGCCTCCAGCCCGGTGGGTCCGGGCGTCAGCGCGTGGCGCGGCTCCCAGCTGCGTACGTCCTCGGCGAGGCCGGCGATCTCGCTCTCGGCGATATAGGGCGGGTTCGACACGATGAGGTCGAAGGGCCCGGTCACCCCGTCGCACCAGTCCCGCTCGACGAAGCTGCACTGGCGGGCGACGCCGAGCCGGTCGGCGTTCTTCCGCGCCACCGCGAGGCACCGGCCGTCGACGTCGGTGCCGAGGCCCCGGGCGCCCGGCCATTCTGCGAGCAGCGACAGCAGGATCGCGCCGCTGCCGGTGCCGAGGTCGAGGATCCGCTCCGGCACCGGCCCATCCAGCGCCGCGGCGACGAGAATCTCGGTCTCCGGCCGCGGGTCGAGCACCCGGTCGTCGACATGGAACTCCATCGCCCAGAAGCTGCGCCGCCCGATGATCTTGGAGACGGGCCGGAACATGCACCGCTCGCCGACCATCTGGTCGTAGTCCTCCTCGTCCGAGCTGCCGAGTTCCTCGCCCTCCATCAGGATCAGCCGTTCGGGCGGGATGACCAGCACGTGCGCCATCATCCGGCGGGCGTCGCGGGCGGCGTCGGGCACGCCGTTGGCGGCGAGGTCGGCAATCGCCGCGGCGAGGGCCTCGCGCACCGTCGTCATGCGTCGAGATCGGCCAGCCGCGCCGCCTGATCGGCGGTGGCGAGCGCCTCCACGACCTCGTCGAGGTCGCCCTGCATCACCTGGTCGAGCCGGTAGAGCGTCAGGCCGATGCGGTGGTCGGTCAGGCGGCCCTGCGGAAAGTTGTAGGTGCGGATCCGCTCCGAGCGGTCGCCCGACCCCACCTGCCCCCGGCGCTCCGCCGCCCGCGCCGCGTCCCGCCGCGTCCGCTCCATGTCGTAAAGCCGCGCGCGGAGCACCTGCATCGCCCGCGCCCGGTTCTGGTGCTGCGACTTTTCCGAGCTCGTCACGACGATCCCCGTCGGCAGGTGGGTGATCCGCACCGCGGAGTCGGTGGTGTTCACATGCTGCCCGCCGGCGCCGGAGGCGCGCATGGTGTCGATGCGGATGTCGGCCGCCGGGATGTCGACGTCCACCTCCTCCGCCTCGGGCAGCACCGCGACCGTCGCGGCGGAGGTGTGGATGCGCCCGCCCGATTCCGTCGCCGGCACACGTTGCACGCGGTGGACGCCGGACTCGAACTTCAGCGCGGCAAAGACGCCGCGGCCCGAGATCTCGGCCACCATTTCCTTGAGGCCGCCGAGCTCGGTCGGGTCCTCCTCGACCACGACCCAGCGCCAGCCGCGGGCCTCGGCGAAGCGCTGGTACATCCGCGCGAGATCCGCGGCGAACAGCGCCGCCTCCTCGCCGCCGGTGCCGGGGCGGATCTCCAGGATCGCCGAGCGCTCGTCCGCCTCGTCCTTCGGCAGCAGCGCGAGCTGCAGCGCCCGTTCCTGCGCCGGCAGCGCCTCCGCCACGCGCTCCAGCTCCTCGTCGGCCAGCGACCGCATCTCCGGGTCGGCGCGCATCCGCTCGGCCTCGTCGCGGTCCGCGAGAAGGCTGCGCCAGCGGCCGATCTGCTCCACCACCGGGCCAAGCGCGGCGTATTCGCGCCCGAGGGCGGCGAGGTCGGCGGCCGCAGCCCCCTCGTTCATCCGCGCCGCGAGATATTCGTAGCGCGCCTCGATCTGCGCCAGCCGCTCGACCGGGATCATCGCCTCACCTCGCCTCGGCCACGCGCCCGCTCCGCAGCGCCGCCGCCGATGTCCCCCAGGCGAGAAGGCCGCAGAGCGCGATTGCCACCACCATCGGCAGCGGCGTGCCGTCGAAGAACGGCCCGGCCACCGCGATCATCAGCCCCCCGGTCAGCATCTGCAACGTGCCGCCGAGCGACGAGGCGAGGCCGGCGATGTCGGGATGCGGGTCGAGCGATAGGACCGCGGTCACCGGAATGACGAGGCCGAGAAACGCATTGCCCACGAACAGCATGCCGACGACGACCGCCAGCGTGCCGAACCCGGCCGCCACCAGCACCGCGAGCGCCACGGCGACGAGCGCGAACCCGGCGATCGCCACACGCACCACCCGCGCCATCCCGTACCGCTCGCCGAGGCTGGCGGCCGCCTGGGTCGCCCCGAAGAAGCCGATGGCGTTGAGCGCGAAGGCGAGGCTGAAGCCGGTCGGCGTCAGTCCGAAGGTCTGGGTGTAGACGAAGGAGGCGCTGGCGATGAACACGAAGAAGCTCGCGAGGCCGAAACCGCCGACGAAGGTGAGGCCCACGAACTCCGCGTTGGTGAGCAGGCGGCGGCACCCCGCAACGATCTGGCGCGGCCGCGCCGGGGTACGCAGGCCGGGCGCCAGGGTTTCGGGCAGCGCGAAGGCCGTCAGCGCGAGGCTCGCCGCGCCGGCGAGCGCCAGTACGCCGAAGATCCAGCGCCAGCTTGCCAGCGCCATGATGCCCGCTGCCAGCGAGCAGTGCGAGCATCAGCGAGACCGAGATGACGAGCATCACCGTCGCCATCAGCCGCGTCGCCTCCGGCCCGGTATGCAGGTCGCGGATCACCGCGCGCGGGATCACCATCACCACCGCGGCCCCGAGGCCCTGCACCAGCCGCGCCGCCATCAGCGCGCCGATGCTCGGCGCGAGGGCGCAGCCGAGGGTCCCGGCGAGGAAGATCGTCAGCCCGACATAGAGCGGCGGCTTGCGGCCGAACTGGTCGCTGAGCGGGCCATAGGCCAGCTGCGAGACGCCGAAGGCGGCAAAGAACAGGCTGAGCGTCGCCTGCACCGCCTGGGTGCTGGCGCCGAAGTCGGCGGCGACATGCGGCAGCGCCGGCAGATACATGTCGATCGCGAACGGCCCGACGGCGCCGAGCAGGCCGATGACCAGCGCGATGCGAAGCATGGGTCCAATCCTCTGGCTTGTGCGCCACGCCGGCGTGCGGCCGCGGCAGCGCCCGGCCTTATGCCCGATCGGGGCGCGGATGTCGAGGCGGTGGCGGGTGTTTCCGGGTGGTCGCCGCGGCTCCGCCCTTGCGCCTCCGGCGCGAGATGTCCCCGCCGATGCGCCAGCATCACCAGCGCCTGCCCTGCCCCCGGCAGGCGCTTCGCGCCAGCCCAGGCAGGCGCGCCGACACCCTATCGAGATGACAGCGAGGCCGGTGCCATCGCCAGCGCCGAGGACCCACCGCCCCGCCGATCCGGGGCAGAAAGTGCACCAGTTTCCGCGCAGGACGGGACGGTGCCCCGCCCTACTCCGCGGCCTTGTCCGCCACCGCGCGTTCCGCTTCCAGCTCCGCTGCGCGCTTCTCGACCAGTTCCACGATATGGTCGATCATGCCCTCGTTGCCGAGCTTGTGGTGCTGGCGGCCGGCCAGGTAGACCATGCCCGAGCCCGCCCCGCCGCCGGTGAAGCCGATGTCGGTCATCAGCGCCTCCCCCGGACCGTTGACGACGCAGCCGATGATCGACAGCGACATCGGCGTCCTGATGTGTTCCAGCCGCTTTTCCAGCGTCTCGACCGTCCGGATGACGTCGAAGCCCTGCCGGGCGCAGGACGGGCAGGAGATGATGTTGACGCCGCGGTGGCGCAGGCCGAGCGACTTCAGGATCTCGAAGCCGACCCGCACTTCCTCGACCGGATCCGCGGACAGGCTGACGCGTAGCGTGTCGCCGATCCCCATCCAGAGCAGGCTGCCGAGGCCGATCGCCGACTTGACCGTGCCGGACAGCATGCCCCCCGCCTCGGTGATGCCGAGGTGGATCGGCGCGTCCGTCGCTTCCGCGAGCCCCTGATAGGCGGCGGCGGCGAGGAACACATCCGACGCCTTCACGCTGATCTTGAACTCGTGGAAATCGTTGTCCTGAAGGATGCGGATATGGTCGAGGCCGCTCTCGATCATCGCCTCCGGGCAGGGCTCGCCGTACTTCTCCAGCAGGTGCTTCTCCAGGCTGCCGGCGTTCACGCCGATCCGCATCGAGCAGCCGTGGTCGCGCGCGGCCCGGATCACCTCGCGCACCCGCTCGGCCGAACCGATGTTGCCCGGATTGATCCGGAGGCACGCTGCGCCCGCCTCCGCCGACTCGATGGCGCGGCGATAGTGGAAGTGGATGTCGGCGACGATCGGCACCGGGCTCTCGCGCACGATCTCGTGCAGCGCGCGGGAGGATCCCTCGTCTGGGACCGAGACGCGGACGATGTCGGCGCCGGCGTCCGCCGCGGCCTGAACCTGCGCCACCGTCGCCCGGACGTCCGTGGTCAGGGTGTTCGTCATGGTCTGGACGCTGATCGGCGCGTCGCCGCCGACGGGGACCGGCCCGACATGGATCTGCCGCGACCGCCGCCGCTCGATGTTGCGCCACGGGCGAACCGTATTGTGCGTCATCGACTCGTTGAACCTGCGCCGCTCATGCCGCGCGCACCATAGGCGAGCGGCCGGGGGATGTCATCGCCTCCGCCACGCCGTAGACCTGCCGCACCACCCCGGCGAGCCGCTGCGCCAGCTCGGCCCGCGGGCCGCCGGTCACGTACATGTTGATGTTGTGGGGCGGCAGTCCGGGCAGCGCGCCGCCGTGCCGGATCGCCTCGGTGCCGACCGGCACGCAGCTCTCCATCTGGACGCTGACCGCGAGATCGGCCGCGACGCTCGCGTCCACCGCGGCGGTCGACACCGAGTCGACCGCAAGCTCCCAGGCGATCCCCGCCGCTTCCAGCGCCGCGATCGCCGGCCGCTTGAAGAGGCAGTTGCCGCAGGAGGCGAAGCGCAGCGGGCGCCCCCGCCAGGCCTGCCCGTCCGGTGCGCCGGTCCAGACGAGGCTCTGGCGCGACAGCATCTCGCCGCCGGCGTCGATCCCCGCCTCGGTCGTCAGGATCACGTCCATCTCGCCGCGGGCGAACTGGTCCTTGAGGCCGGAGGTATAGAGCGAATGCAGCTGCAGCTTCACACGGGGATATTCGGCCGCGAACCGCTGCAGCACCTGCGGCACCCGCGGATACACGAGGTCGTGCGGCACGCCGAACTGCAGCTCGCCCTCGAAGGCGGGGTGCGTCAGCCGCCGCCACGCCTCGTCGTTCAGCGAAAGCAGCCGCCGGGCGTAGGACAGCAGCTGCTCGCCCTGCGGCGTCAGCGCCACGGTGCGGGCGGACCGGTCGATCAGCGACAGGCCGAGGCTCTCCTCCAGCCGCTTCAGCTGCATCGAGACCGCCGACTGCGTGAGATTCAATTGGCTCGCCGCGCGCGTCACGCCGCCGGCGTCCGCGACGGTGGCGAAGGAACGCAGGGCGGTCAGGTCGAGGTTGCGGGCCATATCACGATCCTTGATGCGATCGCCAACAAATATTCGCTTTCGACATGAACCGTCAAGCGCTATCTATCAACCACGGTGATGACACCGCCCTGATCGACAACCTATCCTGATGGAGAGAGCCATGCGTGTTCTTGCCACGCCCCGCCTTCGCCGTGCCTCCTGGCCGCGCCTCACCCTGCGCAACCTGATCGACCGCCTTGTCGCGGCCGACGCCGCGTATCGCGACGCGGAGCGCCTGTCGCGCCTCGACGACTACCTGCTGCGCGACATGGGCCTGACCCGCGACGCGGTGCGGCAGCCGCCGCACCGCCGCTGATCAGCCCAGAGGATAGCGTGCCAGCTCCTCGTAGACCGAACCGCCTGTCGTCAGGTGCGACTGGTACAGCCGGAAATCCGTGACCTCGAAGGCCGGACCGGCGTACAGCCCGCGCCCGGCGACAGCCGCCTCGATCCGCTCCCGCCCCTCCGCCCGTTCCGGCAGCCGGGCCAGCGTCACATGCGGATGGTACTTCCGCGCGGGAACCTCGGCGCCCGCCTGCCGCGCCGCCGTCTCGAGCTTCGCCTGCAGGCGCCGGAGCGCCTCGTTCTCGGCAACGCCGGCATAGACCACCCGCGGCTTCGCGCCGCCGAACATCCCGAGCCCGCGCAGCGCCAGCTCGAATCCCGCCGCCCGCACCCCGACGAAGGCCGCATCGACATCCGCGAGGAGGGTCGGCGCCAGCGTGCCGAGGAACACCAGCGTCAGGTGCAGGTTCTCCCGCGGCTCCAGCCGCGGCACCGGCAGGCCCTGCTGCAGCAGCATGAGGTCGAAGCACACCGGCTCCGGCAGGGCGATCGCCGCGAAGGCGCGGATCATTGCTTCCCCGTCTCGGCGATCAGCTTCAGCACCACGGGGCCGATGTCAGCGACGATCGCCGCGACACCCTCCGCGTTCGGGTGCAGGCCGTCCGGCTGGAACAGCCGCATGATCTGCGGGATGCTGCGCCCGTCGCCGAGGCCGCGGAAGAAGCTCGGATAGAAGATCGCCTCATGCTCCTCCGCGAGGCTGCGGAAATTGGCGCGGAACGCCTTGCGGTACTGCTCGCCATAGTTCGGCGGCGCCGGCAGCCCGGCGAGGATCGCCGGCAGGCCCCTCGCGTCGATCGCCTTCAGGATGCCGTCGAGGTTTGCCCGCGTCACCGCCGGATCGACCCCGCGCAGCATGTCGTTGGCGCCAAGCTCGACGATCACCGCATCGATGTCGCCGGTGAGCGCCCAGTCGATGCGTGCGAGCCCGCCAGCGGAGGTGTCTCCGGAAACGCCGCCGTTGACCACCACCGCGTCGGGCGCGCCATTCGCGTGCAGCCAGTCCTGCAGCTGCGGCACGAAACCCTCGTCCTGCGGCAGCCCGGCCCCGGCGGTCAGCGAATCGCCGAAGGCGAGGATGCGGACCTCCGCAGCCGCCGGCGCCGCCGCGGCCGCGAAGATCACGAGCGCGACGGCGAGGTTGCGCAGGCGGGCGAGCGCCCCATATGGCGGGGGGGCGCCACGACGCAAGGAAGGGATCATATGACTGCTCCGGCCATCGTGCTTCAGGATGCGTCGCTCACCCTTGAAGGCAACGCCGGTCCGGTCAACATCCTGCGGGGCATCAGCCTTGAGGTGGCGCGGGGCGAGACCCTCGGCCTCGTCGGCCCGTCCGGGTCCGGCAAGTCGTCGCTCCTGATGCTGATGGCCGGCCTGGAGACCGCAACCGGCGGCAGCGTCACGGCCCTCGGCCACGACCTGACGGCGCTGGGAGAGGACGCGCTCGCCCGCTTCCGGCGCGCGCACATGGGCATCGTCTTCCAGTCCTTCCACCTCATCCCGACGATGACGGCGCTGGAGAATGTCGCGGTGCCGCTGGAACTCGCGGCCGCGCCGGACGCCTTCGCGCGCGCGGCGGAGGCGCTGGCGGCCGTCGGCCTCGGGCATCGCGCCGGCCACTATCCGGCGGAACTGTCCGGGGGCGAGCAGCAGCGGGTGGCGCTGGCCCGCGCCACCGTGACCCGGCCGGAGATCCTGCTCGCCGACGAGCCGACCGGCAATCTCGACGCCGGCAACGGCGCCACGATCATCCGGCTGCTCTTCGACCTCCGCGACCGGCACGGATCGACGCTCGTCCTCGTCACCCACGCGCCGGAAGTGGCGAGCCGCTGCGACCGGGTCGTGCACCTCGGCGACGGGGCGCTGGCGCCGGTGGCGCCGGCAACGGCGGCCGCGGAGTGAGGGTGCCGCTCGCCCTGCGGCTGGCCGCCCGCGAGATGCGGGGCGGACTTGCCGGTTTCCGCATCCTGCTCGTCTGCCTCGCGCTCGGCGTGACCGCGATCGCCGCGGTCGGGACCACGCGGGCGGCGATCAACGCCGGGCTGATGCGCGAGGCGGCGTCGCTGCTCGGGGGCGACGCGGAGGTGGAGTTCGCCTACCGCTTCGCCGACCCGGCGGAACGCGCCTGGATCGACGGCGCGGCCGAGGCGGTGTCCGGGATCGTCGACTTCCGCTCGATGGCGGACGTGCCTCCCCGCGGCAGCGAGGACGCGGACGGCGGCGAGCAGCGGCTGCTGGTGCAGGTCAAGGCGGTGGACGGCGCCTACCCGCTCTATGGCAACGTCACCCTCTCGACCGGCGCCCCGCTCGCCGAGGCGCTGGCCGCACGGGACGGGGTGCCCGGCCTCGTGGCGGAGGCAGGGCTGGTCGACCGGCTCGGGCTCCAGCCGGGGGACACGGTCCGGCTCGGCACGCAGGACTTCCGCCTTGCCGGCACGATCGTCTCCGAGCCCGACGCGGGCACCGCCGGTCTTGCCTTCGGGCCGCGGGTGATCGTCGCGCTGCCGGCGCTTGAGGCGAGCGGCCTGCTCGCCCCCGGCTCGATGTTCGATTCCTCCTACCGGATGCGCCTCGCGCCCGACTCTGATATCGCGGCGCTGAAGGCGGAAGCGCAGGCGCGGTTCGGCGACGCCGGGCTGCAGTGGCGCGACCGCAGCGCCGGGGCGCCGCGGATCGGCCGCTTCGTCGACCGGCTCGGGTCCTTCCTGATTCTCGTCGGCCTCGCCGGGCTTGCGGTCGGCGGGGTCGGCATCGCCTCGGCGGTCGGCGCGCATGTCGAGCGCAAGACCGCGACCATCGCGACGCTGAAGACGCTGGGCGCGACGGGGGCGACGATCTTCTCCGTCTATCTCGCGCAGGTGGGGGTGATCGCCGCGCTCGCCATCGCCATCGGCCTCGTGCTCGGCACCCTCCTGCCGCTTGCCGCCGCGCCGCTGATCCAGTCGGCCCTGCCGGTCCCCGCGGCCTTCGGCGTCCACCCGAAGGCGCTCATCGACGCGGCGACCTATGGCGGGCTGACGGCGCTCATCTTCGCGCTCTGGCCGCTCGGGCGCGCCCGCGACATCCGGCCGGCGGCGCTCTATCGCGACATCGCCGCCCGGAGGCCGGGGCCGCGCCTTCTCCTCGTCGCCACGATCGCCGGCCTGACCCTGCTCCTCGTCGGCATTGCCGCGTGGCGGTCACGGGCGCCGGAACTGGCGCTCGGGGTCGCGGGCGGCGTTGCCGGGGCGCTCGCCGTCCTCGGGCTGGCCGCC
>JBGALW010000077.1:0-19031 GCA_044223585.1 Amaricoccus sp.
CGCGCGCTGACCGGACCGGCGCCCGGCGCCACCGGCAGGGCGCCGCCATAGACCCGGCGGCAGAGGCCGGCCGCGGCCAGGGCGCGCAGGTCGCGGCGGATCGTATCCTCCGACGCCGCGAATTCCCGGGCGAGATCGGCCGCGAGCACCCGGTCGCCCCGCGCCAGCCGCTCGGCGATCCGCTCGCGCCGCTCGGAATTGAGCAAACTGGACATGGCCCTCAATCACTGACAAACCGGCATGAACGCGTATAAACACGCAGCGCCGCGCGGTGTCAAGCCCACCGGCCCGACCACGCGGCGGGGTTGAAATTCCCTCCGCTTCGCGTCTTAAGACAGCGGCGTTCCGGTTCGCGGGCGCCGGTTTCACGGGGCAGTTCCCATGCACGACATCCGCCTGGTTCGCGAAAACCCGCGGGATTTCGACCTCGGCCTGACCCGGCGCGGGCTGGCGCCGCTCTCGGCCGAGATCCTCGCCATCGACGAGACGCGGCGGGCGCGGATCGCCGCCGCCGAGGCGGCGCTGGCCGAGCGCAACGCGGCCAGCCGCGAGGTCGGCGCGGCCAAGGCGCGCGGCGACGAGGCGGCGTTCCAGCGGCTCCGCGCGCTCGTCACCGAGAAGAAGGACGAGATCGCCCGGCTCGAGGCCGAGGCGGCGGCGGCGGATACGACGTTGCGCGACCTGCTGATGGGCCTGCCGAACACGCCGATGGAGGATGTCCCGGAAGGCACCGACGAGACCGACAATGTCGAACTGCGCCGGGTCGGCGCGCCCCGGCGCTTCGACTTCCGCCCGCGCGAGCATTTCGAGCTGCCGGCGGTGAAACCCGGCATGGATTTCGAGGCGGCGGCGCGCCTCTCCGGCAGCCGCTTCGTCGTGCTCAGCGGCGCGATGGCGCGGCTGCAGCGGGCGCTGGCGCAGTTCATGCTCGACACCCATGTCGAGAAGAACGGCCTGACCGAGGCCTGGACCCCGGTCCTCGTCAAGGAGGAGGCGATGTACGGCACCAACCAGCTGCCGAAATTCGCCGAGGACAGCTACCAGACCACCAACGGCTGGTGGCTGATCCCGACCGCCGAGGTGACGCTGACCAACCTCGTCGCCGGCGCCATCCTGACCGACGGCGAGCTGCCGCGCCGCCACGTCGCCCATACCCAGTGCTTCCGCTCCGAGGCGGGCTCCGCCGGCAAGGACACCGCCGGCATGCTGCGCCAGCACCAGTTCGAGAAGGTCGAGATGGTGTCGATCACCCGCCCCGAGGACAGCCGGGCCGAGCTCGACCGGATGACCGCCTGCGCCGAGGGCATCCTCACGGCACTGGGCCTGCCCTACCGGACCATCGTGCTCTGTACGGGCGACATGGGCTTCGGCGCGCGGCGGACGCATGACATCGAGGTCTGGCTGCCTGGCCAGGACACCTACCGCGAGATCAGCTCGGTCTCGGTCTGCGGCGATTTCCAGGCCCGCCGCATGAACGCCCGCTTCCGCCGCGCCGAGGGCGAGAAGCCGGAATTCGTGCATACGTTGAACGGCTCCGGCCTGGCCGTCGGCCGCTGCCTGATCGCGGTACTGGAGAACGGGCAGGAGGCGGACGGGTCGGTGACGTTGCCGGAGGCGCTACGCCCCTACCTCGGGGGCCGCGGGAGGGTGGATGTGACCGGCGCGCTGGTTTGATAGCGCCGGTTTGGGGGCGCACCTGTAGATTTATGCGATTATCGCCACGTGCCCTGAGCGGGGCTTGAACCTAGGTATCGGCAAAAAAATCCGGCAACATTTCAGCCGCTGAAGCTGCGAGGGCTGCAGGATCGAAAAGTGGTTGGAGCGCGATTTCTACCGGCTCTCCGGGAGAGGTCTCTGTTGCGAGAGTAAACGTCATTCTGAGTTCGCCCAATCCGGCGGCAATTTCAGCTTCAAGTGCATTTCGCGTTCTTACCGCTGGCAAAAAAGCTATGCCCATTAAGATATTATGCGAGAAGTAGCATCCTGGAAGAATTGCCGTCTCTAAATAAACACTGTGAGTTGAGCTTGGCATTTTTACTGGATAGTTATCTCTATTAAACGCTATTTTCATTTTATCCAATTGATGATTGTCATAAAAATCATGTATTATTGTGCGCGGCGTGATTTCCCACTTATAGGCTGTACTTCTTCCGACGTTGTCAATTCTAAAATTGAGAGCAAGTTCCGCATAAATGCTATCTCCCCACTTTGCGAACTGAGATGGTTTCAAAAATTTAGATTCAAACTTCAGATCCGCATTTGTGAGCCTTTGACGGAGAAGTTCCAGATAAAAGTGGGAAGCCGGCTCAGATCTGCCACCCTGCCGTACATAGTAAATACGGCTTCTAGTATCTTGGTGAGGAGCAAGAGAACTGTCATAAAAATCGACAACAACGACTACACGATCGGCTGGTATTCGAGACGGAGTTGCGGGTATAACAGTATGAACGCGGAATTCGTTTAAGGGATAACTGAGCAAGTTTGGTAATTTTTGTTCTATCCAGTCCCGCATAGAAGCCCTTCCGACGAGAGCGGGCAGGCCATCTGGGATCCCATTGTCACCAACGCCAAGTACTAAACTCCCACCTCCCGAGTTTGAGAAAGCAGAAGCAGCTTTTGCCAACGAGTTAAGGAAAGCATTCTTATCTTGAAATAATGCTCCCGCTTTTCGTTCGAGCCTGTCGGATTCTTCCGCGCCAAGATCGTTAACTTCGACCTCACTCCAACTATTTCGTTTCATATCAAAACCTTGTCGCGAAAGAGCATTGATTGTCGAGCTGGCATTTCTCCGCCTTCGAGCCGCAGGACTTAGGTCGAGAACTTTTGGAACGAGCGTCAGCAACGACAAATCCATCTAACAGAACGCGAAATATCGTGGAGCCAGTTTAGTTGAAATGGCCATGAAATGCCAATAAAAGTGACCGGCGCGTACCGGAAGGTCCATTCTGTGCCGAGGCGTCCTACCGGCACACCTCCCGCGCCTGATGCTCCCACTCCGCGGCCACGTCGGCGCCCATAGGCCGAGTGCCCGCGCGGCGATACCAGTAGTCGGCATTGGCGCGGTCCCCCTCGATCCAGTGCGCCAGGGCGTGGACGCGGTCGAAGGCCGGCACGCCTTCGGACGACTGGCAGATCTCGTGCGCGCGCTCCCACTCCGGGCCGGGGGCGAGGGCGCCCTTGCGCAGCCACCAGAGGGCGCGGAGCTCCGGCGACAGGTCGGGGGGCGGCGCGTCGCGGTCGAGGGTGGCGAGGATGCGCTCCATCAGAGGAGGATCGGCGCCAGGACCTCGGGCTCGATCACCTCGACCCCGGGCAGGCCGGCGCGCAGCGCGTCGGCGTTCTGTTCCAGCAGCGGGAAGGTCCGGTAGTGGCAGGGGATCACCGTGCGGAAGTTGAAGTAGCGCTTCGCGGCGTAGGCGGCGCGGCGCATGTCCATGGTGAAATGCCCGCCGGCCGACAGGATGCCGATCTCCGGGTGATGCAGGGCCTCGAACACCTCCATGTCCGCCATCACGTCGGTATCGCCCGAGACATAGACCGTCCGCCCCTCGCCCGCGATCATGAAGCCCGATTCGTGCCCGCCATAGACCGGCCCGTCCGGCCCCTCGAAGGACGAGGAATGCGTGGCATTGACCAGCGTCACGGCCACCTCGCCCAGCCGCACGGTGCCGCCCTTGTTGAAGCCGATCACCTCGATGCCATGGACCTTGGCCCAGTGGGTCATCAGGTCGTAGATGCCGACCACCGGAATGCCGAGCTCCTTCGCGATCTCCGGCGCGCCGCCCACGTGGTCGCCATGCGCGTGGGTGATGAGAATATGCGTGGCGCCGGCGATGGCTTCCCCGCGGCGGGCGGGGTCGAACAGCGGATTGCCGAGCCAGGGATCGATCAACAGCACCTGATCCGCGATCTCGAGCCGAAAGCCGGAATGGCCGAGCCAGATTGCCTTCATCGCCTGCGTTCCCCCATGCTCGCGGCGGTGTCGCCGCTCCGGGGAGAATGTGGATGGACTGGTCGCGCGAGGTCAACAGCTACTGCGAGCGGCTCGATCCTTCCTATTCGGCCGAGCCGGTCAATGCGCTGTCGAACGCCAGCTTCCTGATCGCCGCGTGGCTGGTCTGGCGGTTGTCGGAGGCGCGGAGGGATCCGGGGGCGCGGCTGCTCATCCTGATCCTCGCGGCGATCGGCGTCGGGTCGTACCTCTTCCACACCCATGCCCGGGTCTGGGCGATGCTGGCCGACGTGCTGCCGATCCTCGGCTTCATCCTCGTCTATGTCCATCTCGCCACCGTCCGCTTCCTCGGCGCCCCGGTCTGGGGCGGCCTCCTGGCGGCGGCGGCCTATCTCCCGTTCTCGGCGCTGGTCTCGCGCGGGATCGAACGCGTCGCGGGGCCGGTGAACGGCTCGGTCTCCTACATGCCGGTGGCGATCCTGATCGCCGCCTACGCGCTCCTCCTCGCCCGGCGCGCGCCCGCCACCGCGCGGGGGCTGGCGCTCGGGGCGCTGGCGCTCTGCCTGTCGCTCCTCTTCCGCTCGATCGACCGGGCGGTCTGCCCGGCCTTTCCGCTCGGCACGCATTTCCTCTGGCACCTGCTGAACGGCGCGATGCTCGGCTGGATGATCGTCGTCCTGGCGCGCCACAGGCGCCCGGGAAGCTAGAACAGCTTGCGCAGCGTCAGCGCCGCCGACCGGCCGTGCCCCATGAAATTGCCGTATCCCGGATCGGCGATCGCCGAATAATACTGCCGGTCGAAGAGGTTATCCACCGTCAGCTGCAGCGCCGTGCGCTCGTCGATCCTGTAGCGCGCCATCGCCCCGAACACCGCGTAGCCCGGCTGCTCGATCCGGTACGCCGCCTCGCTCGGAAAGGCGGTGCCTTCCGAATAGACCCCGCTCCGCGCCTCCATGCTCGCCCCGACGGTCAGGCCCTCGAAGGGTCCCGCCAGGTCGTAGGTGGTGGCGAGCTTGCCGATCTGCTCCGGGCTGTAGGCCGGGTCATAGCGATCGCCCTCGTTCGGGCCTTCGACATATTCGGCGTTCTGCAGCGTGTAGCCGACCATCACGTTCCAGCGCGGCGTCACCGCGCCGGTCAGCTCGACCTCGAAGCCTTGCGTCCGCACCGTCTCGCCCGGCACGCTCCAGCAGGGGGGCAGCATCCCTCCCGGGCAGGGCGAGGCATAGTCGGCGACCGCGAGATTGTCCTGCTCGGTCTGGAACAGGGCCACCGACGCCTCGAGCGCGCCGCCGAGCAGGCTCGCCTTGGCGCCGAGCTCCGCGTTGCTGCCCTCCACCGGATCGACGAAGCCGCCGCCATATTCCAGCGCCGATTGCGGCTGGAAGATGCCGGTGTAGCTCGCATAGACCGAGATCGCCTCATTCACGTCGTACATCGCGCCGACGTAAGGCGTGAAGACGCCGCTCGCGTCGTAGCTCTCCGACCCCCAGTCGGCGACGGTCTCGCTCTCGAACCAGCTCAGCCGGCCGCCGGCGAACAGCGACGCGGCGTCCGACACCCGGAACCGACCGTTGGCATAGACCCCCCATTGCTCCTGATGATAATTCGCCCAATAGGGGCCGTCCGGATAGGTCGCCGGCCGCGGCCCGTCCGGATCGCCGAGGTTCGAGGGATCCGGGATCACGAACTCATAGCCCGAAGGCGTGTCGTAGGACGTATAGTCGCGATTGCCGTTCACCCCGAAAACGAGGTCATGCTCGCGGCCGAAGAGCTTGACCGAGCCGTTCACCCGCAGGTCGCCGGCCAGCGTGTCGTTGTCATAGTCGAACGCGCCGCCGGAGCGCCAGAGATCGCCCGCCCCGTCCCAGAACATGTAGGACGAGAGCATGTCGGTCTCGCCCTCGCTGAACCGGCCGCGCGCGGTGACCGTCCAGCCGGCGCCGAGGTCGTGCGTGACGTCGGCGAAGACGGTCGCCAGCGCGCGGTGCGAATATTCCCAGGGCAGCGCCGAGGCGGTGCGCGCGTCGTAGAACGGCAGGAACGCGCCCTCGGGACTGGTTGGCAGGCCGCCCCAGGAATAGCCGTCGATATCCTCGGTCTGCCAGGCGAGGCCAATGCCCGCCGTCGTGCGCTCGCCGAAATCGGCGTCGACCGCGCCATAGAGCAGGCTGTTGCCATGCTCCATGTCGTCGCGCCATCCGTTCCCGGTCAGGCCCGAGGCGATGAAGCGCCCGCGCACCGTGCCTTGCGCGTTGAGCGGCCCGGCGACGTCGGCCGTCGCCTCGATATTGCCCCAGCTCTCGGCGTTCAGCACGCCCTCGATCCGCTTCTCCGCCGTGCCGCGCTTGCGGATCATGTTGACCGAGGCGGAAGGATTTCCGGCGCCCTCGATCAGGCCGGTGGCCCCGCGCACGATTTCCACCCGGTCGAACATCGCCATGTTGTCCTGCGGGACGATGTCGCGCAGATACCAATGCGTCCAGCTCGCCAGGCCGTCGATCTGGATATTGGTGATCTCCGAGCCGCGGGCGAAATATCCGTAGCGCAGCTCGCCATTGCCCTGCGCCGCCGTGATGCCGGTGGAGAAGTTCAGCACGTCGGTCAGCGTGCTGGCGTTCGCATCAATGATCTGCTGCTGGGTGACGGTGCTGACCGACTGCGGCGTCTCGCGCGGGGTGATCGGCAGGCCGCTCGCCGTCGTGGTCGGGATCTCGGCGGTCCAGGACGAACTGTCCTCGGTGGACCCGGCGCCGGTCACGGTGATCGTATCGAGCACGAAGGTGCCGTCCGCCTCCTGTGCCACGGCCGGCGCCGCCAACAGAAGCGCCGCGACGGCCGTGGTCGCACCAGTATTTCGTGTCATCGAAAGCCCCCGCTCGAACGATGGCTGGCCCCATGGGTCGCTGGACGGCGGGCTGGCTGGAAAAATGGAAGACCGGACCCTCGACGGTCTCGGTCAGGGTCCAGCTACGATGTCCGACTGTTTGAGTCAACATCTCCGGGATCGTTGGTGCCAAAGGAGCCCATCGACCAGCCGATGCGCCAGTCGGTGAGGCTCGCGGCGGCGAAGGCGGCGAGGTCAGGCACGGCGTTCCTTCCATCCATCCATGGCGCCAACCGAGGCCCACCAATCGTCGGCCCCCCGCCGCACCGCGTCGTAGGTCGCCCGGCCGATCGCTTCGCCGAGCGGTGTGTGCAGGCCGGCGAAGGCGCCGTCGCCGGGCGGGGCGGCGACGAGGACGCAGTCGGTGCCGGTGCCGGTGATCCGCCCCTCGGGCCGGTCGGGCGAGGCGTCGATCACCGCGGCGGTGCGGGCTTGCGTGGCGATGCTCAGCGCCTCGGCGAGGGCGCCATCGGTCAGCGGCTCGGACAGGCGGACGGCGAGGTTGATCGTGCCCCAGAGGCCGCGGCCGGGGCGGGCGCGGGTCCCGACGCGTTCGGCGTTCGAGAGGCCGACGGTGGCGAGGCAGGTGGCGCCTCGGCCCTCCACCTCGGCGGCGCGGAGGACGTGGGCGCCGATGTCGCGCGAGGTCAGCATGGCCGCGGCGTCGGCGAGGCCACGGGTGGCGAGTTCAGGGCCGAGCCACTTGGCGACGTCGAGGTCGGGGGTCAGGTCGGCGTCGCGGACCTCGCGCCAGACGACGCGGGAGGCCGTGGCGTAGCCGGGACGGTTGAGCGGCCAGCCGAGGGTGCGGTGGGGCGCGCCGAGATCGGCGATCAGCCACGGGCGGTCGAGGGTGAGCTTCACGGCAGGGCCACCGGGGCGAGGACGGGCCCGTCGGCGGTGTCGGCGCGGACGCAGCCGATGCCGAAGACGGCGGCGAGGCGCGCGTCGGTGAGGACGGCGTCGGGCGGGCCGTCCGCGGCGACGCGGCCGTCGGCGAGCAGGACGAGGCGGGTGCAGTAGCGCGCGGCGAAGGCGAGGTCGTGGATCGAGAGGAGGACGGCGCGGCCCTCGGCGGCGATCTCGCGGAAGAGGCGGAGGGTGGCGATCTGGTGCGCCGGGTCGAAGCCCGCGATCGGCTCGTCCGCGAGGAGGAGCGGCGTCTCCTGCGCCAGCGCGCGGGCGAGCAGTGCGCGGGCCTGCTCGCCGCCGGAGAGGTGGGTGACGACGCGGTCGGCGAAGGCGGCGAGGTCGAGGCGGTCGAGGGCGCGGGCGACGGCGGCGGCGTCCTCGGGGCGGAGGCCGGCGGCGTCGGGGAGCCAGGGGACGCGGCCGAGGGCGACGAGGGTGGCGACGGTGACCGGCCACGCGATCTCGCGGCCCTGCGGCATGAAGGCGGCGGCGTGGGCGCGGGCGGCGGGCGGCAGCGCGGCGAGGGAGGAAGCGCCGTGCGCGGGGACGAGGCCGAGGGCGGCGCGCATCAGCGTGGTCTTGCCCGCGCCGTTCGGGCCGATCAGGCCGACAACTTCGCCGGGGGCGACGGCGAGGGAGATGTCGGTGAGGACCGGGCGGCCGTCGAGGGTGACGGAGAGGCGGTCGAGGGCGAGGAGCGTCACCGGAACTGCCTCCGGGTGCGGAAGATCAGCTGGAGGAAGAGCGGCGCGCCGACGAGCGCGGTGAGGACGCCGAGTTGCAGGCCGCGGCCGGGCAGGATCAGGCGCACGGCGATGTCGGCGGCGAGCACCATCGCGGCGCCGCCGAGGGCCGAGGCGGGCAGGAGCGCCGAGGGGCGGGCGCCGACCAGCGGGCGGAGCAGGTGCGGGACGACGAGGCCGACGAAGCCGACGGAGCCGGCGACGGCGGTGCTGGCGCCGACCGCCGCCGCGACGCCGAGGACGAGGCGGAGGCGCAGGCGCGGGAGGGCGATGCCGAGGGAGGCGGCGGCGTCCTCGCCCAAGGTGAGCGCGTCGAGGCCGCGGCCGAGGCCGAGCATCAGCCAGCCGCCGAGCGCGACGAAGGGGGCGGCGATCAGCACATGGACGAAAGAGCGGTCGGCGAGTGAGCCCATCAGCCAGAACATGATCTCCATCGCCGCGAACGGGTTCGGCGAGAGGTTGAGGACGAGGGCGGTCAGCGCCCCGGCCAGCGCGCTCAGCGCGATGCCGGCGAGGATCAGCGTCATCGACGACCCGCGCGGGCCGGCGAGGGCGAGAAGGAGCGCGACGGAGACGCCGGCCCCGGCGAGGGCGGCGGCGGGGAGTCCGAGCGGGACCGAGAGCGCGAAGCCGGTCTGCAGCGCGAGCACGGCGCCGAGGGCGGCGCCGGGGCCGACGCCGAGCAGGCCGGGCTCGGCGAGCAGGTTGCGCAGATAGCCCTGCAGCGCGGCGCCGGAGAGGCCGAGGCTGGCGCCGACGAGGACCCCGAGGATGGCGCGCGGCAGGCGGATCTCGCGCATCACGAGCGGCAGCGGGCCGTCGCCGCCGAAGACCAGCGCGGCGAGGCTGTCGAGCGGGCCGAGGCGGGCCGGGCCGACGAGCAGCGAGCCGAGGAAGAGGATCCCGACGAGAAGGGCGAGGGCGGCGAGGAGTGGCCTCATGGCGCCAACGTCCGCCGCTTCGCGACGAGCGCGTCGAGATTGTCGAAGAGCGCGAGCGTCGGGCAGACCCAGTCGCGGTCGGGAAGGACGATCTCCGCGCCGGTGGTGGCGAGCGCGGGGTGGCGGAGGAATTCCTCATCGCCTGCGACCAGCCGGGCCAGGGCTCGGGCAGGACGAGGAGGTCGGGGCGGCCCATCGCCAGCTCCTCGAGCGACAGGGTGCCGCCGCTCCGGTAGCCGAGCGGGCCGAGGACGTTGTCGTAGCCGGCCGCGGCCAGCACCTCGCCGGTCAGGCTCTCCGGGCCGGAGGCGTAGCCGTTGGCCCCGACCGCCGCGATCGTCGGGCGCGGGCCGGCGGGCGGCGGCACGGCGGCGAGGCGGGCGTCGAAACGGGCGAGGAGATCGGCGGCCGCCGCCTCGCGGCCGAGCGCGGCGCCGACCTCCACGATCTGCGCGCGCGCCTCGGCGAGCGACGTGGCTGGCGGCACCTCCAGCACCGGCACGCCGAGACGGCGCAGCATCTCGACGGTGGCGCGGGTGGTATAGGTGCCGGCGAGGACGAGATCGGGGGCGTCGAGGAACACCTCCTCGGCCAGCCCGTGGTTGACCGGGATCGCCGCCGCCTCCGCCGCCATCGCCGAGGAGCGGGGGTCGGCGGCGAGATATGACACCGAGACGAGCTGTCCCGGTGCAGCCAGCAGCATCGCGAGCTGGTCGGTGCAGAGGTTCATCGACACCACCCGCGCCGGCGCGGCGAACGCGGGGGTGGCGGCGAGGACCGCGCAAACGACCAGCGGGCGCAGCATCAGAAGACGCTCCGAAGCCCGATGAAGGCGGTGATGCCCGGCGTCGCGTAGCCGTCGAGCTCCTCATAGTCGGCGTCGAAGAGGTTCTCGATCCGGCCGGTGAGCGTGACGCTGTCGGTCAGCTGGTGCTCGGCGGCGACGTTGACGAGCGTGTAGTCGTCGAGATCCACCCGCTCCGCGCCGAACGAGGGCGCGGTGAAGTCGAGGTCGACATTGTCGATCACCCTGCGCACCTCGAGATTGAGGTTGGTGCGGCCGTTCGGAACCGCGTAGTCGACGAGGAGCGCGATCTCCTGCCCCGGCCGCCGCACTTCCTGCGCGCCGTCCGGGTCCGTCGCGTCGAGCCACGTATAGTTGAGGCCGAGGCTCAGCGCACTGGTCGCGGCCCAGGTGCCGGCGAACTCCACCCCCTGCCGGTCGCTGGTGCCGTCCTCGTTATAGGGCGTCGATTCGAAGGTGACGGGGTCGAAGGTCGAGCTGATCTCGTCGGTCAGCCGGTCCTGGAACCAGGTTATGTCGATGACCGCGCGGCCTTCGAGGAAGGTCTGCTCGACGCCCAGATCCCAGCCGCGACTCGATTCGGGCTTCAGGTCGGGGTTGCCGACCCACTGGCCGGGGATGAAGCCGAACTGCTCGAAGAGCGTCGGGTTCTGCGAGCCGGTGCCGGCGGAGGCGTGCAGCCGGGTCGTCTCGTTCGGCATCACGTAGGAGGCGGCGAGGCTCCAGGTCGTCACGTCGTCGAAATCGTCGTTATGGTCATAGCGGACGTTGGCCTGCACGCTCAGGTCACTGAAGAAGACGCCGCGATACTCGCCGATCACACTCGTCAACTCGCGGCTCTGCTTGTCCATCTGGCTCGGGTCGAAGACGAGGGACGCGTCGTTGTTCTCGAAGCTCTCCTCGATCCGCTCGATCCCGAAGCTCAGCGTGTGGTTCGCCGCGGCGATCGTCTCTGCGTCGATCGCGACGGTGCCGAGATAGCGGAGCGCGGTCCGGCCGCTGGTGGTGTTCGACGTGTCCGCGCCGTCGGTACGGTTCTTGTCGTCCATGTCCGAATAGTTGAAGCGCAGTTCGTTCGACATCCGCCCGCCGAAGGCGTCGAGGGTGGCAAAGGCCGAGCCGAAGAACTCGCTGCGCAGATGCTCCATGTCGGCATCGTAGACGAGCTCGTCCGGCGTCGCCGCGCCGAAGAAGAAGCCGTCATAGTCCGAGGTCCGGTCGACGTAGCGCAGGGTGCCGCCGAGGGTCAGCGCGTCGGTCGCCTGGAAGCTGCCGCGGGCGTTCACCGTGACGTTGTCGTCGCCATCGTCCTCGCCGCCGTCGGTCCCGGAGATGTCGTAGCCGCCGACGTCGCGCGCGGCGACCGAGAGGCTCAGGTTGGCGCGGTCGGTCAAGAGCCGCGCCGCGAGCAGGCCGCCGACCGTGCCGTCGGTGCCGGCCTCGGCGCTGGCGTCGTAGCTCATGCCCTCGGTCTCGGCTTCCTTCGTGGTGATCGAGATCACGCCGCCGATGGCGTTCGAGCCGTAGACCGCCGATTGCGGCCCGCGGAGCACCTCGATCCGGGCGATGTCGGCGGTGAGCAGGCCGCCGAAGTCGAACTCGCCGTTCTCCGGCGCCGAGGCCTCCACCCCGTCGATCAGCACGACGGTATGGTTGCCCTCGGCGCCGCGGATGCGCACCTGCGTCTGGCCGCCCACGCCGCCGGTCCGGGAGACCGCGACGCCGGGCAGCGCCCTGAGCGCGTCGGCGACATACTGCGTCTGGCTCCGCGCGAGGTCGTCGGCGGTGATGACCGAGACGGCGCGCCCGAACTCCTGCGCCGGCACCGGCGTCAGGCCGCCGGAGACGATGATCGGATCGAGCTGGAGCGGCGCGTCGGTCCATTCCTGCGCCTGCGCCGCTCCGGCGCCAAGGCACGCGGCGGCGGCTGCGAGCGTGAGCTTTCGCATATGTTCTATCCCTTCCGGGCCCGTCGGAGCGCGCGGCTCCGCGGGGCAGTCCTCGACGGGTCTTTGGAAGGGTTGCCCCTCCGCGGACGGTGCACGTCACCACTGCGGAAGAACCGCCGCCCGCCACGCCCTCCGCGCGGGGACCGGGTGAACGCCCAAGGCAGGTCTCCTGGCTCGCGGGTCATCACGCCTGCCAGCCTTCCCGGGCTCTTGTGGCCCAGTGGCACTTCTGGCGACGCTCTCCGCCTACAGTTGCGGGGGCAGCCGCGGAATTGGCCCCCACCCGCATCGGGGCAGAGGCCGCACCGCGTTCCCTTTTCACGGACGGTTTCCCGCCCGAACCAAGGCGGGGACAGAGTTGCGTTAACGCTTCCGTGATGTCAACGCCCGGATAACGCCGTGCCTGCCCGCGGTGGCCAACGAGGGCCAGACAGCCAGCGCGTCCTTGGACCGATGCCGCCGGGTCGCGCAGAACAGGCCACCGCGGGGCAGGGTCATGCGAGTCGGAGGATAGGTCGGGGCCGCCTGGCCGAGGCGGGCGAGTCCGTCGTCCTGATCGCCCGAATGTCCGATCGGCGACGCGACACTTCCCGGCATCGAGACCATCGACGATCCCGCCGGGGTCGGGCCGGTCGATATCGTGCCCTTCAGCGTGAAGCTCGGTGGGATCGAAGCCGCCGCGGGCTTCGCTGGCGAGCCGGATCGCCGCGGGCCGCGCCTATCTCAGCGCGCATATCCATGCGCCGGGGGTGTTCCACGCGCCCGGTGGCGCGCTTGGCATGACGATCGACGCCCCCGATGGCGATCCGGTGATCGCGGCGTTCGTTCAGGCCTGCCCGGCGGTCACCGGGCTCGAAGCGAAGGCGTCGCCGATCTCGCGCGCGTGCCGTGGGAGAAGTTCGTGACGCTCGTCGCAGTCTCCGGGGCGACCTGCCTGACCCAAAGCCCAATCGGCGGGGTCTTCGCATCTCGCCGCCGCGACGGCCCGCTTGGCATTCACCCCTCCCCCGGCACCGACGGCACCGCGCGATAAAGGTCGGTCAACGCCTTCAGGGCACGCGGGCTCGGCGGTGCGTTGTTGGCGGTGACGAGATGGAGCCGGTCGGACAGCCGTCGGTTCGCGAGCGGCGCGAACCGCACCTCGCCGCGCGCGACGCGGGGCGCCACGTCCAGCCAGTTGAGAAAGCTCGCGCCCCGCCCGGCGGCGACGAAGTCGAGGATCAGCGCGATCGAGTTGCTGCGAAGCACGACCGTCGGGTCCGCGCGGGTGCGATAGATCTCGGCCTCCAGCCGCGGCCAGACCGACAGGGTGGTGTCCGGCAGGCAGAGCGGATGGTCGAGGCACGCCTCGAGACGGAACGGCGGCGCGCCCGCCGGCGCCATGCCCGGACTGGAAACGAAGCCGAGGTGGTGATCGCCCTCGGCTTGAATCCGCAGCCCGGGCAGCCGCGGCACGATGAAGGCGATCGCCCCGTCGAGCGCGTTCGCCCCGAGCAGGTCCACGAGTCTCGCGGTGTCGCCGACCGTCACCGCGAGCGGCGAAGGGACGCCGGCGCCCGCGCCCCCGCCGACGAAAGGCACGAGGCATTCCATGATGCCGATGCGTATCGGCGCCGTCGCCGCCGGTGGCGACAGGCGCATGGCGGCGCGAACGGCGCTCTCGTCGCCGAGCCATTTCTCGGCCTGCCGGAGCAGAATGCGTCCCGGTTCGGTGAGCCGCGCCCCCTGGGGCACGCGGATGAAGAGCTTCGCGCCGAATTCCCGTTCCAACATCTGCATCTGCCGGCTGAGCGCCGAGGGCGAGATGTTCAGCTTGTCGGCCGCGCGGCGGATCGAGCGCTCCCGGGCGACCTCGACGAAGGAGAAGAGTTCCCGGGAGAAGGCGGACACGGTGGCCCTCCGGTGTTCGAAAATCCGAGACATGATGCACGATTCATTGCGTTTGATGCAAGCCAGGGGGTGGCGCAGAAAGGAGGGGGCCGGGCGGGCCAATCTTCTACAGACGGGAGCCTCCCATGAATGCGATCACGACGAGCACGACCATCGAGGCCGGACGCGACGTCGAACTGCTGCGCGAGGCCATCCGCGTCGCAGCGGCCAGCCGCGATGCCGGCAACCACCCGTTCGGCGCTCTGCTCGCCGGCCCGGACGGCGCGGTGCTGATCCGCTCGGGCAACAGCTTCGCCACCGACGGGGGCGTCGGCCACGCCGAGATGAACGTCGCCCGCGAGGCGGCACTGCGCTTCACGCCGGAGTTCCTCGCGGGTTGCACGCTCGTCACCTCGGTCGAGCCCTGCTGCATGTGTTCGGGCGGGGTCTACTGGGCCGGCATCGGACGCGTCGTCTTCGGCATGACCGAGAAGCGGGTGGCCGAACTGATCGGCGACAATCCCGAGAACCTGACCATCGACCTGCCCTGCGGCCAGGTGTTCGCCGCCGGGCGGCGCAACGTCGAGGTCGCCGGCCCCTTCGCCGAACTCGAAGCCGAGATCGCCAGCGCCCACGAGGGCTTCTGGTAGGCGCCCGAATCTCGGCCGCTCAACCCTCGGTCGAAGAGGCCCCGAACAGGAGGGTCAGGTTGAGGAACAGGATATCGCCGGGGACGCGGTTCTCGACATCGAACTCGTGGAACCAGCCGCCGCCGAAGTGCACCGGCTGCTCGCCCCAGGCGCAGCGGTGGGGCCGAGGACGGTGCTCCGGCCTCGCAGGCGCCGAGGACGGCGCCGCCGCCGCTGTCGCCGGTCACCTGCGCGTACTGGTAGCCGGCGAGGCCGACGGTCCAGCCGCCGACGGTCTCGGCGACCGCCGCCTCGACATGGAGCCGATCGCCCCTTGCGTCCGCCATGCGACCGTTTTATGGCTACCGCCCATCGCGGAGAGATGCCGGAGCGGTCGAACGGGGCGGTCTCGAAAACCGTTGTGGGGGTGACCCCACCCAGGGTTCGAATCCCTGTCTCTCCGCCACTTGCCCTCGCGAAAGCGTTCTCCCGATCCGGCTGCAGCCGGATTTTTCCGTTGTTTTCGAGGGTTATGCGGGTTGGCCTGAGCACTGGCCCCGGCGCCAGGAGGGCCTGAAGCGGTCTCTCAGGGTCGATATTCTCCGGACCTCTCGACTGCGCGGATTCGGTGGAAAGCTTGTAATATACTGAAATCGCAGGGGTACTATCTTGAGCAATCTGAACACTTCGATGTCAGGGGCAACTACCGAAGGGAACAGAAATCGAACCTTGCCAACCCCGCAAGATTTCGCAAGGGCTTTGCGCCATTGAGAAATCCTGCTCCTAACGTCATGCTTGCCGGCGGAGGATTGGAGGCATGGCGGAATTCGAACTCGACACTGAGAAGCTCGACAATGCGGCGCTGGCGATCCTCAGCCTGACGCTGCATGACGGCAACCGCGTCTGGAGGGGGCTCGACTGGGCGATCACCGACCGACTGCACGCCAAGGGGCTGATCGCAGACCCAGTCGGCAAGACGAAGTCCCTCGTCTTGACAGATGACGGGCTCGCCCGGGCCGAGGCCGTTCTCGCCGCTATGTTCGCGAAGCCGCGCCCGGGCGGTTCGCAGGGATCAGAGCCGTGAAGCGGGCGGACAAGGCCCGCGTCGCCGCGCCATCGCCGAAGCCGATGACGTTGGCCTACTCCGCCGGCTCGGCGACGGCCGCGTGTTTCGTGATGATGTCCTGAATCTCGCCGGGCTTGAACGCGACATCCCATGCCCAGCGCCCGAAGCCGCCTGCCGCGTTGATGGCCTTGACCCATTCGCTCAGCGCGTCACGCTTGGCCTTGTTCTGTGGGCTGTCGGTGCCCTTGATCTCCAGAGCCAGGATCGTGCCGCCCGCAAGGCGCACGAGGAAGTCTGGGACGTATCGCCGCCGAGAGCCCGCCCACATGTAATGGATCTGGAAGCCGAGGTGATCGTTCTTGGCATAGGCGAGAACGTCCTCGCGTTTCTCGAAAATGTTTGCCGCATGGCCTTCCCACACAGGTCTCCTGCCAGATGGCTGATGTGCGACTTTGTCGTCGGGAAGCTCGGCTTGGTCGTGTACCAGGTCCGCATCTGGCCGAGTTTGCGCCAATCAGGTTCTCTTCATCGAAGACCAGGGACGAGGCGCTCGGTGTTCTGCTCAGTGACGTTCCCTCGGCACGTGCTGGATGCAGGTCGATGTTGAGCGCGATGAGGATGCGCCGTCGGAGCGGGTCGGAGTGGAACAGCGATGGGATATCGAGGCGGTCGAGTTCGAACGCCTCGACGATCCTGACGAGCTGCAGCGAGGTATTCGTGCGTGCCAGTGAAGCCGTGGCGCAACTCGGCAAAGGCCTTCCGGGCGGCCTGAAAAACGAGGCGTTGAAGACGAAAGCCATCAGGTAGTTTTTCGAGGTCGATCGCGATCACCTTCCCCATATCGGTCGCACCGCCAAGGCCAGTGCAAGCTCTGCACTGATCGGTGTGCTGGCAGGATCGACGAGCAGCGCCACGTTATCCCAGGCGATGGTCAACTGCGGTCTCACGACCGTCTCGACACGCAGGACGTTAGGCCCACCTAATTTCCAGATGACCTCGGTCGGGGACGACTTCGATCTGCGTGCTCGGCTTCGGTGGTGGCGGAGCCTCCCCGCCTTCACCAGTTTCCGAGATCGAAAGCGGCACCCCAAAGACGTTGGTATTCGGGCAGGAACAGGCCGTTCTCGTCGGTGTCATAGGACACCCGGCGCAGCCCACGTCCTGACCTGTTCGCAGAGTAGCTGGGACGTGAAGGCCCTGAGACCGCCATATGCGTGACATTCTTGGCGTCCCATCCACTGGAAAGCATCGCCACGGAAATGACGTTCTGGAGATCCTGACCGGCGCTCCCCGTTTCCCGACGTTATCGACGATCTCGCGCAGCAGTTCCTCGCCTCAGGGCAAGGAACTGCTGGCGCGTTTCGGGGATGTCTGCCCGCGTCGATGATTGCGTTCGAACGCCTCGTAATCCTTGTCGGACGACGCCGTTTCGCCGATCTCGGCCTTCTCAGGACCCTGGAATCGACCCGGCCGTCTTCGTTGGCGCGTGGCAGTTCGGGCCAATGCGCATCGCCCTTGTTGAAGTAGTTCTCGATGCGGGCCGCAGTTTCCGTGCAGTTGCAGACCGTGAGCATGACGGGCGGCGGTGATGTCCGGCCTCCCGCCAGCGGGCCGGGTTTCCCGCCAGTCGGCGCCGAGCAGCGTGTAGGCGTCCTGGACCAGCTTCGGCAGCGCTTCGTGGGGTTCGGCTTTTGCCCGGTTCGTCCTCGGAGACGGACGGGTCGCGATAGATGTGGTAGAGCTTCGAGCGTAGAGGGTCTTCGCGTCCAGGAACGGCATCGTCGCGGACCACCACGCGCAGGTTTTCACCTGCCCGGCCTCGATCGCGTCGTTGAGGCCGAAATCCGAAGACGATCCAGGTCGAACGAAGCCGTGTCGGTGCTGGCCTTGCCGGTCGGCGCGAAGGCGTGGCCGAAGGTCGAAGCAACGCTGGATGCGCCGGGTCTTGTGGATGCGGTCCAAGCCTTCGATCAGCGTGTCGCCTCGTCCAGGTCGATACCCTGCTCGGCGGCCACCTTCTTGCTGATCTTACCTCGGGCGGCTTGCGATAGGCGTGGTGCGCCTCGTCGTTGATGACGATGATGTCCTTGTGCGCGGCCAGCTTGCCCAGCACCCGCCGGGTGAAGGCCTCGTCGGACTCGCGCCCCTTCTTCACCACCGAACGATCCGCTTCCTTCAGCGGCATCAGGCTGTGCCAGTTCTCGATCAGCACTTCGGCCTGGTTCAGCCTCGAGCGCAGGGCCTCCGAGGGGCACAGGTTGAACTCGTCGTAGTAGCTGCCCTCGCTGGGCAGCAGCACCTGCAGCCGTTCCTTCACGGTCAGGCCCGGCGCCACGATGAACACCGCACGGCTGAAGTCCTTGTTCCGCTTCGGATAGGTCAGCGCGTTCAGCACCTGCCAGGTAATGATCATCGCCATCACCGTCGTCTTGCCCGCGCCGGTGGCCATCTTGTTGCACAGCCGCTCCCACGCCCCGCCGTCGCCGGGGATCGCGATGCCCTGCTTGTAGGCCTCGGCGCCCTCGACCCACCAGATCAGCGTCTCGATCGCCTCGAGCTGGCAGAAATAGAACGGATGCTGCCGCGCCTCGCGGTCATGCCAGTGCTCCAGCAGCTTGCGCGTGACGATGGTGACGCCGGGCCAGCCGTCCTCGCGCCACTGATCCACGCGCGCCCGGATCGTGTTCACGATGTCCAGCACCTCGGTGCGCTTGGTGTTGTTGCGCGCGTCGAAGACCTCGTAGCTCGCGGGCCGGCGTTCGGGCTTGATCTCCAGCTTGCCGCCCTTGCCCTCGACCCAATGCTGCGCAGGGCACTCGAATGGCGTGTTGATGATGAGGGACATGGGCCTACCCCTCGAGCGGCATGATCTTGAGCGACTCGATCCCGCGGTCGTCCACGATCTTGACCGCGATCCGGCGGTTCTCGCCGGCCTCAAAGGGCAGCGACACGGTGCCGTGGAACTGCTCCAGCAGGTCCTCGTCCAGTTCGGCCCTCACCGTCTTGCGCAGGCGGTTCCAGCCGCCCTTCGAATCCGCCATCGGGAAAAACACCTGGTGCGGCATCAGCGAGCGGTTGTCGTAGTCCACGTCCAGCGACCACATCGCGATCTGCTTCTTGCCACCGGACACCAGGTCGCCCGCCTTCGGATCAAAATAGTCGAAGCCGTTGACCTCGACCTCCCAAAGCCCGTCCTTGCGCTTGCGCAGCTCCACGTCCGGCTGGCCCATCAGCCAGAAGGACTGGTTCGACACGCGCTTCTTCTTCAGATCCTCGGT
>JBGALW010000078.1:0-18777 GCA_044223585.1 Amaricoccus sp.
GATATCCGCTCCGGAGACGCGGCCCGGCTTGTATCCGGCACCATGCCCGATGACCCCCTCGCCATCGTCGCCGGCCGCGGGGTGCTGCCCCGGCTGATCGCGGAGGAGTGCGCCCGGCGCAGACGGCCCTACACGGTCGTGGTGTTCGACGGGATCAGCCTCGACTGGCTCGCCGGCCACCCGGTCACCGCCGCCGCTTTCGAGAAGCCCGGCCGGCTGTTCGCGGCCCTGCGCACCCTCGGCATCCGCGCCGTCACCTTCGCCGGCGGCATGGAGCGGCCGGCCCTGAAGCCGCTCAGCTTCGACCTGACGATGATCCGCCTCGCCCCCCGCCTGCTGCGCAGCCTGAAGGCGGGCGACGACAAGACGCTGCGCACCGTCGCGGCGATCTTCGAGGCCGAGGGCCTTGCCATCATCCCGGCGCAAGCGCTGCTGACCGACCTCGTAGCAACCCCCGGCGTCCCGACCCGCGCCCACCCGACCGACGACGACCGCGCCGACGCCGCCCGCGCCGCCGCCATCGTCGCGGCGATGGGCGCCGTCGACGTCGGGCAGGCCGCGGTGGTGGCCGGCGGCCTCTGCCTCGGCGTCGAGTCGATTCAGGGCACGGACGCCCTGCTGGCCTTCGTCGCCCGGACCAGCACGCCGACCCGCGGCCTGCTCCTCAAGGCGCCGAAGCCCGGACAGGACCGCCGCATGGACCTGCCCGCCATCGGCCCGGCGACCATCGAGGGCGCCGCCCGCGCCGGCCTTGCCGGCGTCGTGGTGGAGGCGGGGGGCGTCATGATCCTCGACCACGCCGCCACCGTCGCCGCCGCCGACGCGGCCGGCCTCTTCCTCTGGGCCCGCGAGCCGTGAGGCCGCCGCGGCTGTTCGTCACCGCCGGCGAGCCGTCCGGCGACCGCCTCGGCGGGGCGCTGCTCGACGGCCTCCGGAGCCTCGCCCCCGGTCTGGAGGTGCGCGGCGTCGGCGGTCCGGCGATGGCCGGGCAGGGGCTCGCCTCGCTGTTCCCGATGGAGGATCTCTCCGTCATGGGGCTGGCCGAGGTCCTGCCGCGCCTGCCGCTCCTCCTCCGCCGTATCCGCGAGACCGCGGCGGCGGTCACTGCATGGCAGCCGGACGCGCTCGTCACCATCGACGCCCCCGACTTCTCGCTCCGCGTCGCCCGGGCCGCCCGCAGGCTCAGGCCCGGGCTCCGCACCATCCACTATGTCGCCCCGACCGTCTGGGCCTGGCGCCCCGGCCGCGCCGCGAAGATGGCGGAGGTGATCGACCATGTCCTCGCCCTGCTGCCGTTCGAGCCGCCGTACATGGAAGCCGCGGGCATGACCTGCGACTTCGTCGGCCACCCGGTCGCTGCCGAGCCCCAGCCGACGCCGGAGGAGATGGCCGCGCTCCGCCGCGAGCTTGCCATCGCGCCCGGCCAGCCGCTCCTCCTGCTGCTGCCCGGCTCGCGCGGCGGCGAGGTGCGGCGGCTGGCGCCGGTCTTCGCCGCGGTCGCCCGCCAGCTCCGCCAGCGCAACCCGGACCTTGCGATCGTCCTCCCGGCGGCGGCGCCGGTCGCCGCCGCGCTCGGCGACCTCCTGAAGCCGGACGAGGCCGGCTGGCCGCATGTCCTCGATCCGCGCGGCTTCCCGGAAGCCGGGGCCCAGGCCCGCAAGCGCGCGGCCTTCGCCACGGCGGACGCCGCGCTCGCCGCCTCCGGCACCGTCAGCCTCGAGCTCGCTGCCGCCGACACGCCGATGGTGATCGCCTACGACGCCAACCCGCTGACCGCGTACCTCGTGAAGCGCATGGTGCGGGTCGACACCGCGACCCTCGTCAACCTCGTGACCGACACGCGCGCGGTCCCGGAGTTCCTGTTCGAGCGATGCGAGGCCGGTCTGATCCAGCCCGCCGTCGAGCGCCTGCTCCGCGACCCCGACGCGGCGGCGGCCCAGCACGAGGCGGCCGCCCGGACCATGCAGCTGCTCGGCCGGGGCGGGGAGGCGCCGGGCCTGCGCGCCGCGCGGTCGGTGCTGGCGGCGATCAGCGCCGGCTGAGCAGGCGGGCCATCGCCGCATACGCGCGGGTGTCGATCCGGTGCCCGCTCTCCTTGTGCACGTCGCGGCCGCATTCCCGCTCCAGGGCGAGGCGGATGCTCTCGATCTCGGAGTCGGTCAGGTGCTCGATGCCGATGTATTCATCCCGCGCCGTCTCGACCGCGCGGATCAGCTCGTCGAGCTTCGCCTGGATTGCCGCCGAGTCCCGATTCTGGGTGTTCTGCACCAGGAACACCATCAGGAAGGTGACGATGGTCGTGCCGGTGTTGATGACGAGCTGCCAGGTCTCCGAATAGCCGAAGATCGGCCCGGTCGCCGCCCAGACCGCGACACAGGTGACCGCCAGCACGAAGGCCAGCGGCCGCCCGGCGAAGCCCGCTATGGTGCCGGCGATAGCCGTGAAGATCCGAGTCATCGCCGCCTCTTCCCTTGTGCGCCGATCGCTTCAGGCCATCTGCCTGTGGCGCCGACGGCCGTCAAGCATGCCCGCGTCCGGCGCTGTCCGGCGGCCGGACGGCCCGCCGGTGCTTTTTCCGGTTTCCTGTCGTCCTGCTTTTCGGATAGGCAACAGGGCGATCTCAGGTAACGGGGAGTGGTCCTGATGGCTGTCATCATCGACGTGGTCGGGCGGGAGATACTGGACAGCCGGGGCAACCCGACGGTCGAGGTGGACGTCGTGCTGGACGACGGCGCGATTGGCCGTGCGGCGGTGCCGTCGGGCGCCTCCACCGGTGCCCACGAAGCGGTGGAATTGCGGGACGGTGACGCCGGCCGCTACGGCGGCAAGGGCGTGCGCCGCGCGGTCGAGTCGGTCAACGGTGCGATCTGCGATGCGCTGACCGGGCTTTCCGTCACCGACCAGGTTCTGATCGACCGCACGATGATCGAGCTCGACGGCACCGCCAACAAGGGCCGGCTCGGGGCCAACGCCATCCTCGGCGCCAGCCTCGCCGCCGCCAAGGCCGCGGCGCAGAGCCTCGGCACCCCGCTCTATCGCTACGTCGGCGGCGTCTCGGCCCGCACCCTCCCGGTGCCGATGATGAACATCATCAATGGGGGCGCCCACGCGGACAACCCGATCGACATCCAGGAATTCATGATCATGCCGGTCGGCGCCCCGTCGCTGTCCGAGGCGGTGCGCACCGGCGCCGAGGTGTTCCACGCGCTGAAGAAGGCGCTGTCCAAGGCCGGGCACAACACCAACGTCGGCGACGAGGGCGGCTTCGCTCCCAGCCTCGGTTCGACGACCGAGGCCCTCGATTTCGTCATGAAGTCGATCGAGACCGCCGGGTACAAGCCGGGCGAGGACGTCTACCTCGCCCTCGACTGCGCCTCGACCGAGTATTTCAAGGACGGCATCTACGATCTCGCCGGCGAGGGGAAGAAGCTCTCGGCGGCCGAGAATGCCGACTATCTCGCGAAGCTCGTTGACGCCTACCCGATCATCTCGATCGAGGACGGCATGTCCGAAGACGACTGGGAGGGCTGGAAGCTGCTGACCGAGAAGATCGGCGGCAAGTGCCAGCTGGTCGGCGACGACCTCTTCGTCACCAATACGCTGCGCCTCAAGGACGGCATCGACAAGGGCATCGGCAACTCGATCCTCGTCAAGGTGAACCAGATCGGCTCGCTGACCGAGACGCTCGCCTCCGTCGACATGGCGCACCGGGCCGGCTACACCGCCGTGATGTCGCACCGCTCCGGCGAAACCGAGGACTCGACGATCGCCGACCTCGCGGTCGCGACCAACTGCGGCCAGATCAAGACCGGGTCGCTGTCGCGCTCGGACCGGCTCGCCAAATACAATCAGCTGATCCGCATCGAGGAAGACCTCGGTGCCGACGCGGTCTTTGCCGGCCGCTCGATTCTCAGGAAGTGACGGAGGCCACCGGGCCGCGGCTCTATCTCGTCACCCCGGCGACGTTCGACGCCGGGGTGCCCGACCGCATCGCCGCGCTCCTCGATGCCTTCGACATCGCCTGTGTCCGGCTGGCGCTCGCCACGACCGACGAGGACGATCTGGCGCGGGCCGCCGACATCCTGCGCGGCACCTGCCACACCCGCGACGTGCCACTGGTGGTCGCCGACCATTTCCGGCTCGCGAGGCGCCTCGGGCTCGACGGGGTGCATCTCACGACCGGCGCGCGGCTGGTGCGGGAGGCGCGCAAGGAGCTGGGGCCGGACAACATCGTCGGCGCCTTTGCGCGCACCTCGCGGCATGACGGGCTGACGGCGGCCGAGATCGGCGCGGACTATGTCGGCTTCGGCCCGGTCGCGGCCTCGGGACTGGGCGACGGGACGACGGCGCCCGTCGAGCTCTTCGCCTGGTGGGCCGAGATGATCGAGGTCCCGGTGGTGGCGGAGGGTGGGATCACCGTCGAGTCCGCCGCCGCCCTCGCGCCGTTCGCCGACTTCCTCGCGCTCGGGGACGAGCTCTGGCGCCACCCGGACGGGGCCGAGGCCGGGCTTCGCGCGATTCTGACAAGGTTCTGAAAGCGCTCGCGTTCCGATCCTGATACACTCCTGATCGGCCGGCGAGTCGCTGGTCGCGCCAAGAACGATTTCGGGAGGAATCTGAGATGAAGCGCATCCTGATGGCGGCCGGCCTGGCCTGCGCATTCAGCGCTCCGGCGTTTGCGCAGATGGAAGTCACCTGCGGTGACTACTCGGCGATGGACAATGCCGGGCAGATGGAAACGATCGCCGCCATCGAGTCCGAGACCTCGGACATGATGAAGGAACACTCGCTGACCGCCGACATGATCCACGAAAAGCTGGCGGCAGACTGCAAGGACCAAGTCGACATGATGGTCATCGACGTCGTCAAGGGCTACGCGGAGTAGTCATCCTGACCGGCGGCGCGGGGCCCTGCCCCCGTGCCGCCTATCCGAGCAGCCACAGCGCCAGATAGAGCACCGCGAGCCCTCCCGCGATCGCGTAAAGGACGTTGCGGCTTGTCGCGGCGATCACCAGCGCCGCCACGGCCGCGATCAGCCGCGCCGGATCCGGGGTGCCGCCGGTGGCCTGCGGCCACACCACCAGCGGCGCGATGATGGCCGGCATCACCGCCACCGGCACGTAGCGCAGCAGCCGTGTCGCCCACGCCGGCAGCGCCTTCCCCCCGACCAGACCGATGAAGGAATAGCGGATCAGGAAGGTCCCGATCCCGAGCACGATGATGACGAGCCAGATGCGGGCGGTTTCGCTCATCGCGCCCGCTCCCGCCACACCTCGGCCAGCGCACCGGCGAGCATCGCCGCCACCGCCGCAGCCAGCAGGCCGAGGCTGTAGGGCAGGTGGACGAGCGCCAGCGCGAAGCCGAACGACACCACGGCGGCAGCGATCTGCGGGATGTCGCGCAGCCACAGGCCAAAGAGCGCGATGAAGGTGATCGGCACCGCAAAATCGAGCGCCAGCCACGACGGGATCGCCGCGCCCAGCACCGCCCCGGCGTAGGAGGCGAAATACCACGGGATGCAGATCGGCACCGAGAGCCCGGCAAAATGCGCCACCCGCTGCTGCCGGCTCATCTCCGGCGACCGCGCATAGCGGTTGATCGCAAGCCCATAGGTCTGATCGGTCAGCGCATAGGAGATCAGCGCCCGCTGCCAGACCGGAATGTCGGCGAGATAGGGCGCCATCGACGCGGAATACATCGCCATCCGGAGGTTCACCGCCAGCGCCGTGCCGATCACCACCACGAGCGGCGCCTGGTCGGCGAGGAGCTGCAGCGCGGTGAACTGCGAGGCGCCGGCGATGACGAGCGCGCTCATCCCGACGATCTGGCCATCGGTCCAGCCCGCCCCGCCCGCCAGCGCCCCGAAGACCATGCCGAAGGGCACGATGACGGGAATGAACGGCAAGGCGTCGCGGGCGCCGAGCCAGAAGGCGCGGCGAGTCGGGAAAGCGGTCATCCGGGGTTGCCTCCTGCGGCGGATGCTTAACCGCCGGCCCCACGGGCGTCCACGGGAATTGGCGGGGGATTGCGGGCGATTGCCGCGCCCCGGGCGGCTCCCTATGGTTGAGGCCGGGAGGACGACAACAGCCATGACGGACGGCATGATCGCGGGGGTGATCCTCGCGGGCGGGCTCGCGCGGCGGATGGGCGGCGGAGACAAGACGCTGCTGCCGCTCGCCGGCCGCCCGATCCTCGCGCATGTCGCGGAGCGGCTCCGGCCGCAGGTCGACCGTCTGGCGCTGAACGCCAACGGGCCGGCCGGGCGCTTCGCCGCCTTCGGGCTGCCCGTCCTCGCCGACGCGGTGCCCGGACACCTCGGTCCCCTCGCCGGGGTGCTGGCGGCGATGGACTGGGCCGCAGGCCTCGGAGCGGAGGCGGTGGTGACGGCGCCCGGCGACGCGCCGTTCCTGCCGCCGGACCTCGTCGCACGGCTCCGGCACGGGGCGGGGCCGCGGCCCGTCGTCGCGGCGGGCCCGGCGCGCTGGCATCCGACCTTCGGCCTCTGGCCGGTCGCGCTCCGCGGCGACCTCCGGGCGGCGCTCGCGTCCGGGACGCGGCGGGTGACGGACTGGGCGCGGAGCCATGACTGCGCGGTCGTGCCCTTCCCGGACGAGGCGGCGTTCCTCAACGTCAACGAACCCGGGGACCTCGCGCGCGCCGAGGCGGCGGCCGGCCGATGACCCGGCCGGCGATCCTCCGGCGGGCGGGGCTGCACACCTCGGGCTTCTACGTGGCGCTGTTCATGGCCACCGGCGTGCACATGCCGTTCTGGCCGCTCTGGCTCGCCGACTGGGGCCTCACGCCGGAGGAGGTGGGGCTCTACACCGCGCTCGGCATCGCGGTGCGGGTGGTGGCCGGCCTCGGGATCCCGGCGCTGGCCGACCGGCTGGACGCGCGGCGGCAGACGGTCGTCGTCTGCGCGCTGGCGACGCTGGCGCTGTTCCTGCTGCACCTCGGGATCACGCATCGCGGTCCGCTGCTGGCCGCGACGCTGGCGGTGGGCGCGACGATGGCCGGGCTCGGGCCGCTCGCCGAGGCGCTGGGCGTCTCGGCCTCGAGGGCCGAGGGGTTCGCCTATGCGCAGGCGCGCGGCATCGGCTCGGTCGGCTTCCTCGGCTCAAACCTGCTGGTCGGGGCGCTGATCAACTGGACAGGTCCTGGATTGCTGCTCTGGTGGATCGTCGTCTGCATGGCCAGGAGTGGCGCCAGCCATCGGCGGCCGGGTGGTCGGGCGCATCCCGCCCCGGATGCGCGAGATCGGCCGGCTGGTGATGAATCCGGTCTTTGCGATCTTCATGGCGGCGGTCGCCTGCCTGCAGGCGAGCCATGCGGTGATGTACGCCTACGGTTCGGTCCACTGGCGCGACCTCGGGGTGTCCGAGCCGACGATCGGCGCGCTCTGGGCGATGTCGGTGGCGGCGGAGATCCTGTTCATGCTGACGGTCGGCACCGCCGTCGTCGCGCGGCTGGGGGCGGTCGGGGCGATGGTCCTCTGCGGCGCAGGGGGCCTGGTGCGCTGGGGAGCGATGATGACCGACCCGACCGGCCTGTGGCTCTGGCCGCTGCAGGGGCTGCACATCCTGACCTTCGCGATGGGCCATCTCGGGGCGATCGCCTTCATCAGCCGCGCGGTGCCGGATCGCTATGCGGCCGCGGCACAGGGCGCGACCGGCGCGATGGCGGTCGGCGGGGTCATGGCGCTCTGGATGGTCGTCGCGGCGCTCGTCTACCCGGCGCTGGGCGGTCTTACCTATGGCATCGGCGTCGTTTCATCGGCGCTGGGGATCGCCGCCTGCCTGTGGCTCGCCCGGCGGTGGCGGGGCGAGGTGGTCGCGGTCTGATGGAACAATCACTCGCGGTCCACCAACACTCTGATGCGCCCCCCCGCTATATACACCCGCCTTTGCTACACCACGGCCAGCGCCTGCCTGCCCCCCTGGCAGGCGCTTCGCGCCAGCCCAGGCAGGCGCGCTGACGCCCTGTCGCGATGACAGCAAAATCCGCGCAACCGCCGACGCCCGAATGATGGCCGCTAGGCTCGTCCCGGGACATCGCGCCCCACGCTACGCCGCGGGCAGCTCGCCCCGCCGGCGCGCCGCCGCCAGCGCCGACTCGATCGAAGCGGCATAGCGGACCAGCGGCGGCCGCGCCCCGTGGGTCAGAAGCTCGCGCCGCAGCGACGGGCTCGCACCACTCAGGTAGACCGCGACCTTCCGCCGGTGCGCCTTGTGCGCCAGCCCCTCGATCATGTTCGCCGCCGACGAATCGACCAGTGTGACGCCGGAGAGATCGACCACCAGCACCCGATGGTCGTCACCGATCCGGTCGAGCGCCGTCCCCACCGCCGACACCGCGCCAAAGAACATCGCCCCGGTTACCCGGAAGACCACCGCCGCCGGGTCGGCGCCGTCCGTCTCGGCCCGGTAGGGATCGCGCGACGCGTCCTCGACCCCCACGGCCTTCGCCATGCGGTTGATGAACAGCACCGCCCCGAGGGAAAAGCCGACGACGATGGCTTCGGTCAGGTCGCGGAACAGGGTCAGCCCCAGCGTGACCAGCAGGACGGTCGCGTCCCCCCAGCCCGCCCGCACCAGGGCGGCGAACGCCGGCTTTTCCACCATGTCCCACGACACGAGCGCCAGCACCGCGGCCAGCGCGGCGAGCGGCACATAGGCGGCGAGCGGCGCCGCCACGAGGACGAAGATCAGGAGGAAGCCCGCATGCGCCATGCCCGAGATCGGACCATGCGCCCCCGCGCGGACGTTGGTCGCGGTGCGGGCGATGGTCCCGGTGACGCAGAAGCCGCCGAAGAGGCCGGAGCCGACATTGGCAACGCCCTGCGCGACGAGTTCGGTGTTCGAGCGATGCCGCCGGCCGGTCATCCCGTCGGCCACGACGGCGGACAGCAGCGACTCGATCGCGCCGAGCAGCGCGAAGCTGAAGGCGGCCGGAAGCACGGCGACCACGCGCTCGACGCTGATCTCCGGCAGCGCCGGCCGGGGAAAGCCGCTCGGAATGCCCCCGAAGGCCGTGCCGATGGTGGCGACGTCGAGGCGCAGCGCCCAGCCGACGACCGAGGCCAGCGCAACGACGATCAGCATCCGCGGCCAGTGCGGCCGCCACCGCTTCAGCGCGAGGAGGGCGAGCACGCACCCGAGCGACAGCGCCACCGTCTGCGCATTGATCGTGTCGCGCACCGCCCAGAGCGCCTGCACCTTCTCGATCAGCGGCCCCGGCTCATGCTCCAGCGTCAGGCCGAGGAGCGGCTTCAGCTGGCTTGCGAAGATGATCGCGGCGATGCCGGCGGTGAACCCGACCGTCACCGGGTAGGGGATGAACTTGACGAACGTGCCGAGCCCGAGCAGCCCGCCGGCGACCAGCAGCAGGCCGGACAGGATGGTGGCGAGGATCAGCCCGTCGACGCCCTGCTGGGCCACCGTGGCGGCGACCAGCACGATGAAGGCGCCCGCCGGTCCGCCGATCTGGAACCGGCTGCCGCCGAGCGCCGAGACGAGGAACCCGCCGACGATCGCGGTGTAGAGCCCCTGCGCCGGCGACACCCCGGAGGCGATGGCGATCGCCATCGACAGCGGCAGCGCGACGATCGCCACCGTCAGTCCGGCCATCAGGTCGGCGCGCAGCTGCGGCCAGCGATAGCCTTCGGCGAGCGTCGTTATCAGCTTCGGAAGCCGTGCCTCGTACGCCCGCATCGTCCCGCTGGTCATGGCAGGGCCGGCCACCGGCGGGCGCCGCCTTCGGCTACATCTGCCGTTCATACCAGCCCCGTCGCGGCGATCACGCACCGCCGGATTGAGGTGCTTCGGCCAGGTCTGCGCGCAGTTCATGATCGGTAGCTTGGTGCAACGAACGGATCGTCCGGGTCGTCCAGCCATCGCCCGTCGCCTCGTCGCGCAGATCGATGATCCAACGTAGGCGTGCAGCAGCGCCGCCAGCCCGGTGGCAGTCGCCCGTTCTGTGCTCAGGCAGGAGGTCGAGCAGCAGGCACACATCGCACTCGTGAGACCGTCGAGATGCCGCCGGTCCTCGATCGACTGCTTCCACTCCACGTGCCGCTCGGCATCACCGTCTCAACCACGGCGATGTACAGCGTGCTGGAACGCAGAAATGCGTCAGGTCGGGAACGGGTCGCACTGCATGCCGGCATGTGCGGCAGCAGATGAATCCACGCGTCCCCCTTGATGTCCCCACCCCAGGCCAGGCGGTGTTCAGCGCGTCGATGTTCATCGCGCACGATCCGCAGACCATGCGGCCCCGGCGGCGGAAAGGTCAGCGTCGAGTCGATCTCGTTCTTGATCTTGATCAGCGCGTCGAGAACCATCGGACCGCGAATTGTCCCATGTCGACGAAGTACGTGTCGACCTGCGGATTACGACGGAATCAGGTCCCAGCGATAGATGCGGAAAGTGCGTATGTTCGTCGCGCACCCTCGGGGCCGGGGCCAGGTCTTGCCGGTGACGAAGACGCGGCTGTTTTCCGGCAGCAGTAGTTCGGCCGGCCTTCCTCAATGAAGCCGCGCCCGGGCGATCTTCTTCAGGTCGATGCCGCTATCGTCGAACCTCGTCAGCGGATCGAGATGCACCGGGCGGTAGCTGAGCGGCCGGCGGATCGTCGGATTGACCACCGCCGGTGTGCTTGCCGGTCCTCGTCGTCGCATTTCGGATAGTCCTCGTGCGCGTGCGCGCGGCTCTCTCGGCACGCCTTGCACCGAAGATGATGGCGAAGCGCGTTCGGCATCAGGTTGATGCTCGCCGTCCATCTGGTCGATTCAAGCCATAAACCGTCGGTGACCTTGATGTCCGACATCCGGGCCGCGATCTTCTCCATCTCCTGGCCTTCCTACTGGTCTTTTCGGTGCGGAACACCGCGCGATCGCCTGCATCGCCCGCTGCATCTCCAGCCGCAGCACCGCCGTCGGGAATTACGCAGAATCGGCGTGGCGCAGCCCGTCGAACCGCTCGACCGCCTTCTCCTGACGCCGGATTCAGCAGCCAGTTCGCCGATGCCCAGGTCGACGATCTCGCCGCCTTGATCGCCGCGGCGAATACGAGGTCGATCAAGCTGTTCGACCCCAGCCGTTTCGCGCCGTGCCTCGCGCAGCCGGCCTCGCCCGCTGCCATCAGCCCCGGCAGGATCGGTGGATTGTCGCCGTCCAGGTTCAGCGCCGCCTCGCCCCAGTAGTTCGTCGGGATGCCGCCCATGTTGTAGTGCACCGTCGGCAGCACCGGGATCGGCTTGGTCACGTCGACGCTGGCGAGGATCTTCGCGCTCCTCGGAGATGCCGGCAGCCGCTCGGCCAGCGCCGCCGGCAGCAGGTGGTTCAGGTGCAGGTGGATATGGTCCTTCTGCAGCCCGACCCCCGCGCCCCTCGCGGATCTCGATCGTCGCACGGCGCGACACCACGTCGCGCGACGCCAGATCCTTGTAGGTCGGCGCATACCGCTCCATGAACCGCTTTCGCCTCGGAGTTGGTGGTGCCGCCCTCGCCCCGCGCGCCCTCGGTGATGAGGCAGCCGGCGCCATAGATGCCGGTCGGGTGGAACTGCACGAACTCCATGTCCTGCAGCGGCAGCCCCTGCCGCGCCACCATGCCGCCGCCGTCGCCGGTGCAGGTGTGCGCGCTCGTCGCCGAGAAGTACGCCCGGCCATAGCCGCCGGTCGCGAGGCAGGTCATCTTGGCGTTGAAGCGGTGCAGCGTCCCGTCGTCGAGCTTCCAGGCCAGCACGCCCTGCACCGCGCCGTCCTCGGCCATCAGCAGGTCGATGGCGAAATACTCGATGAAGAACTCCGCCTTGTGCTTGACGCTCTGGCCATAGAGCGTGTGCAGGATCGCATGCCCGGTCCGGTCGGCCGCGGCGCAGGTCCGCTGCACCGGCGGCCCCTCGCCGAACTCGGTCGTGTGCCCGCCGAACGGCCGCTGGTAGATCCGCCCGTCCTCGGTGCGGCTGAACGGCACGCCGTAATGCTCGAGCTCGTAGACCGCCTTTGGCGCCTCGCGCGCGAGATATTCCATCGCGTCGGTGTCGCCGAGCCAGTCCGACCCCTTGACGGTGTCATAGAGGTGCCACTGCCAGCTGTCCGGCCCCATGTTGCCGAGGCTCGCGGCAATGCCTCCCTGGGCGGCCACGGTGTGACTGCGGGTCGGGAACACCTTGGTGATGCAGGCGGTCTTCAGCCCCTGCTCGGCCATGCCGAGCGTCGCGCGGAGCCCGGACCCGCCGGCCCCGACCACCACGACGTCATAGGTGTGGTCGATGAACTCGTAGGCGGCCATGGCGGACTCCGGTCAGGCGGAAAAGGCGATCTTCGCAATCGCGAAGACGCCGGTGAAGGCGAGGGCCCAGGTGATGAGCGTGTTGGCGAGCAGCGCGGCGGTCAGCATCGGCTTGTCGTGGACATAGTCCTCGAGCACGACCTGGATGCCCTGCTGCAGGTGCCGGAAGCTGACGATGATGAACAGGATCGCGAAGATCGCGTTCATCGGCCGGCTGTAGATTTCGACCACCTCGACCCACGGCGCACCGAGCGCGCGCACGAACGGAAAGATGAAGAAGAGCGAGAGCGGAACCATGGCGATCGAGGTCAGGCGCTGGCTCCACCAGTGATGCGCGCCGCCCCCTGCCGTGCCTAGGCCGCGAACCCGCTGCCGATCGGTGCGATAGTGCATGAATGGCTCCTCAGGTGAAGGCGATGATCAGGGTGAGCACGCTCATCACCGCCGCCCCGCCCAGCACGAAGAGGCCGCTCCGGGCCACTTCGTCGAGCTTGAAGCCGAGCCCGGCGTCCCAGACGAGATGCCGGACGCCGGTGAAGAAGTGATACCAGAAGGCGAGGAGGCAGCCGAGCAGCACGAGGCCGCCGATCCAGGAGGTGACGATGCCGTCCACGGTGTCGAATACCACCGGCCCGCGTGCCGCCGCGAGGAACCACCAGACGACGATGACCGCGCCGAGCGCCAGACCGCATCCCGTGATGCGGTGCAGGATCGACATGCGCGCCGCCATCGGCAGGTTGTAGATCTGGAGGTGTGGTGAAAGCGGGCGATTGCCCCGGTTGACGTCGGCCATGCATACCTCCGCGTGCAGTCACCGGCTAATGACAACACTCCGGGGCAATTTGCAAGGATTGCTGGCCCGACCCTACCAGGGTCGGGGAGGATCGCAATTATTGCGAGAATTCAGCTGGATCAGATCAACGAAGGGATGTGCCTCAGCAGGCGGCGCGGTGATCCGGCGCGGCCTCCGGCATGACCGGCAGGCTCGACGGCTTGCCATAGAGCCAGCCCTGCATGGCGTCGACGCCGAGCGCGCGCAGCCAGGCCGCGTCCGCCGGAGTCTCCACCTGCTCGGCGACCGTCATCATCTCGAAATGCCGGGCGACGGCGGTCAGGCACTCGATCAGCACCTGCGCGTCGCGGGCCGCATGCACGCCCCGGACGAACGCCCCGTCGATCTTGACGACGTCGAAGCGGAAATCCCGGAAGTACTTGAAGCCGGTCGCCCCGGCGCCGAAGTCGTCGAGCGCGAAGGCGCAGCCGCTCGCCCGCACGTGGTCCATGAAGTCGAGCGTCAGGTCGGCGTTCTGCACCGCCGCGTCCTCGGTGATCTCGACGATCAGCCGCCCGCAGGCGCCGCGGTTGGCGCGGGTCGCCGCCGCGAGGATCTCGAGCCAGCCTTCGTCGCCCATCGACAGCGGCGACATGTTGACCGAAAGCCGCAGGCCCGGATTGTCGGCCAGCGTCTTCAGGGCGTGCTCCAGCGCCAGGCGGTCGATCGCCCGGCCGAGCGAGCCGGCCGCCACCGACGGGACGAAGTCGCCGGCCGGCATCAGCGTGCCGTTCGACTGGCGGATCCGCGCGAGGCATTCGAAGAAGGCGGGACGGCGCGGGTCCTTGGCCATGACGACCGGCTGGTAGTGAAACGCCATGCGGCCCTGGGCCAGCGCCTGCGCCACGTTGAACCGAAGCCGCGCGTTGGACTCAAGTCGCCCGGTGAGCGAGTCATGCGGAGTGTGCTGGTCCATCGCGGCGACTCTCGTTCTGCTTTCGGTCCCATCAAGCTACCCATGCGGTCCTTAAATGATCGTAAAACCCGCTAAAACTGTTCTAGCCTTGTTCGCGAGTTCCGGGACGGCTCTGATCCCGGCGTGAGTCCCGGCCCATCCGTCGGAAATCCCCGCTGAATCCCGCTTCGAAAGCCCGCCGATGCCCGCCATCCCCGACCGCGACGCCCCCGCCTTCCTTCGCAGCCTGTACGATGCCGCGGTCGCCGCCGCCCTGCCTTCCGGCATCGTCGCCAGCCACCTGCCGCCGCCGCCCGCGGGACGGACCATCGTGCTCGGCGCCGGCAAGGCGTCCGCCGCCATGGCAAGGGCGGTCGAGGATGCCTGGTCCGGCCCGCTGACCGGCCTCGTCGTCACCCGCTACGGCCACGCCGTCCCCTGTGACCGGATCGAGATCGTCGAGGCCGCGCATCCGGTCCCGGACGAGGCCGGTCGCGCCGCCGCCGCCCGGATGCTGGAAATCGCCCGCGACGCCGGTCCGGACGACCTCGTGCTCTGCCTGATCTCCGGCGGCGGTTCCGCGCTTCTGGCGCTGCCCGCCGAGGGCATCCCCTTCGCCGACAAGCAGGCGGTCAACGCCGCGTTGCTGCGCAGCGGCGCGAACATTGCGGAGATGAACACCGTTCGCCGCCACCTGTCGGCCGTGAAGGGCGGCCGCCTCGCGGCCGCGGCCTTTCCGGCGAAGGTGGTGAGCCTCGTCATCTCCGACGTGCCCGGCGACGACCCGGCGGCGATCGCCTCCGGCCCGACGGTCCCGGACCCGAGCACCTTCGCCGACGCCGAGGCCATCCTGCGGCGCTACGCCATCGACGTGCCGCCCGCCGTCCGAGCGCACTTCGCCGCGGCGGCGGACGAGACGCCAAAGCCCGGCGACCCGCGCCTCGCGACGGCCCGGACGACGCTCATTGCCACGCCGCTCCAGTCGCGTGAGGCGGCCGCCGCCGCCGCCCGCGCGGCGGGAATCGCACCGCTGATCCTTGGCGACGCGCTCGAGGGCGAGGCGGCGGAGGTCGGCAGGCTGATGGCCGGCGTCGCCCGTGCCGCCGCGACCACCGGTCACCCGGTCCCGCCGCCCTGCGTGCTGCTCTCCGGCGGCGAGACGACCGTGACGGTGCGCGGCGCCGGCCGCGGCGGTCGCAACGTCGAGTTCCTGCTCGGCCTCGCCGTCGCGCTCGACGGTCTGCCGCGCGTCTGGGCGCTGGCCGGCGACACCGACGGCATCGACGGCGGCGGCCCCGCCGCCGGGGCCGTCGTGACGCCCGACACGCTGGTCCGCGCCCGCGCCCTCGGCATCGACCCGCGCGCCCGGCTCGCCGACAACGACGCCCATGTGCTGTTCGAGGCGCTCGGCGACGCCGTCGTCACCGGCCCGACCCTGACCAACGTCAACGACTTCCGGGCGATCTTCGTGGCGTGGCAGGCGGGATCGGATTAGGCGGCGCCGTCCAGCGGGTCCGCTTCCGGTGCCCCGGCAAGCTCTGGGGCAGGCTGGTCGGGGCGATAGGATTCGAACCTACGACCTACGGTACCCAAAACCGTCGCGCTACCAGGCTGCGCCACGCCCCGACGTCCCGGCTCTAGCGCAGCCGGGCGGCGCGCAAAAGCCCCTGTTGCGCGTCGCGGGCTGCCAGCGCCCCGTTAACGGTCCTGCAACCCGCCCGAAAAGCGGTGCATGGATGGTGCATGCATTGTGCATGCTTTGTGTACGCCAGCGCCGAGGGAAATTATTCCTCAGCAACGCCACCCGGCCGTCGCCTGGTCCAGCGCCGGACTGCGGATCTCCGCGCCCGCGCCGATCCCGAGCGAGCGGGCAAGCCCGCCGTTGATTTCCAGCACATAGCGCACTTCCCGGCCGCCAAACACCGGCGTCTCGTCGTGCGGCTGGGCGTTCTCCTTGATCGCGACCAGCCGGCCGGCGCCGTCGAAGAACAGCATGTCGAGGGGGATCAGGGTGTTCTTCATCCAGAAGGCCACCGGCTGCGGCGTCTCGTAGACGAACAGCATGCCGGAGAACTTCGGCAGGCTCTCGCGGAACATCAGGCCCTCGGCCCGTTCCGCCGCCGTGTCCTGCACCTCGACCTTGAACCGCAGGCTGGTGTCGGCATCGCGCAGATCAAGCGTTCCAGGCGTGCATTCCGCGCCCAGGGCCGGGACGGCCGCCAGCCCGGCAAGGCCGAGCGCCGCGCAGGCGTTACGGAGCCACATCACCGGCCATCCGCAGCCGGACGACATAGTCCCAGCTGCGCACCTCGTAGACCATGGGGCCGCGCGGCCCGGCCGTCACCCGCACCGCCAGAACGTCCCCGGCGACGACCTCGCCATAGCCATACTGCCGCAGGGTCTCCATATGCAGGAAAACGTCCTCCGGCCGGCCATAGATGTTGACGAAGCCGAAGCCCTTGACCCGGTCGAACCACTTGACACGCGCCGGCTCCAGCGGCCCTCCGGCCTCCGGAGGCGGCATCGTCGCCGGCGCCGGACTGGCGGGCGAGGGTGCCGCAGGAACGATGTCGAGCACCTCTACCGCCTGCCGGCCGCGGTCGGTGGTCTGGACCTGCAGAACGATTTCCGCCCCTTCGGCCACCGAGGTGAAACCGAATACGCGCAAGACGTTCCCATGGAGAAGAATGTCCCCTTCCCCATCACCGCTGACCACAAACCCGTAGCCCTTGGTGGTATCGAACCATTTTACGTGACCACGGACAAGCATGCCCCGGAGTTCCCAACAACACCGGCGCACAAGTCGCCGTTCATACCGACAGATACTAGGCTCGCCCACACCCGCTTAAGACTAACGTAACGGTTTCGAGTCTTAACGCAACCTGAAATGCATCATAACATCCGGTTATCGGATAACGCGTGCGCATCACAGCCGCGCCAGAAGCTCGGTCTTCTTCGATGCGAACTCCGCATCCGAGAGGATGCCCTTGGCCCGAAGATCCGCCAGCCGCTCCAGCTTGCCGAAGATGTCGTCGGAGGATCCTCCCCCCGACGGTGCCGCAGGAGCAGCCGCCGGCGCGGGGGCCGCAGGGGCCTCCGGCGCGGAAGCGGTCGGTCGGGCGGGCGTCACATGCTCGGCTGGCGCGGTCGGCGTCGGCGCTGCCTGCGCGGCGGCCCCGGCGGCCACAGCGAGATCGCTCAGCCGCACGGTCCCGTGCTGGCTCGAGAAGGTCAGGCTTCGGTCCGATCCCTGCTGCTGGCCGAAACCGCCAAAGCGGTGATCGCCGGTGTCATAGATCGTGACGCGGCCCGCGTCGCTCACCGCGAGTCGCCGGGTTTCCGGAAAGAAGGCGTAGCGCATCTCGTTCTGCGCCCCGGCCGAACTCGGCGTCCCGAGATCTGCCGGCCACCAGCCGGCGCCCATCAGCGTTCCGGCCTTCACGAGGCCGGGCTGATCGACCAGCGCCGCGAGGTCGGCGCACAGGGCATCGACCCTCGCCTTCAGCGCATTGTTGAACATGTCGCCGACCATGACCATCCCGCCGCGCGACCACTGGCCCATGCCGCCGAGCTCGGGGATGCTGAACTGCGCCTGGCCGCCACCGGTTGCCGCCAGCGCCAGCAGCAGGGTCTCTGCCGTCGACGCGGACACGCCGTGCCTTGCGGCCACTTCCGCCGCCCGGCTGCGTCCTTCCGCGGTCAGTTCCGGCATCGATTTCCTCCTCGGGGATCGCTTGCTGGCGCGCGACCTAGCACGCGAGTGGCCGCCGTGACAGGGGCGGAGGACGGTAAAGTACATGCGCGAGGACGATTCTTCCACGCAGCAGCAACGGTAGGCTTGGCTGCGGCACGGGCCGACCACAGCCGCAGGACACGCCTTCGCCGATGGATTGGCGCCGTGCGATCAAATGGACCTTGGGAAAGTCGTCCGCGCTCCCGTCGGGATGCCGCAGGCCCCTTCGGGCCCGGCGGCGATTCGCCCCGACGTAGTCTGCGGCCGCACCGCGATACGCCGGAATTCCGGTCGGGTGGCCTCCCCTCACACCTGCGAGGCGAGCCGCTCGATTTCTTCCTTCAGATGCAGTTTCTTGAGCTTGAGCTGCTTGATTTCCAGATCATCGCTGGAGGGCTTTCGCTGCTCCTCCTCGATGATCGCCGAAAGGGCTTGGTGTTTCCGGCGAAGCTCTCCCAGGTGGGAACCCACGCTCATGCCATACCTCCTGTCGGATGTCATCAACCCGTCAAGTAAACCATGGATTGCGTGACCTGTCACGCAATCCGAAGGCCCTTCAGACCGTGCGTCGGGTGGCACAGGCTGAGCAATCCACCGATCGTGATCGCCATCAGTCCGAGAATCGCCCGCTGGTCGGGAACCTCGCCGAACCAGAGGAATCCCGCCGCGGCGGCGGTGATGAGATTGAAATAAAGGAAGGGCGCCAGCGCCCCGGCGTCGGCGCGCTGGTAGGCGGCGACTGTAAGGAAGTGGCAGACCGCCGAAAGGCCGCCGAGCGCGAGGGCGCCGAGCACCAGCCGTCCGGTGGCCTCGGGGATTCCGCCGGCCAGGGCGAAGGGCAGGATCAGGCCGGCGCCGAGCAGCGACTGGACCGCCAGTGTCGAAAGCGGGTCGGTTCGCCGGCGAGCGCCACGCGTCGCGGCAAGATAGGCACCGAGCAGCGCGCCGCCGAGCAGCGCCAGTCCGCATCCGAGGTCGAGCCCCGCCGCCGGCCGCAGCAGGATCACCGCGCCGACGCAGCTGCC
>JBGALW010000320.1:0-2034 GCA_044223585.1 Amaricoccus sp.
CGCTCGCCTCGTACTCCTTGCGGTGGTAGATCCGCGGCAGTTCCTCGGGCGTGCCGTACTCGCACCAGCCGACCGCCGCGTCGCCATCCATCACCAGGGCATGGTGCGTGCGCCCCTGGACGACCAGCCGATGCTTGGCCGCCTGTCCCCCGCCGTGGCCGTCACGATCGGCGTCCGGCTGGAACCACATGCACCAACAGCCGCCGAAGATGCCGTTGTGCTTAGCCACCAACGCCTCGAACGCCGGCCAGGTGGCCTCGGACAGCGCCTCGACCCGGTACTCGCTCATGGCAGGAACGTACCGCCCGACCCGGACGAAACACGTCCGCGATCCGACCGAACCAACCGCCGCGGCCGGCTGCCGCAACCCAGACACGAAAACCGTACAGATGAAGGGATTCGCCCAGGGAACCCCTAGACTGCCGCGATGAGCAATGATGCCACTGTCGACACGCGGTACCGTGACGCATCCCTTCCCGTCGGCGAGAGGGTCGAGATCCTCCTCGCTCAGATGACGGTGGAGGAGAAGGTCGGGCAGTTCTGCCACACCATGATCTCGGCGGGCGATGACGGCGAGCTCTCCGAGGGCAACCCCGAGTTCGGCATCGCATCCAATCGCGAGTACGTCGCCGACCGGCACCTTTCGCACTTCAACGTGCTGGGCGCCGTGCCGTCGGCGCCGATGCTCGCGCGGTGGCACAACGCGCTGCAGGAGCTGGCGGCCGGCACCCGCCTCGGCATCCCCGTGACGATCTCGACCGACCCGCGTCACTCGTACACGGAGAACCCGGGCACGGCGATCTTCACCAGCGCGTTCTCGCAGTGGCCCGAATCGCTGGGTCTCGCCGCGACCCGCGATGTCGCGCTCGTCCGGCGTTTCGCCGAGATCTGCCGGCAGGAGTACGCCGCCGTCGGCATCCGGGTCGCCCTGCACCCGCAGATCGACCTGGCGACCGAGCCGCGCTGGGCGCGTCAGCTGCAGACCTTCGGCGAGGACGCCGATCTCTCCGGCGAGCTGGGCGCGGCCTACATCCGCGGTCTCCAGGGCAAGTCGTTCGGCCCGGGGTCGGTGTCGGCGATGACGAAGCACTTCCCCGGCGGCGGCCCGCAGAAGGACGGCGAGGATCCGCACTTCCCGTACGGCGCCGAGCAGGTGTACCCCGGCGGCGCGTTCGACTACCACCTGAAGCCGTTCCTGCGGGCCTTCGAGGCGGGAACCCGCCAGATCATGCCGTACTACGGCAAGCCGATGGGCACCGCGTACGAAGAGGTCGGCTTCGGCCTCAACAAGGGCGTCATCGCGGGACTGCTGCGCGAGCGCTTCGGCTTCGAGGGCATCGTCTGCACCGACTGGGGCCTGATCACCGACCAGTCGCTGCTCGGGACCGTGCACCCCGCGCGGGCCTGGGGCGCCGAGCACCTCACGCCGCACGAGCGCATGGTCAAGATCCTGGACGCCGGATGCGACCAGTTCGGCGGCGAGCAGTGTGACGACATCCTCCTCGACCTGGTGAACTCCGGCCGCGTCAGCGAGGAGCGGCTGGACGTGTCGCTGCGCCGCATCCTGCGCGAGAAGTTCGAGCTGGGCCTGTTCGAGAACCCGTACGTCGACGTCGGTGCCGTCGACGACCTCGTCGGGACGGAGGAGCTCCGCGCGGCCGGGAACGAGGCGCAGCGCGCGTCGGTCACGGTGCTGACGAACAACGGGGCGCTGCCGATCGCGCGCGGTGCGAGGCTGTACGTCGAGGGCATCCCGGCCGAGGTGGCCGCCGCGATCAGCATGGAGCGGAACACGCTGGAACGCCGCCGCGCCCACCACTTCGACATCTGGTAGATCGGCTTGCCCGCGTTGCCTTCGATGATCGCCACCTGATTGACCGGCAGGATCGGGAAATCCACCTCCAGGCAGGTCTTGGGGCGGTTCGGGTCGTTGAAGTCAACCGTTTCGAGCGCGACCGCCTTGCCTGCACCGACGGCTTTGGCGACTTCCTGCGCCAGGAGTTCTTTTTTGGTGGCCATCAAATAGCGGGCTCC
>JBGALW010000079.1:0-16820 GCA_044223585.1 Amaricoccus sp.
AGAAGTCGGCGAGGTTGAGCTCGGTCGTGGTGCCGGTCTGGATGCAGACGGTGGCGCCGTCGAGCTCCTTGGCGGAGGTGACGCCGAGGTCCTTCGAGACGATGAAGCCCTGCCCGTCGTAGTAGTTGACCGCGACGAAATCGAGCTTCAGGTCGACGTCGCGGGTGAAGGTCCAGGTCGAGTTGCGGACCAGCACGTCGATTTCGCCCGAGGCCAGCGCGGTGAAGCGGGTCTCGCCGGTGGTCGGCGTGAACTCGACCTTGGTCGGGTCGCCGAAGATCGCCGCGGCAAGCGCATAGCACAGGTCGACGTCGAAGCCTTTCCAGACACCGCTGGCGTCGGGGGCGGCAAAACCCGCGAGGCCGGTATTGGTGCCGCATTTCAGCGCACCGCGGGCCTTCACGTCGTCAAGCGTCGCCGCGGAGGCCGCGCCCGCCATCAGGGACAGCCCCACGGCTGTCCCGAAAAGATACTTCTTCATTCGTCTTCCCCTTCCTGTTGGCGTCCGCACTGCGGCGGGATTTGCGCCCTGAGACGCGGTCGCCAGCGTACCCGCGTTCCGCGGTCTCGGGCGCCAGTCTCTCGGTGGATCAGGAAAAGGTCAAGCGGGCGGTCAACTGACTGATAACCATGTCGGCAGTACGCGGGCGCTGCCGCGGAAATGCGCTGCGCTGCGCTAAAACCGTGCGCTCGATAGTCAGTCGCGCAACAGGCGGATGATTTTCGCCGCACAATCAAAGCTCGCCGCGGTGCTTTCTGCCGCTGCCTCGGCCTCCGCGTCGATGCCCCACTGCTCCGCCTGCCACGCCTCGTCGAGCTGCGACAGCGCCCAGGCGGCCCCGGGCTCAAGCGCGCCGGCGGACACCGCCAGCCCGAGCACGAGAGAGCCCGACAGGGCGACGAGTTCGTGGAGCGCGGTCAGGGCAAAGGGCCCATGCGCGGCGACCGCGGCATGCAGCGCGGCAAGGCTCGCTGCCGGCTGTGGCTGGTGCATCACGCCGGTGACGGGGCGGAGCGGCGCCCGGTAGTGCTCGGCGGCCCAGGCCAGCCAGGGATCCCACGCCGCGGCCTGCCGGGCGACGAGCCCGGTCGGGGCCTCGGCGCGGTAGCAGATGAGGTCGCTGGCGCCATAGCCCGCGACGGCGTCGACGACCGGGCCGGGGTTCGGCGCAACCCGGTCGATCGTCGCGTTGGCGCTGCGGGTCATCGGCAGCCGGTCGGGCAGGATTTCGGAGGCGAGGCCGTTCCACTCCGTGGCGATCGCAGCCGCGAATCCGGCGGTCGGCACGGTGAGCGGCGCCCCGGCGGGAGTGCGCAGCGGCCGCCCGTCGAGCAGGACGGTAAACCCGCCCGCCTCCGGCCGGCTGGTCGCGGCGGTCCAGAACCGTCGGCGCGGTCCCCAGTTCATCGGGCGAGCGCGGCGAGCGCCGCCTCAAGCGCCGGGAAGTCGTCGGCGATGGCGTCCGCGCCGGCTTCGCGCAGCCGCGCCTCCGGGTGGTAGCCCCAGCTGACGCCGATCGTCGCCATGCCGGCGGCGCGGCCCATCGCGATGTCGTACTCGGTATCTCCGATCATGACCGCCCGGTCCGCGGCGCACCCCGTCTCCAGAAGGGCGGCCTCCAGCATCGCCGGATGCGGCTTGGACGGATGGTTGTCGGCGGTCTGCAGCGTGACAAAAAGGTCCTCCAGCCGATGCTGGGCGAGGACGTGGTCAAGCCCGCGGCGCGCCTTGCCGGTCGCGACGCCGAGCAGGGTTCCGGGCGCGGCGGCCAGCATCCTCAGCGTGTCACGCGCGCCGGGATAGAGCGGCGCGCTGTCCCCTGCGGTGCGCCGGCTATAGAAGCTTGCGCGGTAGGCGTCGGCGAGCGCGGGGGCGGCGTCCGGCGTGTCCGGCACGAGTTTCGCCATGGCAGGGATCAGCGACAGGCCGACAACCGACAGGACGGTTGGCCGGGGCGGCAGCGGCAGCCCGCAGTCGGCGAACGCCTGTGCCATTGCGGCGACGATCAGGTGCTGGCTGTCGACGAGGGTGCCGTCGACGTCGAACACGATGAGCCGATCGGGGAGCGGATCTCCGGGCCGGTCGGGCAGGGGGTCAGTCATCGGCGGGCTTCGTGGATAGCGGCGACCGCGGTCGCGAGGTCGTCGCAGAGCGCGGCAAAAGGCCGCGCGGCCGTGACGTCCGGACGGCCGATCAGCACATAGTCCCAGCCGGGCCGGGCGGCGCCGGGCAGCACGGCGCGGGCAGCAGCCCGCAGCCGCCGCTTCGCCCGGTTGCGGGCGACGGCGTTGCCGACCTTCTTGGAACAGGTATAGCCGACCCGCACCGGATCGGCGGTTTCGTCCGCCGCCCTCTGCCGCGCCTGCAGCAGCAGTCCCGGCCGGGACTGCCGGCGGGCGCGCGAGGCGGCGACGAAGTCGGCGCGGCGGGTCAGCGTGACGAGCACCGCGGCGCCCTCGGCTGCGGCCGGCATCGGCCGCCCGCGGTCAGGCGGACAGGCGCTTGCGGCCGCGGGCGCGGCGCCGGTTGAGCACGAGCTGGCCGCCCTTGGTGGCCATCCGGGCGCGGAAGCCGTGGCGGCGCTTGCGCACGAGGTTGCTCGGCTGGAACGTCCGTTTCATCGTCTCATCTCCTGGAGGCGCCGCGCGGATTCGGGGCGCCCGAATTGGGAGCGCGGTCCATAGCGGGGCAGGGCGGCGAAGTCAATCGGTTGCCGGGACGATGCCGCAGCGAAAGGCGGTGGCGCCATTGGCTTCTGTCTCCCTGTCCAGGATGGCATCGTCCGGGGAAAGGCCGCGCGTCGGTCAACTGGAGCGAGGAGGATGAGCACGTGACGGACCTGGTGACGGTGGAAATCCTCTGCCCGGACAGCGCCACGGCGGAGGCGATTGCCACGGCGCTGGTCGGGCGGCGCCTCGCGGCCTGCGCCAACCTGCTGGCGCCCTGCACGAGCCTCTATCACTGGAAGGGGGCGATCGAGCGGGCGGAGGAGGTGCCGCTGGTGCTGAAGACCCGCGCCGACCTTTTCCCGAGGCTGGCGGCGGCGGCGCGGGCGCTGCACCCCTACGAGACGCCGGCGATCGCGTGGGTGCGGGCGGAAACCGCCGAGGCGGCGTAACGGCCTCGGCGTCTGTTCTCTTCGCGCGGGATCTCGCCGCCGATGCTCTCTAGAGACGGCGCAATACCCCCGCGCGACTGCCGACGCCGGAGCAGGGCGCTGACCCGGGCATTTGGGCCGAGTCCGCCAGACCCCCGGCTTCAGATTTCCGGGCTTCAGATTCCGGGTGCCAGCGGCACGCAGTCGGCCTGCATGCGGGCGAGCGCGGCGCAGGCGCCGAGCGCGTCCGCCTGGCTCAGCCCGACGAACTGCGCACGGAAGACGGTGATGCCCTGCACCTTGGCGTTTTCCACCCGGCGCAGGCCGCCGGACAGTTCCGGCACGTCCTTGAGCGCGGTGGTGAGCAATTGCCGCTCGGCGTCGCCCTTGGCCCGCCACGTGCCGAGCTGGACGCCCCATTCGTTACCGCCGGTTGTGCCGCCGCCGGCCGTCGCCACCTCGATCGGCGCGATGTCCTCGGCGGTTGGCTGTGTGCGCTGCCGTTGCTGCGCCGCCGCGACCGCAAAGGTCGAGGCGGATCCGGGGCCGGCCACGGCCGCCGCCGCGGGCGCGGCCGATCCCGGCCGCGGCATCGGACGACCGGGCTCGCGACTCGCCTGGTTGGCGGCGATTTCGGCGTTAACCTCGGCGATTGCCGCGGCGATCGTTGTGCTGTTGCGGCTGGCGATCGGCTCGGTGCGGGGAACCGGGCGGGCGCTGGCGGCGACGGCGATTCCGTCCTCGACGTCGCCGGGGTCTGCCATCGCGACGGTGGCGGCGGACGCCTTCGGCGTTGCCGGGGCCGCGGCCGCGACGGTGGTGCGCAGCGGGGTCGGCGGCACGACACGGGCGACCGTCGGCATCTTGGCAAAGCCCATGTCCATCAGCCGCGCCACCTCGGCATTGCGCTGGGCGGTGGACTTGCCGCCAAGCAGCGCCACGATCACCCGCTTGTCGCCGCGTTGGGCGGAGGAGACGAGGTTGAAGCCGGCGGCCTTGGTGTAGCCGGTCTTGATGCCGTCCGCGCCGGGATAGGCGTCGAGCAGGCGGCGGTTGGTGTTCTTGATCGTCGCGACGCCCGCCGAGGTGGAGGTGCGGCTGAAGATGTTGTAATATTGCGGGAAATCATAGACGAGCCGCCGGCCGAGCGTCGCCATGTCGCGCGCCGTCGACATATGCCCCTCGCGCGTCAGCCCGTTCGCGTTCTTGAACGTGGTGTTGGTCATGCCCATCGCGCGGGCATACTGGTTCATCAGCGCCGCGAAGCCGGGCTCCGACCCGCCGACTGCCTCGCCCATCGCTGTCGCGGCGTCGTTGGCGGACTTGATCGCTGCGGCGCGGATCAGATAGCGCAACTCGATCTGCTGGCCGGCCTTGAGGCCGAGCTTGGACGGCGGTTCCGCGGCGGCGTGGGCCGAGACGGTGATCTTCTGGTCCAGCGACATCCGGCCCTGCCGAATCTGGTCGAAGACGATGTAGAGCGTCATCATCTTGGTCAGCGAGGCCGGGTGCGTCCGCGTGTCCGCGTTCGACGCCTGGATGACCTTGCCGGTCCGGGCATCCATCACCAGGGTCTCGTACTGCTGGGCCGCCGCCGCTGACGCGGCACAAATCACTGCAAGCGCGAGAATCATCCCGCGGTAGCCGGATTTCACCATCACTGCCTCCGGCGCCTGGGGCGCCTTGCCTCTGGATTATCGCAAACGCTTGCCGGCGAATGCTTGATTTTCCGTTAAGCTAGCATGGCGTTCCGGGCCGGAAAACAGCTTTGTTTAGAGAGGGCTCCGATGTGGCGCTCGCGCGTCACTTCCACGGGGAGCGGGCATTTTGACGCACCGCAGCAAAATGTCTTGACGCGCCGCAGCAAAGTGCCTATGTTCTGGGCTATCGGAAAACGATACAGACCGGAGAAACCCCATGAGCACCCGTGCCACCAAGGCCGCCGAGAAGGCCACCACCGACGTCACCAACGTGATGCAGGAAGCGACCGCCAAGGTCGAGACGTTCGTCGCCGACACCCAGAAGAACCTGACCGAGCAGTTCGAGAAGTTCTCGAAGGGCTTCGAGGGCCTGACCGCCTTTGGCCAGGAGAATGTCGACGCTCTCGTGAAGTCGTCCGAGATCGCCGCCAAGGCCGCCGAGGGCATCGGCACCGAGATCTCCGCCTTCTCGAAGAAGTCGTTCGAGGATGGCGTCGCCGCCGCGCAGGACTTCGCCTCGGCCAAGACCCTGACCGAGCTCTTCGAGAAGCAGACCTCCTTCGCCCAGGCGTCGTTCGAGGGCCTCGTTTCGCAGGCGACCAAGATGAACGAGATCTACGTCGCTGCCGCCAAGGACATCAGCGCCCCGATCAGCGCCCGCGTGACCGCGGCGACCGAGGCCGTGAAGTCGTTCAGCCTCTGAGCTGAATTCGTTCAGCGCTTGATTGGTACGTCCTGAACGGGCACTGCTCCTCCCTGGCGACCCGGGATCGACGAGAGTAACGATTTGTCCCCGGCGACCGATGTCGCCGGGGCTTTTTCCCGTTCGGGCGACCGGTCCTGCGCGCGCCGCCGTCGCCTTCGGGAGGCCGCGGTGGGCGGCGCCGGACGGGCCGGTTCCCGCGCCCGGGAAAGGATGCGGGACACCCGCCCCTTTCCTAATCCTGCCGATCGCCTATAGTGTGCGGATAGAGACCGTTTTCGTGCCTTTGGACCCCAGGATGGCAGCGTCGGACCACAAGACACCGGGCGGCAGCGCCGGCGTGCTGACGAAGACCCGCACCCGCACGCAGCGGCCGCCCCTCTACAAGGTGATGCTGCTGAACGACGACTACACCCCGATGGAGTTCGTCGTTCACGTGCTGGAGCGATTCTTCGGCATCAATCACCAGCAGGCCGTCGACATCATGCTGACCGTGCACCGCAAGGGTCTGGCGGTGGTCGGCGTCTTCTCGTTCGAGATCGCCGAGACCAAGGTGACGCAGGTCATGGACTATGCCCGGCGGAACCAGCACCCCCTGCAGTGCACGATGGAAAAGGAATAAGGCGCCCCGCCCGCGCCGCATCCCGCATGCCGCATCCCGATCGCCTCGCGCTCGCCGTCGAGTCCGGTGAGCTGGTCCTGCCCGACTCGGGCCGCGTCCTCGTGCTCCGCGCCGAGCCGGGGCGGTTCCTCGACTTCGTGCCCGCCGAGCGCCTCGCCTGCGAACAGACTTTCCGCCCGGTCCATGACGCGCTGCTGCGTGAGGACCGTCCGGTTGCGGTGCGGGCCCTCGACGGGCCGGCGGCGTCGGTCGTCGTCATGGCGACGCGCAGCCGGGCGGAGACGCTCGGTGCCATCGCCCGCGGGTTCGGCCTGCTGGAACCGGGCGGCCTTCTCGTCCTTTCGGGCGCCAAGGCGGAAGGCGTCGACGGGGTGGCGAAGCTCCTCGCCGGCCTCGCGCCGATCGAGGGGACTTACGTGAAGGCGCACGGCCGGGTCGTCTGGCTGCGCCGGCCGGAGGTGTTGCCGCCCGCGGTTGCGCAATGGCAGGTCGCTGCGGCGCCGTCGCGGAACGCCGAAGGTTTCCTGACCGCGCCGGGCATGTTCTCGCCCGAGCACGCCGATCCCGGCAGCCGGCAGCTGGCTGCGGCGCTCGACGGACGCCTCGCCGGCCGGGTCGCCGACCTCGGCGCCGGCTGGGGATGGCTGGCCCATGCGGCGCTCGCCGCCTGCCCGAAGATCGTCGAACTCGACCTCCACGAGGCCGAGGCGCTGGCCCTCGACGCCGCGCGGCAGAACGTGGCCGACCCCCGGGCGCGCTTCCACTGGAGCGATGTCGGCCAGCTCGGCGGCCGGGCGGGCGCCGGCGCCTGCGACTGGGTGATCGCCAATCCGCCCTTCCACCAGGGCCGCGCCCCCGACCCGGCGCTCGGCGCCAGCTTCATTGCCGCCGCCGCGCGGCTGCTGAAGCCCGCCGGCCGCTTCCTGATGGTGGCGAACCGCCAGCTTCCTTACGAGGCGCCGCTGACCGCCGCCTTCCGGGAGTGGGAGAAGATCGAGGAGCACGGGGGCTACAAGCTCTTCCTCGCCGGGCGTCCGAAACGCGGCTGAGGCCCTGTTCAGGACGATCGCCCGGTTCGGGCCACGGCGTGCGGCCTTGGCCCCTACGCCACGAGCGACCGCTGGCCCATGTCGAGGAACTTGCGGCGGCGTGCCGCGCGCAGGTCGGCGGGCGACAGGCCCGTGAGTTCGCCGAGGAGGTCGCGGATCGCGGTGCCGACGCGCGCGACGGCCTCCGGCTTGTCGCGCTGCGCCCCGCCCATCGGCTCCAGCACTACCCGGTCGACGATGCCGAGCGCCAGGAGGTCCTGAGCCGTCAGGCGCAAAGCCTCCGCCGCCTCCTTCATCTTCTCGGCGTCCTTCCACAGGATCGACGCGCAACCCTCGGGCGAGATCACCGAATAGATCGAATGCTCCAGCATCGCGATGCGGTCCGCCGTGGCGAAGGCGACGGCGCCGCCCGACCCACCCTCGCCGATGATGACCGAAACCAGCGGCACGCCGATCTGCAGGCATTTCTCGGTCGAGCGGGCAATCGCCTCGGCCTGCCCGCGCTCCTCGGCGCCCTTGCCGGGATAGGCGCCGGGCGTGTCGACCAGCGTCACAACCGGCAGGCCGAAACGGTCGGCGAGATCCATCAGCCGGATGGCCTTGCGATAACCCTCGGGCCGCGCCATGCCGAAGTTGCGGGCGATGCGCGAGCGGGTGTCGTTTCCCTTCTCGTGGCCGATCACCACCACCGGCCGGCCGTCGAACCGCGCGAGGCCACCCATCACCGCATGGTCGTCGGCAAAGTTGCGGTCCCCGGCCAGCGGCGTCCACTCGGTGAACAGTGCCTCGATATAGTCCTGGCAGTGCGGCCGTTCGGGATGCCGCGCGACCAGCGTCTTCCGCCACGGATCGAGGTTGCGGTACAGATCCTCCAGCATCGTGGCGGCCTTGCGGTCGAGCGCCGCCGCCTCGTCCTCGACATTCATCTCGGCATTGCGGCGCGCCAGCGTGCGCAGTTCCTCCGCCTTGCCCTCGATCTCGGCGAGGCCCTTTTCAAAGTCGAGATAGGTCTGCATCTGCCGCTCCGTCGGTGCGGGCGGACTATTGATCGGCGCCCGGGGGATTGCAACAGCGGGGGAACGGGGGCGTTATCGGGCGGGAAACCAGCCATGGGGAGGCGGCAATGGATCGCGTGGACGTGACGGAACAGCCGGAGATGCGGGTGATCGGAATCCCGCACCGCGGGCCCTACGACACCATCGGCCCGGCCTTCGAGCGGTTCGCCGAGGTTGCGGGCACCGCCGGCCTTTGGCCGGAGGCCAGCGCCTTCCTCGGGGTCTATCTCGACGATCCCGAGGCTGTACCCCCGGCGGACCTGCGTGCGCTCGCCGGGATCGCGGTGCGCGACGACCTGCCGCTGCCCGCGGATCTGGAGGAAGTGCTGGTGCCGGCGGGGCGTCATGCCGTGCTGCACCACAAGGGACCCTATGCCGGCCTCGGCGACGCGTGGGTCTACCTGATGCGCGAATGGTTCCCGATGGCGGAACTCGGCCGCCGCGAGGCGCCGGCGCTCGAAATCTACCGGAACACGCCGGGAGAGGTCCCGGACGCGGAGCTTCTCACGGACCTCTGCCTGCCGGTGGCCTGACCCGCGATCCGGACAGGCTGGCGCCTTCCGGGCGTCCTACCGACCGCTTTCGATCCTGAACCCGCGCGCCTCCGTCCCAGGTGGCGCCGGGGTCACAGCGACGTCGCGCACCGCCGCCGCCGCTGGGCCGCGCCAGAGCGCGTCCACCATCCGCGACACATCGGCCGGGTCGCCGACGAAAAGCGCGAGCACCGCGCCGTCGGGCTCGTTCCGCACCCATCCGGCAACCCCGGTTGCTTCCGCCGTGGCGCGGGTCCAGGCCCGGAAGCCGACCCCCTGCACGCGGCCGACCACCCGCGCCAGCACCGCACCATGCCCGGTGTCCATCCGCGTCCCTCCCTTGCCCTGCCGCCAGGATATCACCGGTGCCGGAAAAGGGCGCGGTCCGGTTGATCGGAATCGCGGGCTGCGGTATAAATCCCATCGTTTTACGTGCATTCGGCCGATATTCCCGGCTCTGCCTCCTTGCCCGAATTTTTCCGAAGGACGCCGGTTGCGTCCCTTTTGTCGTGGGGTGCATTCCAATGGGCATTTACGTCGAGGTCGCGATCTCGCTCATGATGGTCTTCCTGATCCTGAGCCTTGTCGTGACGGCGATCAACGAACTCATCGCCATCCAGCTGCGGAAGCGTCCGAAGATGCTTCTTCAGACAATCGTGCAGCTCATCGACAACGACGAACTGCGCGCCCGCTTCTATGCCAACGGCCACATATCCAGCGGCGGGGAAGCCTCACAGGCAGGACGCACCGACGAGCATCCCGCCCGCGTCAGCATCCGGAACAATGCCTTTCCCGGTCCCGAGGCCGCCTCCGCCGCCTACCTCGACGGGCACCCCTCCTACATCTCGGCGAAGAACTTTGCCAAGGCGCTCTCCCAGGCGCTCTCCGTGATGGACAAGACAGGGGCGAACGATCCCATCGGCCAGATCCGCGGCGCGCTCGGCAACCTGCCCGACAGCCGCATCCGCGACGTGCTGGCCGAGGCGGTCGATGACGCGCGCGGCGACCTCGAAGCCTTCCAGGCGAGCCTCGGGGACTGGTACGACAGCATGCAGGAACGCCTCACCGGTGCCTATGCCCGCTACATGAAGGCGGTTTCGCTCATCGTCGCCCTCGTCCTCGCGGTCGTCCTCAATGTCGACTCGGTGCGCCTCGCCGAGGAACTGCAGGTCAACAACGCCCTTCGGACCGAGATGGCGGATCTGGCCGACACCGCGGTTGCGGACGGTCTCAAGGCCTGCGCGGACGACAAGGACGAAGCCTGCCTCATCAGGCAGGTGCAGGACGACCTCGACCGTGCGAACCCGGCCTTCTTCGGCTGGACCCCGGAGGACGCCTGGTTTCGGCAGGCACGGCTGCTGCCGTGGCCGGAAGCCGTCAGCGCCGCCGAGATGCCGGGCACGACGAAAACGGTGGAGGAGTGGAACGGCCCGGGAGAATTCGCGCGGCTGACGCTCCTGAAGGTCGTCGGGCTCATCGTCACGGTCTGTGCCGTCTCGCTCGGCGCCCCCTTCTGGTTCGATCTGCTCTCGACCTTCGTCAACATCCGCGGCGCCGGCCCGAAGCCCGACGCGACACCCGCCTGACCCGACCGGTCACTCGCCGAGCGCGGCGGAGAGCTTCGCAAAGCTCTCCGGCACGCCGGGCGAGCGTTCGGTGAAGAGCGCGTCGAGCCGTGGCCAGACGCGGATCGCCTCGTCAATGCCCGCGTCGCTGCCCGGCGCGTAGAGGCCGGTCTGGATCATCAGCGCGGAATTCTCGTAGGTCGTCAGGATCCTGCGGACCCGCGCAATCATCGCGTTCTCCTCCTCCGTGGCGATGCCGGGCAGCGAGCGCGACACGCTGCGGCGGACGTCGACGGCGGGGAAGCGGCCGCGCTCGGCGATGCCGCGGTCGAGCACGATGTGGCCGTCGAGCACGCCGCGGGTGATGTCGGCGATCGGCTCGTCCATGTCCGAGGCGGCGACCAGCACGCTGAAGACCCCGGTGATGTCGCCCTTGCCGAACGGCCCCGGCCCCGCCCGCTCGCAGAGAGCGGCGATCAGGTTTGCGGTCGAGGGCGGGAAGCCGCGGAGGCTCGGTGCCTCGCCGGCGGTCAGCGCGATCTCGCGGTGCGCCTCGGCGAAGCGGGTCAGCGAGTCGATGAGCAGCAGGACGTGGCGGCCCTGGTCGCGGAACACCTCGGCCGTCGCCATCGCCATCCACGCTGCCCGCCGCTTGATGAGGGGCGCCTGGTCCGAGGTGGCGGCGACCACGACCGCGCGCTTCATTCCCTCCGGCCCCAGCACGTTGTCGACGAAATCCCGCAGCTCGCGCCCTCGCTCGCCGATCAGGGCGTAGACGACGATGTCGGCCTCGATGCCGCGAGCAAGGTCGGCGAGCAGGGTGGACTTGCCGACGCCCGAGCCGGCAAAGACGCCGATCCGCTGGCCGCGCGCGACCGGCAGCACTGTGTCGAACGCCGCGAGCCCGGTGCCGAGCCGGAGGCCGAGTCCCTTGCGGGTCGCCGGCGCCGGCGGCGCCCGCCGGATCGAGGCGCTGGCGGAACCCGCCGCGAGCGGCCGCCCGTCGAGCGGCTGGCCGAAGGCGTCTACGATGCGCCCGACCCAGCTTTCCGCCGGGTGTACGCCCGCCGGCCCGAGCAGCGTCACCGCGTCGCCGACCGCCGCCCCGTCGAGCGGCTCGTAGGTCATGGCCCGCGCCACCGTCTCGGAAATGCCGACGATCTCGCCGCCGAGCGCCGCGCCGTGGCCGAGCCCGATCGCCACCTGGTCGCCGATCCGCGCGTGGTTGGAGAGGCCGGCGATCTCCAGCGCCGCGGTGCCGACGGCCGTCACCCGGCCGACGCGGCGCTGGTTCGGGATCCGTCCGATCTCGGCGGCGAGGGCGGCGAAGTCGGTCAGCACAGGGGGCTCTCCTCGGGGCGGCGGGGCGATAGGGATTTGTCAACCATCAAGGGTTAAGCCCGCGTTGACCAACACTGCGAGATTCCTGGCCAGAACGGACCGCCGGCATGGACCTGACGACCCTCAACCTCGCCAGCGCGCTGGCCGCCCACGCGGCCGCCCGCCAGCAGGTGATCGCCGAGAACGTCGCCCAGGCGGACACGCCGGGCTATCAGGCCCGCGACATCGCCCCGTTCTCCGAGGTGCTGGAGGAGGGCCCGGCTTTCCGCGCCAGGATGACGCGGCCCGGCCACATCGCCTTTGGCGCCGACCCCTACGGCTTCGACCCGCGGGTGCAGTTCGCCTTCGGCGCCGAGACGCCGAACGGCAACTCCGTGTCGCTGGAGGACCAGATGATGCGCGCCGCCCAGGTCCGGCAGGAGCATCAGATGGCGCTCGGGGTCTACGCGAAGTCGCTCGACATCCTCCGCACCACCGTCACCAGCCGCTAAGGATCCACCCCATGGACGATCTCCTCCGCACCATGTCGGCGTCGTCGAGCGGCATGGCGGCCCAGTCCGCCCGCCTGCGCCTGTCGGCCGAGAACATCGCCAACGTCGACACCCCCGGCTACCACCGCAAGGTGGTCTCCTTCGAGGAGACGATGCTGGCGGACGACGTCCGCGCGGTCAGGACGGGGCCGATGCAGCTCGACCAGTCCGAGCTCGCGCGGATCTACGACCCGAACAACCCGCTCGCCGGCGAGGACGGCTATTTCGACGGCTCGAACGTCAACATGCTGGTCGAGATCGCCGACGCCCGCGAGGCGAACCGCTCCTATGAGGCGAACCTGCGCCTCTTCGACCAGGCCCGGCAGATGGCCGGGTCGCTCCTCGACCTTCTTCGCCGCTGACCCCAGACGAAAAGCTGACCCGCCATGGATATCAAAGCCGCCCTCGCCTCCCAGTTCTACGCCAAGGCCCAGGCCGCCGCCCGGCCGGAGCCCGTCGATCCCTCGACCCGGACGCCGGGCGAGGCCTTCAAGCTCGCCGCCACCGACTTCCTCGAGACGCTGCGACAGGGCGAGGAGACGACCAAGGCCGGGCTCGCCGGCCGGGCCGATGCGCAGGCCGTCGTCGAGGCGCTGGCCGCGACCGAGCTTGCGGTGCAGACCGCCGTCGCGGTGCGCGACAAGGTGGTCGAGGCCTACCAGGAAATTCTCCGCATGCCGGTCTGACGCCCATGACCGAGGGCGTCCTTCTCGACATCCTCCGGCAGGGCCTCTGGACCGCGGTGATCGTCTCGACGCCGATCCTCGCCGTGGCGCTGATCGTCGGCCTCGCCATCGGCCTCATCCAGGCGCTCACGTCCGTGCAGGAGATGACGCTGACCTTCGTCCCGAAGCTCGGCGCCATCCTCGCGGTCTTCTGGGTGACGATGAGCTTCTCGGGGCAGACCATGGTCCGCTTCTATCAGGACCAGATCATCCCCCTCGTCATCGAGGGCCGCTGACCGCGACGGCTGCGGCCACCGCGCCATCTCCGTCAGGGCGTCGGCGGTCGCACCCGGCTCCTGCGCCGATGCTGACGCATCGGCGGGACATCCCGCACGAAGGCGCCGTAGCGGCGCGCCTCCCCCCGACCCACCCTTGCAGCCGCCGCCCGCCTGTGGTCGGCTCGGGCGAAACACCGATGGGGAGGATCGGATGGAATACCGCTACCTCGGCCGCTCCGGCCTGCGCGTCTCGACGCTGACCATGGGCACCATGACCTTCGGCGGCGGTGGGCCGTTCGGGCTCGTCGGCAATTCAGGCGTCGACGAGGCGCGCGAGCAGGTCGCGCTCTGCCTCGACGCCGGCGTGAACCTCGTCGACACCGCGAACGTCTACTCCACCGGCGCTTCGGAGGAGATCGTCGCCGCCGCGCTCGGCAAGCGGCGGCAGGACGTGCTGATCGCCTCAAAGGTCCGTTTCCGCATGGAGGACGGCCCGAACGGCGAGGGCCTGTCGCGCTGGCACGTCATCCGCCAGGTCGAGGCGAGTCTCCGGCGCCTGCAGACCGACGTCATCGACATCCTCTACCTGCACGAATGGGATGGCATGACCCCGCTGGAGGAGACGCTCGGGGCGCTCGACACCCTCGTGGCGCAGGGCAAGATCCGCTACGCCGGCGCCTCGAACTTCTCCGCGTGGCACCTGATGAAGGCGCTCTGGATCGCCGACGTCCGCGGCCTGCCGCGGCTCGTCACCCAGCAGATCCACTACAGCCTCGAAGCTCGCGAGGCGGAGTACGAGCTGGCGCCGGTCGCGGTCGCCGAAGGCGTCGGCATCCTCGTCTGGAGTCCGATCGCCGGCGGGCTGCTCTCCGGCAAGTACGGCCCGGACCGCGCCTCGGACCGCCAGCTCGCCGGCTGGCGCGAGCCGCCGATCCGCGACGTCCCCCGGCTCTGGCGCATCGTCGAGGTGCTGAAGCGGGTCGCCGCGGCACATGGCGTCTCCGGCGCGCAGGTGGCGCTCGCCTGGCTGCTCGGCCGACCGGGGGTGACCTCGCTTGTCATCGGCGGCCGCAACGCCGACCAGTTCCGCGACAGCCTGAAGGCCGCCGACCTCGTGCTGTCGGGCGAGGAGCGTGCCGAGCTCGACGCGGTCAGCGCCCCGCCGGTAATCTATCCCTACTGGCATCAGGTCCAGACCGCCGGCGGCCGCCTCGGGCCGGCGGACTTCCGTCCCGGCCCGGACCACCAGCCGGCGAAGCGGGGGTAGGGCGCGTCGTCCTCCGCCGCTAACCGTCCGGCTCGTGCCACGCCTCGGCTACCCAGGGTGCCGGCCGGACATAGTGCCGGAGATAGCGCAGCGGCGGGTCCGGGCGGTCTGGGGAGAACAATCCCCGGACATGTTCCGCCGGCGTACCCGGCCTGTAGCGTCTGCCCCAGTGCCCGGCGATCGCGTGCGGCGGCAGCACGCCGCCGGGAAAGATCACCACCCGCGCGTCGGCCGGCAGCTTCGGCGGCAGGAAGAAGTTCAGCGGCAGCATCCGGGCGCAATGAAACCGGAAATGCCGCACCCACGGCTCCGGCCAGAACTTCACGCCTCCGGGGGCCTCGCGCGTCACGAACCGCTGCTCGAACTTGAAGCTGTCGGCGACGCCCTGCGGGTCGGCCCGGAACCGCTCCTGCAGCGGCAGCAGACGGCCGACCGGAAAGCGGAAAATCGACGTCTGGCCAAGGCGTTCCAGAGGGGTGTTCGGGTTCCGCGCGAGGATCACCTCGTCCGGCGCGCCGAAGCTGAAGAAATCGTCCAGCGACCCGACGATCACCATGTCGAGGTCGAGAAACAGCACCGGCCCGGTCAGGTCCCCGAGCGTCGGCCCCCAGAGCCGTGCCTTCGGCCAGATCCCCTTTGTCCCGGTCGGCATCGCCACGTCGAGCGGCGGCAGGGGCTCCACCCGCACGCCGGGGTGAAAGCCGTCCGCGTTGTCGGTGAAGCAGGTGAAGCTGAACGGCGGCGTCAGGTGCCGCATCACGCCGCCATAGAGGCGGTTGACGTAAGGGGCGCCATACTTCGTGCCCCAGTTGATGCAGATCACCTGCTTCATCGGCCGTCCGGCCCGAATGCAGGCGGCACCGGGCACCCGCCTGAGACTTCGGTGACGAGCCCGGACTGCGCGAAGCGATGCATGAGCGCCATGGTCCCGGCCTCAGAAATCGACCGCGATCCCCTTGCGCTCCCAGTCGCCGAAGCGCACCGGCTCCGGTCCGTCCCGCCCGCCGATCTCGGGCGGGCGCTCCGGGGCCACCCCGGCCTGCCGCCGCGCCTCCGCCTCTTCCAGCGCCCTCGCGGCGGCCGCGGCGATGCGCGCCTCTTTGTTGCTCGGATCCGGTGACATATATAACCCCCGCGGTGTGGGCCGATGATAGGATCGCCGGCCGTGCCGCCGCAAGGGTCGGGAGGGGGGAATGAATTTCTTTCGGACGATGCTGCTGCTCGCGGCGATGACCGCGCTGTTCATGGGGGTCGGCTACCTGATCGGCGGCACCGGCGGCATGATGATCGCGTTCGTTTTCGCCGTTGGAACCAATGCCTTCGCCTACTGGAACTCGGACAAGATGGTGCTCCGGATGCACAATGCCGAGCCCGTCACCCGTGCCAGCGCGCCCGAGCTTCACGATATGGTCGCCCGTCTCGCGAAGCGTGCCGACCTGCCGATGCCCAAAGTCTACCTGATCCGCGAGCAGCAGCCGAACGCCTTCGCGACCGGCCGGAACCCGGAGAACGCCGCCGTCGCCGCGACGACCGGCATCCTGCAACTGCTCGACCGCGACGAGCTGGAAGGGGTGATCGCGCACGAGCTGGCGCACGTGAAGAACCGCGACATCCTGACGATGACCGTCGCCGCCACCGTCGCCGGCGCGATCTCGATGCTGGCGCAGTTCGGCTTCCTGTTCGGCGGCAATCGTGACCGCGACAACCCGCTGGGGCCGATCGGCGTGCTCCTCGCGGTTCTCTTCGCGCCGATGGCGGCGATGCTGATCCAGATGACGATCAGCCGGACGCGGGAATATTCCGCCGACCGCCTCGGCGCGGAAATCAGCGGCAACCCCCTCGGCCTCGCCAGCGCACTGAGGAAGATTTCCGCCGCTGCCGGGCGGATCGTCATGCCCACGGCCGAGCGCAACCCCACCTCCGCGCCGCTTTTCATCATCAACCCGCTGAGCGGGCAGCGGATGGACAACCTCTTTTCCACCCACCCCAACGTCGAGAACCGCATCCGCGCACTGGAGCAGATGGCCGGGACGACGATGCGCGGCCCGGGCCCGGCGGCCAGCGTCCGCCAGAGCCCGATCCCGGTGGTGCGCCGCCGCGGCCGCTGGTGACGCCCCCCGGTCTCCCGGCCCGTCGCGCCGCCGCCGCACTCCTCGCCGGTGTCCTCGGCCAAGGCCGTCCGCTCGGCGACCAGATCGACGCGCCGGACGGTCCGCTCGCAGGCCTTGAGCCGGCGGAGCGGGCGCGGGCGCAGGCGCTGGCGGCGGCGACGCTGCGCCATCTCGGGCGCATCGACGCGGTACTCGACCGCTTCCTCAGCCGCCGCCCGCCGGTGCATGCCCTGAGCGCGCTCCGGCTGGCGGTGGCGGAGATGATGCTCGACGCGATCCCGGCGCATGCCGCGGTGGATGCCG
>JBGALW010000080.1:0-16936 GCA_044223585.1 Amaricoccus sp.
GGCCGGGCAGTAGCGCTGCGCCGGCTCGGCGAAGCGCGGCAGGTTGTCGCGGACCGGTGCCTCCGGATCGGCGAGGCGCAGGTGGACCGGCTGGTCTTCCTCGTGGTTGGTGCCCGAGAAGGAGACGCTGGTCAGGCGGTCGAAGGTGAGCGTGCCGTCCGGCCTGGGATAGGCGATGCGCGGGCTCGTTTCCGCCGGGGCGAGCGTCGCGCTGTCAGGCTTGCCGTGGGCGAGGGTGAAGCCGAGGCCGCGGCCGGGGATCAGGCTGTTCGCCCACATGTCCGCCCCGGCGAGCGCGACGCCGCCGAGGGTGCCGAAGCGCGACCAGAGCGGCTTGGCGTTGCGCACCGGCTTCAGGTCGCGGGCGATGTCGCCGGCGCGGACCGCCGGCTCGTAGGCCTCGAGCCGGTCGTGGGCGCGGCCTTCGGTGATCGCGGCGAACGCGGCCTCGGCGGCGTGGATCCCGGAGAGGATCGCGTTGTGGCTGCCCTTGATCCGAGGGACGTTCATGAAGCCCGCAGCGCAGCCGAGGAGGGCGCCGCCCGGGAAGGCGAGCTCGGGGATCGACTGCCAGCCGCCCTCGGTCAGCGCGCGGGCGCCGTAGGCGAGACGCTTGCCGCCGGCGAGGGTGTCGCGGACCGCCCGATGGGTCTTGAACCGCTGGAATTCCTCGAACGGCGAGAGCCAGGGGTTGCGGTAGTTGAGGTGGACGACGAAGCCGACAGCGACAAGGTTGTCGCCGGAATGGTAGAGGAAGGACCCGCCGCCGGTCCGGTTGTCGAGCGGCCAGCCGAAGGAATGCTGCGCGAGGCCGGGGCGGTGCTGCTCCGGCGCGACCTCCCACAGCTCCTTGATGCCGATGCCGTACTTCTGCGGCTCGCGGCCGGAGTCGAGGCCGAAGCGGGCAACGAGCTGCTTGGCGAGGCTGCCGCGCGCCCCTTCGGCGATCAGGGTGTACCGGCCGTTCAGCTCCATGCCCCGGGTGAAGTTCGGGCCGGCCGTCCCGTCCCGATGCACGCCCATGTCCCCGGTCGCCACGCCGGTCACGGCGCCGTCCGCGTCGGTCAGGATCTCGGTCGCCGGGAAGCCCGGGTAGATCTCCGCCCCGAGCGCCTCTGCCTGCTCGCCGAGCCAGCGCACCACGTTGCCGAGGCTCACGATGTAGTTGCCGTGGTTTGACATGAACCGCGGCATCAGCGCATTCGGCAGGCGGATGGCACGGCTCTCGGTCAGGTAGAGAAAGCGGTCCTCGGTCACCGCCTGCGTCACCGGCGCTCCGCGTTCCCGCCAGTCGGGGATCAGCCGGTCGAGGCCGATCGGGTCGATGACCGCGCCCGACAGGATGTGTGCGCCGACCTCGGAGCCCTTCTCCAGCACGACGACGGAAAGCTCGCGGCCCGCCGCATCGGCGAGCTGGCGCAGGCGGATCGCCGCGGCGAGCCCGGCAGGCCCTGCGCCGACGATCACCACGTCGAACTCCATCGCCTCCCGGGGCGCGGCCGCGGCACTCACAGCAGCGCCTCGTCGAAGGCAAAGACCGCGGCGGCGCCAGCGGAGACGGCGACGAACTGCGCGGGCACCTGCGGCAGTACGTGGGTCGCGTAGAAGCGGGCGAGCCCGAGGCGGGCGGTCCACCACGGGTCGTTGTTGCCGCGGTCGATCTCGGCGAGCGCGGCGACGGCGGCGCGGGTCAGCATCTGCCCGCCGACGAGCGTGCCCATCAGCATGAGGAGCGGCACCCCGGCGGCGAAGGCCCGGCGCGGGTCGGTGGCGTTGGCGTCGAGCACCGACTTCACCGCGCGGGCGGCCGAGTCCGCGGCGCCGGTCAGGGCCGCGCCTTCTGGCGCGAGCGGCCCGTCGGCGAGCGCCCGGCCCTCGTCGGCGATGCTGGCGATCAGGTCGGCGATCGTGGCGCCGCCATCGCGCAGAACGCTGCGGCCGACGAGCGCGTTGGCCTGGATGCCGGTCGTGCCCTCGTAGATCGTGGTGATCCGGCTGTCGCGCCAGTGCTGCGCCGCGCCGGTTTCCTCGACGTAGCCCATGCCGCCGTGGATCTGCACGCCGACCGAGGCGAGCTCGATGCCAGTCTCGGTGCACCAGCCCTTTGCGACGGGCGTCAGCAGGTCGACGCGGGCCTGCGCCGCGGCACGCGCCTCGGCGTCGGGATGGGCGTGGGCGAGGTCGTGGTCGGCGGCGATGCGGTAGAGTAGCCCGCGCATCGCCTCGATCCGCGCCTTCATGCCCATCAGCATCCGGCGCACGTCCGGGTGCTCGACGATGGCGGCGCCGTTGCCGGTCCAGCCGACCGGCTTGCCCTGCTTGCGCTCACGCGCATAGGCGCGGGCCTGCTGGTAGGCGCGCTCGGCGATGGCGAGGCCCTGCAGCCCGACGTTCAGCCGGGCGTGGTTCATCATCGCGAACATGTATTCCAGCCCGCGGTTCGGCTCGCCGACGAGCTCCCCCCACGCGCCGCCCTTGTCGCCGAAGGCGAGCACCGCCGTCGGGCTGCCGTGGATGCCGAGCTTGTGCTCGAGCGAGACGCAGGCGACGTCGTTCGGGGAGCCGTCCTCCAGCAGCTTTGGCACGATGAAGAGCGAGATGCCCTTCACCCCCGCCGGCGCGTCCGGCAGGCGGGCGAGCACCAGGTGGACGATGTTTTCCGTAAGGTCGTGGTCGCCGTAGGTGATGAAGATCTTCTGTCCGGTCACCCGGTAGTGGTCGCCCTCCGGCACCGCGCGCGAGTTCACCGCCGCGAGGTCAGACCCGGCGAGCGGCTCCGTCAGGTTCATCGTGCCGGTCCACTCGCCGGCCACCATCTTCGGGAGATAGCGTGCCTTCTGCTCGACCGAGCCGTAGATCTCGATGGCGTTGGCGGCGCCCTGCGTCAGCATCGGGCAGAGCGCGAAGGCCATGTTGGCCGACTGCCACATCTCCTGCACCGCGAGGTTCAGCACCTGGGGCAGGCCCATGCCGCCGAAGTCGGCCGCGTAGGGCAGGCCGTTCCAGCCGCCGTCCACCAGTGTCGCCCAGGCACCGGTCCAGCCGGGGGTGGTGCGGACCCCGGCGCCGGTGAGCTTCGCCCCGTCGAGGTCGCCCGCCCGGTTCAGCGGCGCGAGGACGCCGGAGGCGATCTTCGCCGCCTCCTCGAGGATCGAGTCCGTCAGGTCGGATGTCGCTTCCTCGAAGCCGGGCAGGGTGGCGATTTCCGGCAGGCCCGCCAGGGAATCGAGCGCAAAACGGATCTCCCGCAAAGGCGGGTTATAGTCGGTCATGGCTTAAGTCCTTGAAAGGGTGGCGCTATGTCAGCCGAGAGCTTCGGTCAGCGCTGGCGCCGCGTCGAACAGGTCGGCGACAAGGCCATAGTCGGCGACCTGGAAGATCGGCGCTTCCGGGTCCTTGTTGATGGCGACGATGACCCTGGAGTCCTTCATCCCGGCGAGATGCTGGATCGCGCCGGAGATGCCGAGCGCGATGTAGAGTTCGGGCGCGACGACCTTGCCGGTCTGGCCGACCTGCAGGTCGTTGGGCGCATAGCCCGAGTCCACCGCCGCCCGGCTCGCGCCGACCGCGCCGCCGAGCCGGTCGGCGAGCGCCTCGACGATCGCGAAGTTCTCCTCGGAGCCGACCCCGCGGCCGCCGGAGACGACGACCCGGGCCGCCCCGAGCTCCGGCCGCTCGCTCACCGTCAGCTCCGAGCGGAGAAGCCGCGAGAGGCCGGGGTCGGCCGGGCCGTCGAGCGGGACGATCTCGGCGCCGCCGCCGGTCCCGACCGGATCGAAGGCGCTCGGCCGCACGGTCACGACCTTGACCGCGTCGGCGGAGCGCACCGTCGCCAGCGCGTTGCCGGCGTAGATCGGCCGCACGAAGGTGTCGGCGTCGACGACCGCGACGATCTCCGACACCTGCGCCACGTCAAGGAGCGCGGCGATCCGCGGCGCCACGTTCTTGCCGAACGTCGTCGCCGGAGCGAGGATGTGGGAATAGCCGCCAAGCCCGGCGACGACCGCCGAAAGAGGCTCTGCAAGCAGGCCGACGCCCCCGGCGGTCAGGACCTTCGAGACTCCGTCGAGCGCCGCCGCCGCGTCGGCGGCCCCGGCGGTCTGGGGGCCCGCGATCAGGACGTGGATGTCTCCGCCGATCCCCCTGGCGGCGGCGATGGTCGACGCGGTGGCGGGCTTCAGGATGCCACCCTCGTGCTCGGCAATGACGAGACAGGTCATTTTCAGATCACCTTCGCTTCGGAGCGCAGCTTGTCGACCAGCGTCGCGACGTCGGGCACGATGACGCCGCCCTGCCGCTTCGCCGGCTCCTCGACCTTCAGGGTGACGAGCCGGGGGGCCAGGTCGACCCCGAGGTCGGCCGGCGCGATCGCCGCCAGCGGTTTCTTCTTCGCCTTCATGATGTTGGGGAGCGCAGCATAGCGCGGGGTGTTGAGCCGGAGATCGGTCGTCACGACCGCCGGCAGCCGCAGCGCCAGCGTCTCCAGACCGCCGTCCACCTCGCGGGTCACCTCGATGCCCTCCCCGGCGAGCGAGATCGCCGAGGCGAAGGTGCCCTGCGGCCACCCGAGCAGCGCGGCGAGCATCTGGCCGACCTGGTTGCAGTCGTCGTCGATCGCCTGCTTGCCGAGGAGGATGAGGTCGGGTGCCTCGTCCCCGGCGATCCTCGCCAGCGCCTTGGCGACCCCGAGCGGCTGGACCTCGGCCTCGGTCGTGACGTGGATCGCCCGGTCGGCGCCGAGCGCGAGCGCGGTCCTGAGCGCCTCCTGCGCCGCGGCGCGCCCGATGGACACAACGACGATCTCGGTCGCCACGCCCTTTTCCTTCAGCCGCACCGCCTCCTCGACGGCGATTTCGTCGAACGGGTTGATCGAATGCTTGAGACCCTGCGTCTCGACGCCCGAGCCGTCCGCCCGCACCCGGACCTTGACGTTGGCGTCGACGACGAGCTTGACGGCAACCAGCAGTTTCATGCCTTGCCCTCCCTCACATCTCGCGCGCGGTTTCGCGCAGGAGGAACTTCTGGACCTTGCCGGTCTGGGTCCGCGGCAGCGGCCCGAAGACGATGGTCTTCGGCGTCTTGAAGCCGGCAAGCTGGGTCTTGCAGAAGGCGAGCAGCTCGGCCTCGGTGACCGTCGCCCCCTCCTTCAGCGCGACGAACGCGCAGGGGGTCTCGCCCCATTTCTCGTCGGGCCGCGCGACCACCGCCGCCTCCATCACGTCCGGGTGGCGGTAGAGCACGTCCTCGACCTCGATCGACGAGATGTTCTCGCCGCCCGAGATGATGATGTCCTTCGAGCGGTCCTTGATCTCGACGTAGCCATCCTCGTGCCAGACGGCGAGGTCGCCGGTGTGGAACCAGCCGCCGTCGAACGACTCGACGGTGGCCGTCGGGTTCTTCAGGTAGCCCGAGAACACGTTGTTGCCGCGCATGAAGATCTCGCCGATCGTCCGGCCGTCCTTCGGCCGGGGGGCGAGCGTCACGGGGTCCGCGACCATGATCGCCTCGAGCACCGGCCCGCGTACGCCCTGCCGCGCCTTGATCGAGGCCTTCTCGTCCGGCCCGAGGCCGTCCCAGCGCTGGTGCCAGACGTTGACGACCGAGGGGCCGTAGCTCTCGGTCAGACCGTAGACGTGCGTCACCTCCCAGCCCATCCGCTCCATGCCGGCAATGACCGCGGCGGGCGGCGCCGCACCCGCGACCATCGCCTTCACCTGGTGGGTGATGCCGTCGCGCAGTTCCGTGGGGGCATTGTTGATCATGTTGAGCACGATCGGCGCGCCGCAGAAGTGCGTCACCTTCTCGGTCCGGATCAGCTCGAGGATCGGCTCGACGCGGACGGCGCGGAGGCAGACGTTGACCCCGGCGACCGCGGCGATCGTCCAGGGGAAGCACCAGCCGTTGCAGTGGAACATCGGCAGCGTCCACAGGTAGACCGGCGTTCCCGACAGGCCCCAGCTCAGCACGTTGGAGACGGCGTTCAGGTAGGCGCCGCGGTGGTGGTAGACGACGCCCTTCGGGTTGCCGGTGGTGCCGGAGGTATAGTTGAGGGCGATCGGATCCCACTCGTCGATCGGGCCGGCGAAGGTGTCGCCCGCGTCGCCCTCGGCGAGGAAGGCCTCGTAGTCCTTCTCGCCGATCAGCTTGCCGCCCTCGTAGGTCGGGTCGTCGATGTCGATCACCGGGATGCGCCGGGCAAGCAGCGTGATCGCCCGCTTGGCGCTCGCCGAGAACTCGCGGTCGACGAAGAGGATCCGCGCCTCGCCGTGCGCGAGGATGAAGGCGATCGCCTCGGGGTCGAGCCGCGTGTTGATCGCGTTGAGCACGCCCCCCATCATCGGCACGCCGAAGTGCGCCTCGAAGAGTTCCGGCGTGTTCGCCGCAAGGAAGGCCACCGTCTGGCCGGCGCCGATGCCGCGGCGGGCGAGGGCCGATGCGAGCCGCTGGCAGCGCACCGCCGTCTCCGCCCAGGTGCGCCGCACGGGTCCGTGCACGACGGCCAGCCGCTCGGGCCAGATCGCCGCCGCCCGGTCGAGAAACGTCGTCGGCGTCAGCGCGACATAGTTGGCGGGACTCTTGTCGAGGCCGCTCGCATAGGGCGAGGGTGTCGTGAGCATGATCGTTTCCTCCACGCTGCATTTGGTTCTGGCGGCCCGCTGGTCCGGGACGTCCGCTTGCCGCGTTCCGTCCCCGCCGTGGCCCGCCGGATCTTTTGTTGCGGACTAGGTGACTCGCGACTGTTGCGCAGGCATTGCCGACTTCCAACGAATTGTAACACGCCCGCGGCGCCGGTTCCCGCGGCACGCGATTCGCCCTACCGTCGCGGGATCGAAGGAGCAACGCATGCCACTCGAGACCCCGGCGGCGCCGGACGGCGCGCACCCGAAGGACGACGCCCGCCTGCGCGTCATAACCGACGCGCTGCCGGTCGGGATCGCCTACGTGGACCAGGACAAGATCTACCGCTTCGCCAACCAGCGTTTCGCCGCGGCGTACGGCCTCGCGCCGGACGAGATCCTCGGCAAGCACGCCGACGACTTCATCTGGCGCGACGCGATGGTGCTCGGCGACCCGTTCTTCGAGGCCGCCCACTCCGGCCACTCGGTCGACTTCGTTCACCCGGCCCGCCACGCCGACGGCAGGCTCCTGACGGTCCGCACCTTCCTGCGCCCCGACATCACCCCCGACCGGGTGGTGCACGGCTTCTATGTCTGCTCGATCAACGTCACCGAGCAGAAGGCGGCGGAGGCCGCGCTGCTCCAGACGCAGAAGATGGATGCGGTCGGGCAGCTCGCGAGCGGCATCGCGCACGACTTCAACAACCTCCTCGCCATCGTGCTCGGCAACCTCCGTCCGCTGCGGGAGAGCGGCCTCGACCGGGTGACACTGGAGGACTATGTCGAGCCGGCAATCCGTGCCGCCGAGCAGGGGGCACGCCTGACCCGGCAGCTGCTCGCCATCGCCCGCCGCCAGCCGCTCAATCCCGAATGGGTCGATGTCGAGGCCTGCGTCGCGGACTTCCTCAAGCTGATGCGGCGAACGCTGCCCGCGACCGTCGGCATCTCGCTCGACTGCCGGGGCACCCCGGTGCCGCTCCATGTCGACCGGGTGCAGTTCGAGACCGCTCTCCTCAACCTTTGCCTCAACGCCCGCGACGCGATGCCGGACGGTGGCGACATCCGGCTCGAGGTAGACTATCCCAGCCTGCCCGGCGAGGGCAGCTTCGTGCGGATCGCCGTCGCGGACACCGGCGAGGGCATGGACGACCAGACGACGGCGCAGGTCTTCCAGCCGTTCTTCACCACCAAGGGCGGCAAGGGCACGGGGCTCGGGCTCAGCATGGTCTGGGGCTTCGTCCGCCAGTCGCACGGCCGGATTTCGGTCGAGAGCCGCAAGGGATCGGGTACCCGCTTCACCATCGTCCTGCCGGCGTCGGACGAGGCGCCGGCAGCGCCGGTCCACGCCCCCGCAGCGGTGCCGGAGGTCGGCCGCGGCCTCGTCCTCGTGGTCGACGACAATCACGAGCTGCGCGCCACGGTGTGCCGGCAGCTCGCCCGACTGGGCTACGCGGTGATCGAGGCGGAGGGCGGCGAGGAGGCGCTGGCGCTGATCGCGTCGGTGGACGAGCTTCGGGCGCTCGTCACCGACGTGGTGATGCCGGGGATGTCGGGGTTCAGCCTGGCGCGCGAGGCGCGGCGCTTGCGTCCCGAGCTGCGAATTGTCCTAATGACCGGGTTCGATGGCGCGGGCGAGGAGGATCGCGAGGGCGTTTCGCTTCCCGTCCTGGGAAAGCCATTCGAAACCGAGGATCTGGCCCGTGCCATCGAGGCGGCGGCGCCGGTCCCGGCAGCAAGACCGGCCTGACGAGAGCCGGCGCGAGGAGGGGAAGCGACGATGGCGACGGAGCGCCCGCTGGTGCTGGTCCTTGAGGACGAGTCCGATCTCGCTGCGCTGCTTGTCCGCACTTTCCGCGAGCACGGGTTCGATTCCGAGGCGTTCGGCCTCCTGCGCGACCTGGAGCGGCGGCTGACCCAGGTCCGTCCCGCGATCTGCATCCTCGACATGAACCTGCCCGACGGGCCGGGCATCGAGGTGGTCACCCGGCGGCTGAACGGCGAGGGGATCCCGGCCATCGCGATCAGCGGTGTCTGGACGGACGTGTCCGACCGGGTGCTCGGGCTGGAGACCGGGGTCGACGACTATCTGCTGAAGCCGGTCGATCCGCGGGAAATGGTCGCGCGGGTCCGGGCGGTGCTTCGCCGCACTGGCAGGGCGGCCCGCGGCGACGACGCCGTCGCCCGGTTCAGTGGCTGGACGGCGGACTTTCGCGGCCACCGCCTGATCGCGCCCGACGCCGTCGAGATCGAGCTGAGCGCCAGCGAGGTCCGGCTGCTGCGCGCGCTCGCCTCGCGGCCCCAGTGGGTCCAGACCCGCGAGACGCTGATGGAGCAGGAGGCAGCCGCCGGCGCCATCGCCTTCGACCGCTCGATCGACGTACGCATCTCGCGGCTCCGGGCCAAGCTCCGCGAGGACCCGCGCAATCCGCGCATCATCAAGACGATCTATGGAGCCGGCTACATGTTCGCTCCGCCGGTCGAATGGGGCCGCCGCGGATAGCGGCGGCCCGACGCAGCGGCGGCAGACGGCTGGCATCCAGACCCTGGCCGCACCCCGATTGTCGGGCCGACGGCGGCGCGGCCCCCGGCTTGACACGGCCCCGGCCGGCCCCGATGCAGGGGCACCTGACCGGGAGCCGCAATGCCGTTCGTCCTGCCCTTCCCCGACATCGACCCCGTCCTTTTCGGGTTTTCCTGTTCGGGCTGACCATCGCGATCCGCTGGTATGCGCTCGCCTACATTGCCGGACTGCTGCTTGGGTGGCGCTATGTCGTCCTGCTCTGCCGGCGGCCGGCGCTCTGGGGCGGCCGCCCGGCGATGCCGCCGGAGCGGGCGGACGACCTGCTGACCTGGATGATCCTCGGAGTGATCCTCGGCGGGCGGCTCGGCTACGTGCTGTTCTACCAGCCGGCCTTCTTTGCGGCGAACCCTGCGCAGGTCCTGGCGGTCTGGCAGGGGGGCATGTCGTTCCACGGCGGCCTCCTCGGCGTCGCGACAGGCGTGATCGCCTTCAGCCTGAAGAACGGCTATCCGATCCTGAAGGTCGGCGACGCGGTCGCCGCAGCGGCGCCGATTGGCCTGTTCTTCGGGCGGCTCGCCAACTTCATCAACGGCGAGCTCTGGGGGCGGCCCTCGACGGTGCCCTGGGCGGTGGTGTTTCCCAGCCCCGAGGCGCAGGCCTGCCCGGGGGACTGGGCCGGCCCCTGTGCCCGCCATCCGTCGCAGCTCTACGAGGCGACGCTGGAAGGCCTGCTGCTGTTCGCGATCCTCGCCTTCGCCATCAGGCGCGGGGCGCTCGCGCGGCCCGGACGGGTCTTCGGGCTGTTCCTGATCGGCTACGGTCTGGCCCGGATCGTCGTCGAGGGGTTCCGGCAGGCGGATGCGCAGTTTGTCGGGCCGGACAACCCGCACGGACACGTGCTGCTGGGCCTGACCATGGGCCAGCTGCTGACGCTGCCGATGATCGCCGTCGGCCTGATCCTGACCCTGCGCGCCGGCCGCCGGGCCGAGGAACGGGCGTGACGCTTGCCGCCGCGCTGACGGCCCGGATCGCGGCGGAAGGGCCGATGCGACTCGACGCCTTCATGGCGGCCTGCCTTGGCCACTACTACGCGACCCGGGATCCGCTCGGCGCGCGCGGCGACTTCGTGACCGCCCCCGAGGTCAGCCAGATGTTCGGTGAGCTGATCGGACTTTGGGCGGCGCAGGTCTGGCTCGACCAGGGCATGCCGCCGCGTTTCGTGCTGGCGGAGCTCGGGCCGGGCCGCGGCACGCTGATGGCGGACGCGCTCCGCGCGACGGCCCGCGTGCCGGGCTTTTCTGCGGCGGCCGAGGTCTGGCTGGTGGAGACGAGCCCGGTCCTGAGGCAGCGTCAGGCCGAGGCTCTGGCCGGGCGCTTGGTCCATTGGGCGGACGATGTCGGTGCGCTGCCGCCGGGACCGCTGATTGTCATCGCGAACGAGTTCTTCGACGCGCTGCCGATCCGGCAGGTGCAGCGGGCGGGCGAAGTCTGGCGCGAGCGGCAGGTGACGGTCGCGGACGGCCGGCTCGCCTTCGCGTGGGGGCCGGCCCGTCCTGACGCCGGTGCCACCGTGCGGTTCCCGGTGCTGGCCGATGGCGGTATCGGGGAGATCTGCGCGGCGGCCGAGGCCGTGGCGGCGGCGCTGGGCGCCAGGGTCGCAGCGGCGGGCGGCGCGGCGCTCCTGATCGACTACGGGGCATGGGACGGATCGGGCGACACGCTCCAGGCGCTGGCCGGCCACCGGATGGTCGATCCGCTCGCCACGCCCGGCGAAGCGGACCTGACCGCGCATGTCCGGTTCCGGGCGCTGGCCGAGGCCGCGCGTCCGGCGCGGGCGACGGCGGCGGTCGGGCAGGGCGCCTTCCTGGAGCAACTTGGCATCGCCGCGCGGGCCAGCAGGCTGGCCGAGGGACAGGGTCCGGAGACGGCTCTGGCGATTGCCGCGGCGCATCGGCGCTTGACCCACCCGGACGAAATGGGAAACCTCTTCCGCGTGATGGCGCTGACTCCCGAGGGTGCGCCGCCGCCGCCGGGATTTGCCTGAATGACGCTGGAGATTCTCCGCTCCGACCTGCTCGCCGACGTGCCGCACGGCTTTTTCACCAGGAAGGGCGGGGCCTCGTCGGGAATCTACGCCGGACTGAACTGCGGGCCGGGCTCATCCGACCAGCGCGAGGCCGTGGCGCTGAATCGGGCGCGGGCGGCTGCCGCGATGGACGTCGCGCCCGAGCGGCTGCTTTCGCTGCACCAGTACCATTCTGCCGAGGTTGTGGTGGTCGGGGCCGAGGGCTGGGCCGACCGGCCCCGCGCCGACGGGATGGTGACGGCGACGGCCGGTGTGGCGCTTGGCATCCTCACAGCCGACTGCGCGCCGGTCCTGCTGGCCGACCGCGCGGCCGGTGTCGTCGCGGCGGCGCATGCGGGCTGGCGCGGTGCGCTCGACGGTGTGCTGGAGGCGACGGTTGCAGCGATGGTGCGCCTCGGGGCGCGGCGCGAGGCGGTCGTCGCGGCGGTCGGGCCGTCGATCAGCCAGCGTCACTACGAGGTGGGGCCGGAGTTCTTCGACGAGTTCCGCGCCGAGGAGGCGGGACTGGAACGGTTCTTCATCCCCGGCGCCGGCGACCGGCTGCGCTTCGACCTGCCCGGCTATGTCCTGCACCAGCTCCGCGAAGCAGGGGTCGGAGAGGCGGGGTGGATCGGCCGCTGCACCTATGACGATCCGGAGCGGTTCTTTTCCTACCGCCGGACGACGCATGCCGGCGAGCCCGACTACGGCCGGCTGCTCTCGGCGATCAGGCTGTAGCCGGCGGCGCGGGAAGAAGCTCCAGCGTCTCCAGCATCCGCTCGGCCTCGGCCGCGCAGGGCGTGAGCTTGTCCGTCGCCTCGCCGGGGAAGAAGCGGGCGCGCAGCGCGGTCGGCATCGGGTTCGGGTGGAATACCAGCACGCGCGGCCCGATGCGCTCGCTCTCGGCAGCCCAGGAACGGACCAGCGCCTCGGCCGCGGCCTTGGTCGCGCCATAGGCGCCGAAGAACGGCTGACCGGCGCGGTTGTCGGCGACATAGACGAAGCGGCCGGCAGGGGCGGCGCGCAGCAGCGGCTGCAGGCAGACCACCAGCCGCTCGGTGCCGCGCAGGTTCACCTCGACGCTCACGTCGAAATCCCGGTCGGCGATATGCTCGGCCGGCGCCAGCGGCGCGGCATGGGCGGCGCAGTGCACCGCGAGGTCGAGCCGGCCCCAGCGCTCGTGGATCGCAAGGCCGAGGCGCTGGACGCCCGGATCGTCGGTCAGCGACAGCGGCACCAGCGTCGGGGACGGGCCGCCGTCGGCCTCGATGGCGTCCGCCAGATCCTCCAGCCCGCCGACGGTGCGGGCCAGCGCCACCACCGGCGCCCCGCGGGCGCCGAACGCGCGGGCGACCGCGAAGCCGAAGCCGCGGCTGGCGCCGGTGACGAGGACGACCGGTCCCTCGGGCTGCGGCGCTCCGGCATCGGGGAAAGCGGCGTCGCTCAAGCCTCGACCTTCATCTTGAAGCCGTGCTCGACCTGATCGGACGGGCGGACCGGGTAGTCGCCGGAGAAACAGGCGTCGCAATACTGAGGCTGCGTCGCGCTGCGCCCCTGCGGCTCGCCGCAGGCCCGGTAGAGGCCGTCGAGCGACACGAATTTCAGGCTGTCGACGCCAACAAAGCTGCGCATCTCCTCCTCCGTCATTTGCGCGGCGAGGAGCTTGTCGCGGTCGGGCGTGTCGACGCCGTAGAAGCAGGGCCACATGGTCGGGGGCGAGGCGATGCGGAAATGCACTTCGGCCGCGCCCGCCTCCTTCACCATCTCGCGGATCTTGCGCGAGGTGGTGCCGCGGACCACCGAATCGTCGACCAGAACCACCCGCTTGCCCTCGATCACCGCGCGGTTGACGTTGAGCTTCAGCCGCACGCCCATGTTGCGGATCTGCTCGGTCGGCTCGATGAACGTGCGGCCCATGTACTGGTTCCGGATGATCCCCATCGCAAAGGGGATGCCGCTCTCCTGGCTGTAGCCGATCGCTGCGGGCGTGCCCGAATCCGGCACCGGGCAGACGAGGTCGGCTTCGACCGGCGCCTCCCGCGCCAGCTCGACACCGATGCGGCGGCGGGTGTCGTAGACCGACTGACCGCCGATCACGCTGTCGGGCCGGGAGAAATAGACCTGCTCGAAGATGCAGAAGCGCGGCTTCAGCCGGCGGAAGGGATAGAAGCTTTCGATCTCCTCGCCGGAACAGATCACCATCTCCCCGGGCTCGATCTCGCGGATGAACTTGGCGCCGATGATGTCGAGCGCGCAGGTCTCGGACGCCAGCACCCAGCCCTCGCCGATGCGGCCGAGCATCAGCGGCCGGACACCCAGCGGGTCGCGGACACCGATCAGCTTCGACCGGGTCATTGCGACGATCGAGAAGGCGCCCTCGACCACCCGCAGCGCGTCCTTCAGCCGCTCGGGGATCGTTTTCTGCATCGAACGCGCCATCAGGTGGATGATGCACTCGGTGTCCGATCCGGACTGGAAGATCGAGCCGCGGCCGATCAACTCCTCGCGCAGGGCGAGTGCGTTGGTCAGGTTGCCGTTGTGCGCGACCGCACAACCGCCCATCTGGAACTCGGCAAACAGGGGCTGCACGTCGCGCAGCTGCGTCGATCCCTTGGACCCGGCGGTGGAATAGCGGACGTGTCCGATGGCGAGCGACCCCGGCAGGGTCTCCATCAGGCTGGCGCTGGTGAAGTTGTCGCGGACATAGCCGAAGCGGCGGACCGTGCTGAATCCCTGCTCGGGCGAATACGAAACGATTCCGGCAGCTTCCTGCCCGCGGTGCTGAAGGGCGTGCAACCCCAGCGCCACGAAGTTTGCCGCGTCCTGCACGCCGGTGACGCCAAAGACGCCACATTCCTCGCGCAGCTTGTCATCGTCGAAGGGGTGGGCAAGGTGCATGGCCGGTCCGGGCTGGAAAGCCGGCGGTCCCGGCCTCCCGGCTATATAGTCGCCTGTCGCCGGAATGTCACGAGACGGCAACGCACTTGCGAAAGGTCACCGGTTGCAACCCTGCGTCAGGCTCGCATAGCGGTTGGCGATCCATTGCGGCGCGTCTTCGGGCAGCATCGCGACGATCCGCTGCTCCAGCCCGCTGAACACCGCGATGCTGTGGCTGCGGTCCACCATCTCGACGCCGCCCGAGTCGCCGAAGATTCGCATGTAAACGGCGAGCGCGATGACGATGAGGAGGACGCCCCGGACGATCCCGAACATGAAGCCGAATCCCTGATCGAGCGGACCGAGGGCGGAATTCTGCACCGCGCCGGCAATCAGCGGCGTTACGAGCGAGACGAGGATCAGCGCCGCGGCGAAGACCGCGGCGAAGGCGGCGAGGAGCCCGAGCTCGCAGCTGGTGCCGATCAGATCCGAAAGGATCGGGATCTCGCGCACGAGGGGCTCGACCCGCGGGGCGAGGGCAAAACCCGCCAGCGCGGCGGCGATCCAGCCGGCGATCGACAGCGATTCGCGCACGAACCCGCGGGCGTAGGCGAGGACCGCGGACAGGACGATGACCGCGAGGACGATACCGTCCACAAGGGTGAAGCCATGCATTTCGGTCAACGTGTCACCCTTCGATGGCGCCGAAGCACTTGTCCACGAAGCCGGCGAGATCCGCAACCGGCTGCAACGACAGGCCGATGCCGTCCGGCACCGACCGCAGCGGCGCGATCGCACTGGCAAAGCCGAGCTTTGCCGCCTCGCGCAGCCGCGCCTCCGCCTGCGGCGCGGGCCGGAGCGCGCCGGAGAGGCTGACCTCGCCGAAGAACACCGCGTCCCGTGGCAGGGCAACGTCCTGTCGTGCGGAAAGGAGCGCGCCCGCGACCGCGAGGTCGGCCGCCGGCTCGCCGATCCTGAGGCCGCCCGCGACATTGAGATAGACGTCGGAGCCGGCGAAGCCGATGCCGAGCCGCGCCTCCAGCACCGCAAGGATCATCGCGAGCCGCCCCCCGTCCCAGCCGACCACGGTCCGCCGTGCCGCCCCGGGTGCCGCCGGCGCGACCAGCGCCTGGATCTCGACGAGGATCGGCCGCGTGCCCTCGATTCCGGCGAACACCGCCGAGCCCGAGGTCGCGGTGTCGCGCTCGGACAGGAACAGCGCCGAGGGGTTGGCCACCTCGGCGAGCCCCTGGCCCGTCATCTCGAAGACGCCGATCTCGTCCGCCGGGCCGAAGCGGTTCTTGACCGCGCGCAGGATGCGGAACTGGTGCCCGCGCTCGCCCTCGAAATAAAGCACGGTGTCGACCATGTGCTCGACGACCCGCGGCCCGGCGATCTGGCCCTCCTTCGTCACGTGCCCGACGAGGATCACCGCGGTGCCCCGCCGCTTGGCGAAGCTGACGAGCTCGTGCGCCGCCGCCCGCACCTGCGCCACCGATCCGGGCGCCGATTCGACCGCGTCCGACCACAGCGTCTGGATCGAATCGATGATTGCGAGGGCAGGGCGCTCGGCGTCGAGGGTCGCGAGGATGTCGCGCAGGCTCGTCTCGGTCGCGAGCTTCAGTGGCGCGTCGCCAAGCCCCAGCCGCCGCGCCCGCATCCTCACCTGCGCCGCCGCCTCCTCGCCCGAGATGTAGACCGCCGGAGCGCCGCGCGCGGCGAAGGCGGCGGCGGCCTGCAGCAGCAGCGTCGACTTGCCGATCCCCGGATCTCCGCCGACGAGGATTGCTGACGCCGGCACCAGCCCGGCGCCCAGCACCCGGTCGAGTTCGGCGATTCCCGACGCTGTCCGCGCCAGCGGCGGATCCTCGGACGCCAGCGTGCCGAGCGCCACGGCCCGCCCGCGGCCTGCCGGCCGGCCCGGCCCCGCGGTCAGCGGCGCTTCCTCGGCGATGGTGTTCCACGCGCCGCAGGCGTCGCAGCGCCCGGACCATTTGGAGTGCGCCGCGCCGCAGGCGCTGCAGGTGAACGTGGGTCTGCGGGTCATGCGTCAGGGAATGGCGGCGAGCTCCTGCACCGCTTATGCGAAAATGCCGGTGTCAGTTCAATGACTCTTCCCGCCGCTCGGACGGCGCTCCCGAACGCGCCACGCCGTCGATCTCCTCGCGGTGTCGCTGCATCGCCCGGAACGCCCGCCAGTCGCGCTCGTAGCGGGGTGCGGTCGCGGGATCGGGCAGGCGGGTGGTGCCGCCCTGGGCCATGCCGGCCCCGGCGGCGGCGAGGCTCGGGTGGACGCCGGCACCGGCGGCGGCGGCCATCGCCGTCCCGAGGAGGACGGCGTCGGGAGCCGCCGGCTCGACCGTGCGGCAGCCGGTGGCGTCGGCGTAGAGCTCCATCAGGAGCGGGTTGCGGGTGTGGCCGCCGGTGACGTGCATCGTGTCGATGGACGGGCCGTACGCGTTCAGCTGCGCGACGATCTCGCGCAGGCCGAGGGCGAGTCCGACACAGGTTCGCCAGTAAAGCCGGCAGAGCGCGTCGAAGGACGACTCAAGCGGCAGGCCGGAGATGACGCCGAGCGCGTGGGGATCGGCGCGGGGCGAGCGGTTGCCGTGAAAGTCGGGGAGGACGTGCAGGCGCGGTGCGAGATCGGGCTCCGCCGCCCGCAGAGCCTGCACGCCGGCGATCACCCGGTTGTGCTGGGTGTGCGTCGGCTTCAGGCCGTGCAGGCGCAGGATGTGGTCGAGCAGGGCGCCGGAGGCGGATTGGCCGCCCTCGTTCATCCAGAGGCCGGGGAGGGCGGCGCCGAGGTAGGGACCCCAGATGCCCGGAACCATGCGCGGCTCCGACGAGAAGGCC
>JBGALW010000081.1:0-16523 GCA_044223585.1 Amaricoccus sp.
GAGGAAGGCGCGAAGCGCGCTCTCGCCGATGTCGGCCTCGACGGCGACGAGGCCGCGCTCGACATCCGCGATCTGCGCTCCCTGGTGGACTGCATCCGCCTGGTGCGCCGCACCGCCATGCAGACCGCCGTCCGCATGATCACCACCGGCGTCATGCTGGCGCTGCTGGCGGGCATCGCCATCAAGCTGAAGATCTTCGGCGGCGGCCCGTAGCCGCACCCCATCGCCTTTCATCAGCCCGCAATGACCCGCCCTTGAGGCAGGTTTTTTCGTTTTGGAGGACACCATGACCACGACCTTCCACCGCCATTGGCGTGAGGTTCCGGAAAGCGTCTGGCGCTGGCCCAACTTCTCGCCCGCCGAGATCGCCTGCCGGGGCACCGGCAAGCTGCTCATCAACGAACCGGCGCTGGACAAGCTGCAGAAGCTGCGGGACCGGCTGGGCAAGCCGTTGATCATCCGCTCCGCCTATCGCAGCCCTGAGCACAACCGCGCTGTCGGCGGCGCTACGCGCTCCAAGCATCTGGACGGAGCCGCCTTCGACATCGCCATGGCGAACCACGATCCGGTGGCGTTCGAGGCGGCTGCGCGCGAGGTCGGGTTCCTCGGCTTCGGCTTCTACCCGCGCTCGGGGTTCATTCATCTCGATCTGGGGCCCGCACGGCAGTGGGGCGAGCGGTTCCCGGCCCGGGCGACGCCATTTGCGGCCGAGACGCCGCCCGCACGCGAAGTGCTGGCCGAGAGCCGCATCATGAAGGGCGGTGGCGCGGCTGGCGTGGCGACGCTGGGCGCAGCCGGGGTCGAGGTCGTGCAGAGCGTCCTGGCGGAGACCCAATCCGCAATCCTGCCGCTTGTGCCGTATCTCGACACCCTGCGCTGGGTGTTCATCGCGGTCGCGCTCGGCGGCATCGCGGTCACGATCTATGCGCAGCTCGACGACTGGAAGCGAGGGCGGCGATGATCGCCGCGCTCCCCGTGACCTTTCCCCTCGTTCAGGGCCACGTCGTGCTGGAAGCCTTCGGCTGGAATTGGGAGATGAGCGGCGGCGCGGAGCCCGCAAGTGGCTCAAGCGCCGTCGCGGCGTATTCGGTCAGCACCTCCATCGGGGTTCAGTAGCCGAGCGCCGCATGAGGGCGCTTGGCATTGTAGTGGCTTCGCCACCGCTCGATCTCCTCTCGAGCGTGCCGCAGCGATCCAAACCAATGCAGATTGAGGCACTCGTCGCGGAGCTTCCGGTTCAGGCTCTCGACGAAGGCGTTCAGCATCGGCGTCACCCGCTCGATGCCCTTGAGCATGCCGGCGGCCAGCGCCGAGAGCAGATGCTCGACCGGGTTCATCGCGTACTGTCTGCGGGCCAGATCGGTATCCAGAACCACCTCGGCCCCGCTTGGTCATGGCGATGCTGCCGTGGCTGTCGATCCGCGCGCCCCAATGCGATACTCGGTCACAGGAGCCTGCCGATCTCCTCGGCAGTCAGCACCTTGCCCGCCGAGACCAGCTTTTCATCGATCACGAGACCGGGTGTCGACATGACGCCGTAGCCGGCGATCTGGGCGATGTCGGTGACCTTGACGATCTCGGCGTCCTTGCCGGCCGCTGCGGCGGCGGACTTGGCGTTCTCGCCGAGGGCCACGCATTTTCGGCAGCCCGACCCGAGGATCTTGATGATCATGGTGATGTTCCTTTCAGATGAACCAGTGGGTGACGGCGTTGAACAGCACGCCGATGCCGAGGATGCCGCCCGTGACGACCACAAGGAACAGCATCAGCAGCCGCATGCTGACCACGCGCTTGAGCATGATTATCGAGGGCAAGGACAGCGCGGTGACGGCCATCATGAAGGCCAGCACGGTGCCAAGCCCCACGCCCTTGCCGACCAACGCTTCGGCGATTGGCAGCGTCCCGAAGATGTCGGCATACATGGGGATGCCGATCAGCGTCGCCAGAGGCACCGACCACCAGTTGTCCTGCCCCAGCAGCGCGGTGATGATCTCGGCCGGCACCCAGTTGTGGATCGCAGCCCCGATGCCCACCCCGATCACGACATAGGGCCAGACCCGGTGGACGATCTCGACCACCTGGTCGCGGGCAAAGGTCACCCGTTCGCCCCGTGCAAGGGCGTGATCGTTGTCCTGCACGGGGACGTTGCGCACGAAGGCGGCCACCTGATCCTCCATCCCGGCCCGTCCGATCAGCGTGCCGCCGACGACGGCCACGACCAGCCCCACCGCGACATAGGCCAGCGCGATCGACCAGTTGAAGATCGACGCCAGCAGGATCACCGAGGCGAGGTCCACCAGCGGCGACGAGATGAGGAAGGAAAAGGTGATGGCCAGGGGCAGGCCGGCCGCCGTGAAGCCGATGAAGATCGGGATCGAGGAGCAGGAACAGAAGGGCGTGATCGTCCCGAGAAGGGCCGCGAGCGTGTTCGCCCAGAGCCCCGATCGCCCGCCCAGGATGCGGCGAGTGCGCTCGGGCGGGAAGAAGCTCTGGATCCAGGAGACGGCGAAGATCAGCACCGACAGCAGGATGAAGATCTTGATCACGTCGTAGACGAAGAACTGCACCGAGCCGCCAACGCGCGATGTCGGATCGAGCCCCACAGCTGCGACCCCGGCGGTTACCAGGTCGGACAGCCATTGCATCCGAAGCACTTGGTCGTTGAGCCAGCCGAAGATGCTCATGCCTCGACCTCTTCCATCAGCGCGGCGTCGATCAGGGTACGGACATTTCCGGGCAGGTCCGGGTTCAGGCGATAGCGGACCCATTGCGCGTCGCGCCGGTCCACCACCAGCCCGGCCTGCTTCAGCACCTGCATGTGACGGGACATCCGGCTTTGCGTGGCGCCGAGTGCGCTCATCAGGTCGCAGACGCAGAGTTCGGAGCCGTCGCGGAGCATCCGGACGGCGGAGAGGCGCGTCGGCTCGGCAAGCGCAGACAGGACTGTGAGAATCATGGGGCCTCCACCTCATGCGCATGTGCGCATGACCGGAAGCGGCTGCCGTTGATCTGGATCAGGAGGGGTCGCGTTTTTCTGAGATCGTCGCAGATCGCAGTCGAACATGTGGCTCGGCCACTGGCGAGATGCTGAGCGACTACGCTGTGATGCGCGACCAGGCGCGAAGCTGCCGATGGTCCAGCACTTGTCACGTCCTCTGCATCGCGTCTTGCGCGAAGGTGATCGGAACGTCCGTCGGCAACCAGAGGGAAGCCTGGAAACCGGAAGCCCCCCCCGGACGCGGCGATCTCAGAACAAGCTGACTTCCGATCCGGTCCGCGATGGCGGCGACGATGGCGAGGCCGAGCCCGCTGCCATCGGTGCTTGCATTTGCCCTCTCGAAACGCGCCGTCAGGCGGTCGAGGGTTTCGCTCGGCAGTACGGGACCATCGTTCGCCACGATCAGTTGCCCTTCTCCCGTCAGGGTCACGTCGACCAGAGCATTCTCCGCCCCGTGACGGAGCGCGTTTTCCACGAGGTTCCGGCAGAGGATTCCGAAGGCGTCGGGGTCGATGTCAGACATGACCGGCGTCTCGGGAAGGGTCAGCGCGATGCGGCCCGGCGCGCCCGCGCGCCCGATATCGTCCACCACGACACGCGCGACCGCCCTCAGGTCCGCACTTCGGTCCATCCGCAGTCGCCCGCCTTCCGCTCGCGCAAGCTGCATGAGGCGTTCCGAAAGCCGAGTCAGCCGCTTGAGCGTCGCCTCGATCTCCGCGGCACGCGCGTCAGTGGCCGGGTCACGCGTCTCCAACCGAAGCCGCTGTGTCTGCGCGATGGCTCCGGCCAGTGGCGTCCGGAGCTCGTGCGCGGCGTTTGCCGCAAAGCTGCGCTCAGCCTCGAACGCGTCGCGCAACCGGGCCAGAAGGCTGTTCAAGGTTGCGGCTAGTGGGCCGATCTCCGTTGGCAGGTCGCCCGCGGGAACCTCTGACAGGTCGCGGGCGCCGCGCGCCTCGAGCCGCGTACGGAACCTGCGCAGGGGGTCGAGGCTGAAGCGGACCGCCAGGATGATGGCCGCCAGGGCGACGGGCAGCACGACCAGCAGCGGCAGGCCGAGGCCCATCCGGATTTCCCGCGCGACCGACGCGCGATGCGCCAGGGGTTCGGCCACGGTGATGCGGATCGTCCCCTGGAGCGCCGCGTCGCTGTAGAGGCGATGGGTGGCGGTCTGCCGAAACCCCGGCCCGTCCCAGGGCGGGAACACGGCGGGGTCTGCCGCGTGGGATTGCAGCAGGATGCGTCCCTCGCCATCGCGGACGATGTAGGTGAAGAGCTCGTCGTGCTCCCGGATCGGCGCGAGCCGCTGCGTCATCCCCTGAACTTCCCGCCCGACGATGTCGGTCACTGCAAGCGGCAGGATGCGTTCCGCCGTCTCCCGCAGGGCGCTGTCGAAGACCTCGTCCAACTCGCCCCGTACGATCACGGCCGTCACCGTCGCCGCCAGCAGCCACAGCACTGTCAGCGCGAGGCCAAGCGAAAGGCCGAGTCGGCCCTGAAGGCTCGCGGGCCATTTCATGGTTTGCCAAGCCTGTAGCCCATGCCGCGCTCGGTCTTGATGACCGAGGTCCCGAGCTTCTTGCGCAGACGACTGACATGGACCTCGATCGTGTTGCTCTCCACTTCGGCGTCGAAGGCGTAGAGCTTTTCTTCCAGCTGCGCCTTGGACAAGAGCTGCCCGGGGCGCGCGAGGAAGGCTTCGAACAGCGCCCACTCGCGGGCCGTCAGGGGGACGGGCTTGCCGTCGCGATGAACGCTGCGCGCCGCCAGGTCGATGTCCAGCGGCCCATGGGTGACGATGGGGTTCGGGTTGCCGCTGTAGCGGCGGGCGACCGAGCCGATCCGGGCCGACAGCTCGGCCAAGTCGAAGGGCTTCACGAGGTAGTCGTCGGCGCCCGCATTGAGCCCTTCGATCCGGTCCGACACCTGGTCGAGCGCGGTCAGGATGATGACCGGCGTCACGTCGCCCCGCGCGCGCAAGCCCTTGAGGAATCCAATGCCCCGACCGTCCGGCAGCATGAGGTCGAGCAGGATAAGGTCGTAGGAAGTGGCCTTCACCGCGTCGCCCGCAGCGTCGAGCCGCGTGACCCAGTCCACCGACTGGCCATCGGCCGCGATCTGGTCGCGCACTGCGGCGCCGAGAGTCGTGTCGTCCTCGATCAGCAGGATGCGCATGGTCGTCCCTGTCCTGTCCCGATGACCCTCCATGATCCGTCTGGCTGACGCGAAGCTGAAGCGGGTGGGTCGAGCCCCTTCAGGCTGCCGTCAGCTTCGCCGCGCATGGATTGCATCAAGATGGCCGCGGCGAGGAGTTTGGCCCATGAAGAAGACATTGACAATTCTTGGCTTTCTCGCGGTCTTCCCGGCCGGTGTCGCGCTTGCGGACGAAGACTGCTTCGTGCCGATGGCCGATTGGCAACCGCGCGACGCCGTCGCCCGTTTGGCCGAGGAGAACGGCTGGACGGTGCGTCGCATCAAGATCGACGACGGCTGCTACGAGATCGATGGCAGGGATGCCGACGGGCGCCGGATCGAGGTGACGGTCCATCCGGCCACACTCCAGGTGATCGAGTTCGAATACGAGGACGAGGACGACGATCGCCCCCGCCGGGAGCGCGAAGGAGGCGAGAATGACTGACGCAGCCACTCATGAGGCACCGGAGATCAACACCGGGACGTCCGGCAAGGTCCTGGTCTGGGACCCACTGGTGCGCGTGTTCCATTGGGGTCTTGTCGCCGCGTTCGCGACCGCGTGGCTGACCGCAGACGAGTTGCAGCCGGTGCATGAGATTGCGGGCTATACCGTCGCCGGGCTGGTGGCGCTCCGTCTGGTCTGGGGGCTTGTTGGCAGCCGCTACGCGCGCTTCGCCCAGTTCCTGAAGGGGCCTCGCGAGACGCTCGCGTTTATCGGCGACATGAGCCGCGGCAAGGAGCGGCGCTACCTCGGCCACAATCCGGCCGGCGCCGCCATGATCGTGGCGTTGCTCGTGACGCTTTCGGGCACGGCTTTCACCGGCTGGCTCATGGAGAACGAGGCTCGCGTGGCGATGTTGCCGGCGATGCCCTCTATCGTCGCGCCCGCCTGGGCCGACGACGACAGTGACGAGCGCGAATACGGCGAGCGGGGCGAGGTCGAGGGACCGCTGAAGGAGGTCCACGAGACGCTCGCCAACCTGATGCTGCTGTTGGCTGCGCTGCATGTGGGCGGCGTCGTGCTGGCCTCCTTCCGGCACCACGAAAACCTCGCCCGCGCCATGGTAACGGGCGACAAGCGCGCCCCTGGTCCTGGCGACATCGCCTGACCGACCGGCCCCTCAAGGCCGATCGTCCCTTCGGCCTGACCTGGCCCCGCCCCTTGCGAGCGGGGCCTTTTTCTTCCCGGCGGCGCTCTTCTTCCTGACGGCAAGCTGAAGCGGGAATCGCGGACGCGTCAGGATGCCCTCAGGTCGGCTCTCCAGATTGTCCTCAGTAGATGAAAGGAGACCCTGCCATGAAAAATACCCTGACACTTCTCGTCGCGTCCACTGCGCTGACCGCCGCAATCGGTGTCCCCGCCTGGAGCGCGATGCAGGCCCCAGCCGACGGGGGCCTTCGGCCCTTCGCCGCCCTCTTCGAGGAGAGCCCGCAAGCGACGCCGCTCGTTCTCGCAAGCGACGATGACGACGACGACCGCCGCTGGCGGGAGACTTCGCGGCGCGGTCACGACGACGATGACGACGACGACGATGAGTGCGACGACGATGATGACGACGACGATTGCCGCGGCGGCGCCAGCAATCCCGCGCCCGCCGGCACCGTCGCGCCGCCGCAGAACGGTCTCTTCGGGAACGGCGCTCCTCCGCAGGTCCAGGTGAACTGAGCCGCTCCTGAGCACCATTCCGAACAAGGACCCATCCGATGAAATCGCTACTCGCAGCGCTCGCGCTCACCACCGCGCTGACGCTCCCCGGCCTCGCCGTGGCACGGCCGGTGACGCTCACCACGACCCTCAACAACTACGGCGGCGACGGGGCCTATGTGGCGCTCTACGTCACCGACGCCTCGGGCGCCTATGTCGGCAGCCTGTGGATGGCCGGCGGCAAGTCCAAGTACTACGAGCATTTGAGCGACTGGTACCGCGCCACGGGCGGCGACACCGCGCAGGTGAACGGCATCACCGGCGCCAGCGTCGGCGCGGGCCGTACGCTCGAGATCACGCTCGACCTGGCCGACGCGCTCTTCGACGCGGGCTACACGCTCCACATCGACGCGGCCGTCGAGGACATGCGCGACAGCCCGAACGAGGTGGCCGTCCCTCTGACAACGCAGGGCGCCGGCACGCCTGCGCGCGGGCGCCGCTACGTCGCCAGCTTCGCCTACGACATGTGAGGGGCTGGTCATGATCCGTGCGCTCCATCGCTGGCCGGGTCTTCTGGCCCTCGCGCTCGTCACCATCCTGAGCCTGAGCGGTGCGGCGCTCTCGGTCTTTCCCGCGGCCGAGCGCATCGCCGCGCCGCAGCCGCAGGCCGGCCTGACCGTCGCGGCCCTCGCCGACCGCATCCAGGCGGTCTATCCGGGCGTCGAGCAGATCCGCCGGTCGCCCTCAGGTCGCATCACCGCCTACTGGTTCGACCAGGGCGCCCCGGGCGCCGCCGTGATCGACCCCGCGACCGGTGAAGGTGTGGCGTCGGCCGACCCCAACCAGGTCGAACGCTGGCTCACCAACCTTCACCGCTCGCTCTTCCTCGGGGATGGCGGGCGCCTCACCATGGCCGTCGGGGCGGCGGAGATGCTGGTCCTCTCGCTCTCCGGCGCGGCGCTGGTCGCGCGGCGGGCGGGCGGCTGGCGGCACTGGTTCGCGCCTCTGCGCGGACCGATCGCGGGTCGGCTGCATGTCGAGATCGCCCGGATCGCCGTCATCGGCCTCGTTCTGTCCTCCACGACCGCCCTCTGGATGACGGCGTCCACCTTCGATCTTCTGCCAGACGGAGGCGCCCTCCCGGCCACGCCGACCGAGGTGAGCGGAGAGACAGGGTTCGCTCTCGACCAGATGATCACGTTGCGGCAGACGCCCATCGCCGAGCTGCGCGAGCTGAGCTTTCCCTTTCCCGGTGACGCGACGGACGTCTTCACGTTCAAGACCGACCGGGGAACCGGATATCTCGACCAGGGCACCGGCGCGTTGCTGGCTTGGGCCGACCTGACGGGATGGGAGCGCGTCTCGGAGACCATCTACATGCTGCACACCGGTCAGGGCGCAGCGACGCTTGGCCTCGTGCTCGGGCTCATGGCGCTCGGTGTGCCGGCGATGGGCGCGACCGGGGTCCTGGTCTGGCTCGCCGGGCGGCGCGGGCGGCCCCGCATCCGGGGCAACCAGCCCGCGGGCCGCGCCGAGACGATCCTGCTCGTCGGCAGCGAGGGTGGCAGCACCTGGGGCTTTGCCGCGACGCTTCATGCCGCGCTGGCGAAGGCGGGGCAGAGCGTCCATGTCGGCCCGATGTCGGGCTTCGCGCCGGAGCGCTATGCGCGGGCGGAGCGGATCATCCTGCTCACCGCGACCTATGGCGACGGGGCGGCACCCGCCTCGGCGAAGGGCTTTCTCGACCGGCTGAGCGCCCTCGAACGCGCGCCGGACATGCCTCTGGCCGTGCTCGGCTTCGGCGACCGCAGTTTTCCGGCCTATTGCGCCTTCGCCATGGCCGTTGCGGCAGCGGCGCAGGGGAAGTGCTGGCCCGAACTCATGCCGCTCGACACGATCGACCGACAGTCGCCACAGGATTTCGCGCGCTGGGGCCGCGCGCTGGGGTCCGTGCTCGGGCTCGACCTCGAACTGTCGCACCAGCCCGTCCTGCCGGCGACCAAAACGCTGACCCTCGTCTCGCGCCGGGACTACGGCGCCGAGGTGCAGGCCCCGACGGCGATCCTCCGTTTCGCCCTGCCGCGCGCCACGCTCTGGCAGCGGCTGACCGGAGCGGGCTTCGCGCGGTTCACGGCCGGCGACTTGATCGGTGTCCTGCCGGAAGGAAGCGCCGTCCCGCGACTCTACTCGCTCGCGTCCGGGCGCCGCGACGGCTACATCGAAATCGTCGTGAAGAAGCATGCCGGCGGCCTCTGCTCGGGCCAGCTCACGGCGCTGGAGCCGGGCGATAAAGTAATCGCCTTCCTCCGCCGCAACCCCGGTTTCCGTCCGGGCCGGAGCCGCGCGCCGCTGATCCTGATTGGCGCAGGGACCGGCATCGGGCCGCTCGCGGGCTTCGTGCGCGGCAACGGGAGCCGCAGGCCGGTCCACCTGTTCTTCGGCATGCGTCATCCTGACAGCGACTTCTTCTACGGGGAGGAATTCCCCGCCTGGAAGGAAGAGGGGCGTCTGACCCGGCTGGTCACGGCCGTCTCGCGCGGGGCGCGGCCCCACTACGTGCAGGATGCTCTGCGCAACGAGGCCACTCAGGTCGCGGAACTCGTCCGAAACGGGGCTCGCGTGATGGTTTGCGGTGGACGCGACATGGCGGCGGGTGTGGCCGAGGCGCTGGCCGAGATCCTCGCACCGGCCGGGCTCACGCCGGCAGTTCTGAAGGTGGAGGGGCGCTATGTCGAAGATGTCTACTGAGAGCGCGCGCATCGCCCTGAACGGCCCGACGATGGGCACGCGTTGGACGGCACTGTTCTACGCAGAGCCGAGCGTCGACCCCGACACGATCCGCGCGGCGCTGCAAGCGGTCGTAGAAGAAGTGGATGGACAGATGTCGACTTGGAACGCGGGCAGCGATCTGATGCGGATCAACGCGGCCCCGGTGGGCCAATGGGTGCCGGTGCCCGAGCGCCTTCGACAAGTCCTTGGCCTCGGTCTCGAGATCGGGCGCGCCTCTGGCGGGGCCTTTGACATCGGCATGGGCGACGCGGTGACGGCCTGGGGCTTCGGGCCGGAGGCCGCCGCGCCCGATGTCATCCGTGCAGCGATGGAAGCCCCGCGCCGCCCGGCGCATGAGGTTCTGGAGCTGGACGGCGACCACGTGCGCAAGGCCGCGCGCATCGCGCTGGATCTGAACGGGATCGCCAAGGGCTACGGGGTCGACCGGCTGGCCGAGACACTGCGCGACCATGGGGTCAAAGACGCCCTTGTCGGGATCGACGGTGAAATGCGTGCGCTCGGCCTCCGGCCGGACGGAAAGGCATGGACCATCGCGGTCGAAGCGCCGGACCCGGAGCGTCGGGCTCCCCATTCGATCCTCGCGCTGCAGGACGCTGCCGTAGCAACCTCCGGCGACTACCGCCACTGGGTGGAGGTGCAGGGACGACGCCTTGCGCACACGATGAACCCAGGCACCGGCGCGCCGCTGATCGCATCGCCGGCCTCCGTCACCGTGGTGGCCCGCACCTGTGCCGAGGCCGACGCCTGGGCGACGGCGCTCATGGTTCTCGGGAAAGACCGCGGCGCGGGGCTCGCAAGAAGAAGCGGGCTCGACGCCCTGTTCCTCATGCGCGATGATGAAGGGAACGCAAGGGGCGTGGGAGTCGGACGACTTTTTTCCGAAGAGCCAGCGGCAATCGCCTCAGCCGAGGGAAGATGAGCCGCATGGAAACGACCCGTACCGATCGCTTCAAGACCGCCATTCTGCTGCTCGCCGCCACGGGTCTGATTACGGGACTCGCGTTCTACTTCGCGGGCCAAACCGACATCGCGAACATCATCTGGATCGCCGGGGTCGTTCCCGCGCTCGCCGCGCTCGTGGTCGAGATCCTGCGCAGCATCGGGCGCGGCGAGGTGGGACTCGACATCGTTGCGGCGCTCTCCATGACGGCGGCCCTGGTCTTCGGCGAGACCCTCGCCGCGGCGGTCGTCGCGGTGATGTATTCCGGCGGCACCTTCCTCGAAAGCTTCGCCGAGGGCCGCGCCCGGCGCGAGATGCATGACCTCCTGTCCCGCGTGCCCCGGACAGCGACCCGGCACCGCAACGGCGGGCTGGAGGACGTCCCCCTCGACGAGATCGCCCCCGGCGACCGCCTCTTGATCCGGCAGGGCGACGTGGTGCCGGTGGACGGCACCGTGGCGTCCGACGCGGCCTTCGTCGACACCTCTGCGCTCACGGGCGAGTCCCTGCCGGTCCGGCTGGCGCGCGGGGCCGACGCCATGAGCGGCTCCACCAACGCCGGCGAAGCCTTCGATCTGACGGCGACGCGCGAGGCGAAGGACAGCACCTATGCCGGGATCGTCCGGCTGGTGGAGGAAGCCCAGGCGTCCAAGGCGCCCATGTCGCGGCTGGCGGACCGCTGGTCGCTGGGCTTTCTCGCGGTGACGGTCACAATCGCCTTCGCCGCCTGGTGGTTCACCGGTGATCCGATCCGGGCTGTCGCCGTCCTTGTGGTCGCCACGCCCTGCCCGCTGATTCTGGCGGTTCCCGTCGCACTGGTGGCCGGACTCTCACGCGCGGCGCATTTCGGCGTGCTGATCAAGGGCGCGGGCCCGCTCGAGACGATGGCGCGCATCCGCACGCTGATCCTCGACAAGACCGGCACGCTGACGGACGGCCGTCCGCGGATCGTGTCGATCGACAGTCACGACGGCATGGGCGAGGACGACATCCTGCGCCTTGCCGCAGCGCTCGACCAGGCCTCGAAGCATCCCGTGGCGCAGGCCATCGTCACCGCCGCGAAGGCGCGGGGCTTCACGCTGCCCGTGCCGTCCGAGGTCGCCGAGATCCCGGGCGAAGGTGTCGTGGGCCACGTCGACGGGCGCCGCGTCATCGTCGGCGGCGATGGCTTCGTGGCGTCCCGGGTCGGGCGGCTGGCCGGCGATCATCCCGCCATGGGCGCCGGATCGGTCCTCGTCGCCGTGGCGGTCGACGGTCACATGGCCGGGCACCTAGTCATGTCCGATCCGCTGCGAGAGGGCGCGGGCGCCATGCTGGACGGGCTGCGCCGCCAGGGGATCGGGCGCATCCTGCTCGCCACCGGCGACCGGGCGGACGTGGCGGAACGGGTGACCGAGGGGCTTGGTCTCGATGGGCTGCGTGCCGGGCTGACACCCGACCAGAAGGTCCTGCTGGTTCTCTCGGAGCGGAAGCACGGACCCGTGATGATGGTGGGCGACGGGGTGAACGACGCACCCGCGCTGGCCGCTGCCGACGTCGGCGTCGCCATGGGCGCGCGGGGCGCGGCAGCCTCGGCCGAGGCGGCAGATGTCGTGCTCCTTGTCGACCGGATCGACCGGCTGGGCCCGGGGATCGAGATCGCGCGGGCCTCGCGGCGGATCGCCGTCGAAAGCGTCGTCGCGGGGATCGGTCTTTCGGTGCTCGGCATGATCGCGGCGGCCTATGGCTATCTCACCCCGGTGCAGGGCGCACTCCTGCAGGAGGTGATCGACGTCGCCGTGATCCTGAACGCACTGCGCGCGCTGCGCATCGCCCCCCATGAGCCTACCACATCGAAACCACAGGCTGTCTCCTCCGGGCAGGCCCACATCTCGCAAGGAGCCACCCCATGAGCCGTCTCTCGCATTCCGAAATCCACATGGTCCATCGCATCGGGTGGCTGCGCGCGGCCGTACTCGGCGCCAACGACGGGCTCGTCTCGACCGCGAGCCTCGTTGTCGGCGTGGCCGCAGCCGGGTCCGGAAAGCCCGAGGTCCTGATCGCGGGGTTGGCCGGGCTCGTGGCTGGCGCGATGTCCATGGCGGCGGGCGAATACGTTTCGGTCAGCTCGCAGACCGACGCCGAGCAAGCCGACCTTGCGCGCGAGACCCGGGAGTTGAAGGAAACGCCCGACGCGGAGCTAGACGAGCTAACCCGCATCTACATGGAGCGGGGGCTCGATGAGGTACTCGCCCGACAGGTTGCGATGCAGCTGACTGCAAAGGACGCACTCGGCGCCCATTCGCGTGACGAACTTGGCATCTCAGAAACCGTGACCGCGCATCCGATCCAGGCTGCCCTCGTGTCGGCGGCGACCTTCGCCGTCGGGGCGGTCATCCCGCTTATCATTGCAGCGCTCGTGCCTGCCGCTCAGATCACTCTCATCGTCGCGGTCACTACTCTGGGCGCGCTGTCGGTGCTGGGCGGACTCGGGGCTTCAGCCGGAGGTGCGGGCATCGTCAAGGGAGCCGTTCGCGTCACCTTCTGGGGCGCTCTTGCCATGACCGCGACAGCCGCCGTGGGGATGGTTTTTGGTGTCGCGATGTAAGTGCAGTTCGACAGCCCGGTCCGTGGATCGGGTGGTGCTGGTTCGCATCTGGCGGTGAGCGATACGTGGTCGATCAGGAAGCCGTTCGCACCTCACGCGATCCCATGGCCCCGCACGTAGCCATGTGATCACCTTGGCGCGAAATTCGATCTGTTTGCATCCGGGCCCGCAGGTCGCGGGGACCGGAGTTGATGTTGGTCAATGCGGCTCGGTGCGCTCCATGCGACCATCTCGCGAATCAGTCATAGGGAGAACCGACATGTCGTGGAATTCGCTCTTTCGGATCTCCGCAGCCTTCGTGATTGCCTATTTACCGGCATCCGGCTCTCTCGCCGCCGACCCGGCCCTTCGTGATGATGCGCTGGCCCTCTTTGAGCCGATCCCTGAATCTCCGGACCCTGCGCCCGATCCGGCCGCCGTTGAACTCGGCAAGGCGCTGTTCTTCGAGCCCCGCCTGTCCGAGGGGCACAACATCAGCTGCAACACGTGCCACAATCTCGGGACCGGCGGCGCGGATCTCGCGCCGGTCTCGCTGGGCCATCGCTGGCAGAAGGGCGGGCGCAACTCGCCCACCGTCCTCAATGCGACCTTCAACACCGCGCAGTTCTGGGACGGCCGCGCGGCCGACCTGACCGAGCAGGCGGGCGGGCCCATGGTCAACCCTGTGGAGATGGGCTCGACGCAGGAGCATGTCGTGGAGATGCTGAAAGGCATCCCCGGCTATCAACCACTCTTCGCCGCGGCCTTTCCAAACGACCCCGACCCGGTGAAATTCGCGAATGCTGAAGCCGCGATCGCCGCCTTCGAGCAGACGCTGATCACCCCGAACGCGCCCTTCGATCGATTCCTCCGCGGCGACGACGCGGCGATGACGGCGGAACAGCAAGCGGGGCTGCGTGCCTTCATCGACCAGGGCTGCGCGGCGTGCCACAACGGCGTCAACCTCGGCGGCAACAGTTATCAACCGTTCGGCGTGGTCGAGAAACCAGATTGGGCGATCATGCCGCCGGGCGACACGGGCCGGTTCGAGGTCACGCGCGCCGAGGAGGATGCCTACGTGTTCAAGGTGCCGACGCTGCGCAACATCGCCATCACGCCACCGTACTTCCACTCCGGCTCGGTGTGGGATCTGAGCGTGGCAGTCGGTGTGATGGGCACGGCTCAGCTCGGTTCGGCGCTCGACGCAGATCAGGAAGCGAGCATCGTTGCATTTCTCGACAGCCTGACCGGAGAGATGCCCGAGGTCGTCTACCCGACGCTACCGCCGAGCACCGCCGAAACGCCGCGCCCGCAGCAGTGATTATCAACAAAAACAATAACTTAAAGTGGAGAAGGTTGGATGTCAGACCCATCCCCTCCGCCATTCCAACCGATCGACCCGCATCATAGCAGACCGCGAAAGCCCTGCCAATTCGGGAACTTGCAGGAAAATCAAGCCGGAAAGCCTGGCGGTTTTAACGGCTCGGTAAGAGACTGCTACGCGGGTCTGCCCCACGAAATGCTACACGCGGGGTCTTGCGGCTGGACGGATCCATGGGGGATATCGGGCCCGCGTGGCGCCGGTGCGGCCATTAAACCCACCGTGCCATCACCCGCTCGATCGTCCTGACGGCATACTCGATGTACGGCTGGTCGCGCCCGGTCGAGCCGCGATCCAGAAGCTCCTGCCACTCCCGGCGCTTGTCTTCGAGGGCGGCCCGCAATTCCTCGTGGTGCCTGGCGACAATCTGCCGGACGGACGCCTCGGAAATCTCCCGAGCCGACGAACCGCTGCGCCCGCATAGGAGCGTGGGGAGCCTTCCGTGCAGGTGGATCTCCGTGTTCTCATCGAAGAGCAGCCTAACCATGAGACCGGAGTCGTCCAGGCGCTTGCCGACCAGTGCGCCAGTGAACGTCGTTGGGCCGGCGATGAACTGAAGGACTTCGTGGGCGGTCAGCATGCCAGCCCCTCCACGAAATCTCTGAGCCGATCCTGCGCGGCCAAGGCCTCGTCGTCGAGGTAGGGCTCAAAAAATACCAGGCCCCCGGAGCTGGCGAGAAATTCGGACGACGCCCGGACCTGAATCTCCATATCATCGCGCCCCGGAAACACCGCGAACCGGATTTCGGCAATCTCGACTGGCGACAGCTCGGAGCACGCGTAACGCGAGCTGTAGTTCAGCCGCATCGGCCACGCTGTCGTGTTGTGATCGAGGACGGCGAAAAATCCGCGGGCACCCCAAGGCTCGAACCGGAAGCCAATCCGGGTCAGGGCAATGCGCTGGTGGGCGGTCAGGTGCATTTGAGCATCTCCCGCAGCTCGCCGAGGCCGGCGAGGATTTCGTCAACGTCGGAGCCGCGGACCGAGGCGCAGCGCACCGAGCACAGCCAGTTTCCGCCGATCTCAAACGCGAAGACATAGTTTCCGGACGGAAAGCGCAGCTCGAGCCGGCCCTCGAAAGGCTCGATCAGTTCCGCGGTCGGAAACTGTCGGGCAAGGGCGATGCGATCGTGGGCGGTCAGCATTTCGGCGCTTCCGCCTCGAGCTCTCGGATCATCGCGATGACCTCGTGCGCCGACATCTCGCCCAGGAAAATCTCGAGCGCGTCCTCGCGGAACCGCGCCGGCCGCTTCCAGAGAACCGGCCTCGGCACGAAGCTCCACATCCTGAACGTCGACATCGCGAAGGACGTCATCTCGCGTCGCCTTCCACTCGATGACGACACACCCGGGCGCATGCATTGGCCGAGCCAGGCGGTGGCTGGGGCGGTCCCGGTCGACTCTCTGTTTTTCGAGCGGCTGACGAGAGAGAAGCAGCGGGCCGCGCCCGGCAAGCCAGGGAAGACGTTCTGGAGCGACCCTTCCGATCAGGAGCCTTGGGACTGCCTGGTCTACGCCTATGCCGCGCTTCAGGGGCTGAAGCTGATCCCGAACGGAAGCTGGGCGCGGATGGTAGCGATCCCCGCGGAGCCGAGGCATGACGGGGCAGCTCCGTCGCCGAGCGCCGCTGTCAGTGCGGCGCCAGCGGTGCCGGCCCCGAAGCCAAGACCCAAATCAGCCCCCCGCATCGCCATCAGCCCCATGATGCGCCGCTGATTTTGGTACCGCTGGGCTTCGCCTGGTTTCTTCTACGTTAGCGTCCCCGGAGGTGGTGGAGTTTCGGATGTAGGCGGGGTGGCCATCGGGGTGTGCGGCTAAGGTGGAGTTTGCGGACTTCAACCCGAGCCCACGAGGACCCGATGACCGACGACAGGATGGCGCTGATCGAGGCGCTGCAAAAGGCCGACGACGGAAACTTCCTGCGCAGCCTCGCCGAGACCGTGCCGCAGATCCTGATGGAGGCGGACGTGGAGGGGATGATCGGCGCCGGCCGGTACGAGCGCAGCGGCGAACG
>JBGALW010000082.1:0-16307 GCA_044223585.1 Amaricoccus sp.
CATCCGCTTGCCGCCCTGCGGGCGGCGCGCCTCGCCGCCGCCGCCGGCTGGCGCTCGGACCGCAACGGGCCGCGGCACGCCACCTATCTCGCCGAGGCGCTCTACGTCGCCCGCCGCTGCCGCGCGCTCGGCGTCGGGCACCTGCACGCGCATTTCGGCACCAACTCCGCCACGGTCGCGATGCTCGCCCGGGCGCTCGGCGGACCGCCCTACAGCTTCACGGTGCACGGGCCGGAGGAATTCGACAGCCCGCGGGCGCTGGCGCTAGACCTGAAGATGCGGGATGCCGCCTTTACCGTCGCGATCAGCGCCTTCGGCCGGAGCCAGCTCTGCCGCTGGGCCGACCCCGACGGCTGGGAGCGGATCCGGGTCGTGCATTGCGGCATCGAGCCGTGGCGCTTCCCCGACATTGCCCTCGCCGCGCCGCCCGCGCCCGGTCCGCTGCGCCTCGTCGCCATCGGCCGGCTGGCCGAGCAGAAGGGCCAGCTGGCGCTGGTCGAGGCCTTCGCCCGCGCCCGCGCCGCCGGCACCGAGGCCCGCCTGACGCTGGTGGGCGACGGCGAGATGCGGGGCGCGATCGAGGCGGCGATCGCCGCGGGGGGCCTGACCGACCGGGTAACGATCACCGGCTGGGTCGACGAGGCGCGGGTGCGGGCGGAGCTTGCCGCCGCACATGCCCTCGTGATGCCGAGCTTTGCCGAGGGCCTGCCGATGGTCATCATGGAGGCGATGGCCGCCGGCCGCCCGGTGCTCGCCACCTTCGTCGCCGGCATCCCCGAACTGGTGACGCCGGACGCCGGCTGGCTCGTGTCCGCCGGCGACGCCGACGCGCTGGCCGCGGCGATCACGACCGTGGCGGCGACACCCGCGGACCGGCTGGTAGCCATGGGCCGCGCCGGCCATGCCCGCGTGCTCGCCCGCCATGACATCGACGCCGAGGCCGCGAAGCTGGAAGCCCTGTTCGCGGCGAGCATCGCCGAGGTGCGCGTCGCGCCCGGCCTCCGCAGCGATCCGGCAGCGGCGCGGCCGCTTCCGACGCCGCGCGCCCCGGCCTGAGCCGACGCGACCCGCGCCGCCCCGGCGCCGGTTGAACCGGCGGCGGCCGCAGGGTAGGGCAGGGGGAAAGCAGCCTGCGGAGGCCATCCTGCCCGATCTTCTCCACCTCCTGTCGCTCGCCGCGATGCTCGTGGTGATCGGCGGCATCGCCGGAGTCATTGCCGGTCTGCTCGGCGTCGGCGGCGGCATCGTGCTGGTGCCGGCCTTCCTGCACACCTTCCAGGCGCTCGGCTATGACGGGCCGCAGATCATGCAGGTCTGCCTCGCCACCTCGCTCGCGACCATCGTCTTCACCTCGCAGCGGTCGGTGCGCGCCCATGCGGCGAAGGGCGCGGTCGACGCGGACATCCTGCGCGGCTGGGGACCCGGGATCGCCATCGGCGCGGTGCTCGGGGTGGTGGCTGCCGGAGGCATGAAGACCACGGCGCTGATGGTGATCTTCGGCGTGCTGGGGACCGTCGTCGGGCTCTATCTCGCGTTCGGGCGCGACAGCTGGCGGCTCGGCGACCACATGCCGACCGGGATCGGCCGGATGATCACCGCGCCGGTCATCGGCTTTCTCTCGGTGCTGATGGGGATCGGCGGCGGCAGCTTCGGGGTGCCGCTGATGCGCCTCTTCAACGTGCCGATCCACCGGGCGGTGGGCACCGCCTCCGGCTTCGGGCTGATGATCGCCATCCCTTCGGTGATCGGCTTCCTGCTGCAGGGCTGGGGCGCGCCTGGCCTGCCGCCCTGGACGGTCGGGCTCGTCAACCTGCCGGCGTTCCTGATCGTCATCGGCGTGACGATGATCACCACGACCTGGGGGGTCCGGCTGGCGCACGCTATGGACCCCAAGCCGCTGAAGCTCGCCTTCGCCGGCTTCATCATGCTGATGGCGCTCAACATGCTGCGGAAGGCGCTGTTCTGAGAGAGCGCTTGGCCGGCCGCCTGGCCCTTGTTCCAGCGTAGCCGGCTGGCCCGGCTGTGCGCCGCCTGGGGCAGGCAGGCGCAGCCGGTGCTGGCGCACCGGCTACGAGATCTGCGCCCTACACCCCGGCGTAGATCTCCCGCACCCGTGCCACCGCGGCGTCGGGCGACATCTCCTCACTCTCTCCGGTGCGGCGGGAGGTGAGTTCGACCTTGCCTGCGGCGAGGCCGCGCGGGCCGACGGTGATGCGCCAGGGCAGGCCGATCAGGTCCATCGTCGCGAACTTTGCCCCCGCCCGCTCGTCGCGGTCGTCATAGAGGGGTTCGACGCCGGCCGCGGTCAGCGCGGCATAGAGGCTCTCGCAGGCCGCGTCGGCCGCGCCGTCGCCCTGTCGCAGGTTGACGATGCCGACGCCGAAGGGCGTGACACCCTCGGGCCAGACGATGCCCTTGTCGTCGTGGCTCGCCTCGATGATCGCGCCGACGAGGCGTGAGACCCCGATGCCGTGGCTGCCCATCTGCACCGGCACCCGCTCGCCCGCCTCGTTCACCACCACGGCCTTCATCGGCTCGGAATACTTCGTGCCGAAGAAGAAGATCTGTCCGACCTCGATGCCGCGGCCCTCGATCCGGCGGTCCTCCGGCACCTTGGCGAATTCGTCCGGGTCGTGCCGCTCGTCGGTCCGGGCGTAGGGGCCGGTCCAGGTGGCGACGATCTCGCTCACCTGCCCGCGGTCGGCGAAGTCGATCGCCCGGTCGCCGAGCGTCAGGTCGGTCACCGCCCGGTCGTAGTAGACCGCGCTCTCGCCGGTCGGCGCCAGCACCAGAAACTCGTGGGTGTGGTCGCCGCCGATCGGCCCGCCGTCGGCGCGCATCGGGATCGCCTTGAGGCCCATCCGCTCGTAGGTGCGGATGTAGCTGACCATGTGGCGGTTGTAGGCGTGCAGCGCGTCCTCGACGGTCAGGTCGAAATTGTAGCCGTCCTTCATCAGGAACTCGCGCCCGCGCATGACGCCGAAGCGCGGCCGCACCTCGTCGCGGAACTTCCACTGGATGTGGTAGAGCGTCAGCGGCAGGTCCTTGTAGGAGCCGACGGCCGAGCGGAAGATGTCGGTGATGAGTTCTTCGTTGGTCGGCCCGTAGAGCATGTCCCGCTGGTGGCGGTCCTTGATGCGCAGCATCTCGGCGCCGTAGTCGTCATAGCGCCCGCTTTCGCGCCAGAGGTCCGCCGACTGGAGCGTCGGCATCAGGAGCGGGATGTGCCCGGCGCGCTGCTGCTCCTCGTGGACGATCTGCTCGATCCGGCGCAGCACCTTGTAGCCGAGCGGCAGCCAGGAATAGATTCCGGCGCTCGCCTGCCGGATCATCCCGGCGCGCAGCATCAGGCGATGGCTGGCGATCTGCGCCTCGGCGGGGGTCTCGCGGAGGATCGGCAGGAAATAGCGGCTGAGGCGCAAGGTCATCCTCCGGGAACGGGCAGGGCCCGGCGGGTGTAGGCGAAGGCCCGCGTGCACGCAAGCGCGTGCGGGGGGCGCGGTGGGTGAGCACCGCGCGCCGCTGATGTCATCTGTCGCGCCTTCGCGCGAGATTTCCCCGCCGATGCGCCATCGAGATGTCGCAAGAGCCGGGTGCAGCCGCCGACGCCCGGACTCTGGGCCGCACGGGTCGTCCGGGGCCGCCCGATCTGTTGCGTCAGACGTTCAGCAGCAGGTGGTCGCGCTCCCACGGGCTGATGACGCGAAGAAACGTCTCCACCTCGTGCCGCTTGATCGCCTTGTAGAGATTGCAGAACTCCACCCCGAGCACCCCCGTCACCTCCGGGCATTCCTCGAAGAGGTCGAGCGCGGCGAGGAGGTCGCGGGGCAGCGCGCGCGGGCGGTGATAGGCCTCGCCCGCCACCGGGTCTCGCGGCTTCAGGTGCGCTTTCATCCCGAGATAGCCGCAGGCGAGCGACGCCGCGAGCGCGAGATAGGGGTTGCAGTCCATCCCGACCACGCGGTTCTCGATCCGCCGGGCGTGCGGCTCGGCGATCGGCACCCGGAGTCCGGTGGTGCGGTTGTCTGGCCCCCATTCGAGGTTGATCGGCGCCGCCCCGCCCGGCACGAACCGTCGATAGCTGTTGACGTAGGGCGCGAGCATGCAGACGACCGTGGGGATATGCCGCTGCTGGCCGGCGAGAAAGGCATAGAAGGCGTCCGTCGGCGCGCCGCGGTCGTCGGTGAAGATGTTCCTGCCCGTCGCGATGTCGAGCACCGACTGGTGGATGTGCATCGCCGAGCCGGGCTCGTGCTGCATCGGCTTGGCCATGAAGGTTGCGAAGCAGTTGTTGCGGAGCGCCGCTTCGCGGATCGTGCGCTTGAAGAAGAACACCTGGTCGGCGAGCTGCACCGGGTCGCCGTGCAGGAAGTTGATCTCCACCTGCCCGGCGCCGCCCTCCTGGATGATGGTGTCGATCTCGAAACCCTGCGCCTCGGCGAAGTCGTAGATGTCGTCGATGACCTTGCCGTACTCGTCGACCGCGCTCATCGAATAGGCCTGCCGGCTCACCATCTGCCGCCCGGTGCGGCCGACCGGCGGCTCGATCGGCTCGTTCGGGTTGAGGTTCGGCTTGATGAGGTAGAATTCCATCTCCGGCGCGACCACCGGCCGCCAGCCCGCCTCCTCGTAGAGCCGGACCACCCGCTTCAGGACGTTGCGCGGCGCCACCTCGATCGACCGGCCGGAGAGATCCTCCAGATTGTGGATGACCTGCAGGGTGATGTCGTCCGCCCAGGGGCTCGCCGTCGCCGTCGCATATTCCGGCGTCAGGACCATGTCGGACTCGGTCCACTGGTTGGCGATGTCCTCCATGTCTACGTAGTCGCCGGCGATCGTCTGATGGAAGATCGAGGTCGGCAGGAACATCCGGTCCTCGCGCATGAACTTGGCGAAGGGCATCGCCTTGCCGCGCGAGATCCCGGCGATGTCGGAGATGACGCACTCGACTTCCTCGACCCTGCGTCCGCCGAGCCAGTCGCGGAAGGCTTCGGGCAGGCGGTCGATGAACTCGGATGGCGTAGGCGGCACGACACGGCGCTCCCGGCTGTTGCGCCGCCATCCTCCACCGGCGCGGAAAGAGCGTCAAACGAAACCGCGAGCCGGCCCCGGCCGGCGTGACGGGCGCGCGCCGGCGGGCGAATCCCGGCTATGGCGCCGGGGAGGTCCAGAGGCCGTAGGCCTGCTGGTTGAAGTCGATGCGAGCGGCCGGATCTGTATCGGGATGCGCGTGGTCGAGACGGGCGATCAGGATCCCGTCCGGCGTCGTCGCCAGCCAGTCCGTCGCCGCCTCCGGCGAGCGGAGTTCGGTGACCGGGTGGCGCAGGCGTGCGGCAAAGCTGAATTCGGCTTCGTAGTCGGCCCAGAGCACCGCCACCGCGCCATCATGGGGCGCGATCAGCCGCGCGATGGCGGTTGAATCGAAAAGCCGGCCGGGAGCGCCGAACGGAAACGCGAGGTCGAGCGCGAGCACGAGCCCGGGGCCGAGCGCCGCGAGCGCGGGGCCGCGCAGCCGGAGGGCCGCCGCCGTCAGCAGGAGCAGCAGCAGGACCGTCGCAACGATCCCGCCGACCGGGTGGGTCAGGGCCACGAGGTCCGCGGACCCGAACCCCAGCGCGCCCGCGACGAGGGCCAGCGCCAGGACCAGCGGCACCAGCGCCGCGGCCTGCGCGCGGGCGGGCATCCCGGCAACCGCACGCGAGAAGATCAGCGCGGCGGCGGGCATCGCCGGCAGGAGGTAGTGCAGCTGCTTGCTGGCGATCAGGCTGAAGATCGCGAGCGTCGCCAAGGCCCAGATCAGCGCGAGGCGCAGGCCCCGGTCGCTGGCCGGCCGGAGCCGCAGGAGGCCCCGCCAGAGTCCGCCCGACCAGATCCACGGCCAGAGGATCAGCGGCAGCAGGGCGAGGAACCACCAGACAGGCCGGCCGTGGGCAAACGGGTCGACGACCCGGCCGGCGCTCTGGGTCCAGAGGACGCTCTCGCGGTAGGTGCGGCCGCCCACGAGGATCGCCGGCACCAGCCACAGTCCGACGAGCGCCAGACCGAGGGCCAATGCCTTGCCGGCGCGGATCGCCGCGTCGCGCCAGCGGTCGCCGAGCCAGAGTGGCGTCGCAAGCGCGACCGGCAGCAGGTGCAGCAGGATGACCGGACCCTTGGCGAAGGCGCCGAAGGCCAGCGCCGCCCCGAGACCGATCCAGCCGCGCGGCCGGTCGGCGACGAGGACCCGGACACCGAGGACCGTCGCGAGCGCGAGCATGGAGTCGAACATCGTCAGCCCGGCGAAGAGGCTGAAGACCGCGAAGCCGGCAAGCACGAGGGCGGCGCGCCCGCCCGCCCCGGGGTCCTCCGGCCAGAGGCGGCGGGCCAGTCCCGCGGTCGCGACGATCGTCGCGGCGCCGAACGCCGGCGCCACAAGCCTTCCGGCGAAGCCCGAGACGCCAGTGACGGTCCAGACGAGGTTGATGAGCCAGAACAGCAGCGGCGGCTTGTGGCTGTAGATCTCCCCGTTCAGGTGCGGCACCAGCCAGTCGCCATGTACGCGCATTTCCCAGGCGACGGCGAGGTAGCGGGTTTCGTCCACGGGAAGGATCGGCCGGGCAAGGATGCCGGCGACCGCGAGGATGCCGAAAGCCGCGACGGCAACAAGCGTTCCGTGTCGTTCGAGGCTCGTGGCACTGCCGCCGGTGGTCAGGATGCTGTTCTCTGAGGGCCGTGAAGATGCCGGGAGCCCAGTGGCTGAAATCGGGTTCAACCCTAGCTCCCAAGCGATGATTATCGCGTCATAATCCGCCCGCGAGCGCCTGTCGAGAGCAGTGAGGAGCCGCTAGAGGCTTCCTACCGGATTCGTGACCGCCCCCGCCTTGGCGGCGAGAAGGCAGAGCCAGTCATGCGCGAGCGTCGCTGCGGCGAGCGCGGTGATCTCGGCGTGGTCGAAGGGCGGCGACACCTCGACGAGATCCATGCCGACGAGATCAAGGCCGGCGAGGCCGCGGACCAGTTCCAGCGCCTGCCAGCTGGCCAGTCCACCCGGAACCGGCGTGCCGGTGCCGGGCGCGAACGCGGGGTCGAGCCCGTCGATGTCGAAGGAGAGGTAGACCGGCGCGTTGCCGGCCCGGTCCCGCACCGCCTCGATCGTCGCGGTGATGCCGCTCCGGTGGATCCACGGCGCCGTCAGGATCTGCAGCCCCTCGGCGGAGTCGTGGAAGGTGCGGATTCCGACCTGCGTCGAGCGCGCGGGATCGACCAGACCCTCACGGATCGCCCGGCCCATCATCGTGCCGTGGTCGATACGGCCGGGGTCGTCCGGCCAGAGGTCGCCGTGCGCGTCCACCTGCACCAGCGCCAGAGGTCCGTATTTCGCGGCATGGGCGCGCAGCAGCGGCCAGGCGATGAAATGGTCGCCGCCGAGCGCCAGCAGCTTCGCGCCCGAGGCGATCACGGCGGTGGCGGCCGCCTCGATCGACGGCGCGACCGTCTCCGGATGGTGCGGATCGATCATGCAGTCGCCGCAGTCGGCGATCGACAGCGAGGTCAGGAGGTCGAAGCCCCAGGGAAAGGCCTTCAGCTCGGCGAGCTGCACCGAGGCGGCACGGATCGCCCGCGGCCCGAGCCGACAGCCGGGGCGGTAGGTGACCGAGGCGTCGTAGGGAAAGCCCATCACCGCCACGTCGACCCCGGCGAGGTCGCGGGTGTAGCGGCGGCGCAGGAAGCTCACCGCCCCGCCATAGGTCATTTCCGGCCAGTGCTCGCGCAGGCCGCCCGCGCGGAACGCCGCGTCGCCGCTATCCGTCACGTTTGGCACCGCGGTGCATGACGATCGCCGCCGCGATCACCCCCAGCGCCACGATCCCGATGATGATCGTCGCCAGCGCGTTGATGTCGGGGCTCACCCCGAGGCGCACCTTGGAGAAGATCACCATCGGCAGCGTCGAGGCCCCCGGCCCGGTCACGAAGCTCGCCACCACGAGGTCGTCGAGCGACAGCGTGAAGGCGAGAAGCCAGCCCGCCACCAGCGCCGGGGCGATCACCGGCAGGGTGATGTCGAAGAACACCCGGACGGGGCGGGCGCCGAGGTCCATCGCCGCTTCCTCGAGGTCGCGGTCCATGCCCGCCAGCCGCGACTGCACCACGACGGTGACGTAGGCCATGCAGAAGGTCGCGTGGGCGAGGATGATCGTCGTCTTCCCGCGCCCGGCCGGCCAGCCGATCAGACCCTCCATCGCCACGAACAGGAGGAGCAGCGACAGGCCGGTGATGACTTCCGGCATGACGAGCGGCGCCGTCGACATGCCGGTCAGCAGCGCACGGCCGCGGAACCGGGTGAAGCGCACCAGTACGTAGGCGGCCAGCGTGCCGAGCGCCGTCGCGATGGTGGCGCTCGCCACCGCCACCTGCAGGCTGATCCAGGCGGCGCCGAGGATCTGGGGATCCTGAAGCAGCGAGACGTACCACTTCGTGGAAAAGCCGCCCCAGACGGTGACGAGCTTGCTCTCGTTGAAGCTGAAGACCACCAGCGAGACGATCGGCGCGTAGAGGAACACGAAGCCGGCGACGCAGACGATGAGGAGCAGGGTGGAGGCCCGCATCAGTCTTCCTCCGCCCTGGCCTGAGCACTGCGCAGCAGCATGATCGGGATGACGAGGGCCACCAGCATCGCGATCGCCACCGCGCTCGCCACCGGCCAGTCGCGGTTGGCGAAGAACTCGTTCCACAGCACGCGGCCGATCATCAGCGTGTTCGGCCCGCCGAGGAGTTCGGGGATGACGAATTCGCCGATTGCCGGGACGAAGACCAGCATGAAGCCGGCGATGATCCCCGGCATGGAGAGCGGGAGGGTCACATGGACGAAGGTTGCGAGCGGCCGACCGCCGAGATCCGCGCTCGCTTCCAGCAGGCTCTCGTCGAGCTTCACCAGCGTCGCGTAGAGCGGCAGGATCATGAACGGCAGGTACGTGTAGACGATGCCGAGATAGACCGCGCCGTTGGTCTGGAGCATGACGAGCGGCGTGTCGATGATCCCGGTCCAGATCAGGAAGTTGTTGATCACCCCGTTCGAGCGCAGGAAGCCCTGCCACGCGTAGACGCGCAGCAGGAACGAGGTCCAGAACGGCAGGATCACCAGCGTCAGCAGCAGCGAGCGCCGCCCCTCGGGACTGCGGGCGATGTAGTAGGCCATCGGATAGCCGACGACGAGCGCCAGCGCGGCCGAGACGAACGCGATCTTGAGCGAGGAGAGGTAGGCATTCACGTAGAGCGGGTCGTCGAACAGGAAGGCGTAGTTCGAGAAGTTCAGCGTCAGGATCGCGGTCAGCGCGTCCGGGTCCCAGTCGAGCAGCGGCGTGTAGGGCGGCCGCGCGATCGCCGCCTCGCTGACGCTGATCTTCGCGACGACGAGGAAGGGGATCAGGAAGAACAGGAGCAGCCACAGCAGCGGCACGGCGATCACCAGCGACCGCCCGCGGAAGCCGAGCTTGCCGAGGAGCCATGCGGTCCAGCGCAGCGGCGGCACCCGCTCGATAAGCCCGCTCATTGCGACAGCACCACGCCTGCGGTGTCGTCCCAGCTGATCCAGACCGTCTCGTCCCAGGAGATCGTGTCCTCGGCGAACCGGCTGAGGTTCGACTGGGTGGCCTGGACCATCCGCCCCGTCGGCAACCGCAGGCGATAGATCGAGAGGTTGCCCATGTAGGCGATGTCCTCGACAATGCCCTGGAAGGCGTTGGTCGCCGCGGGCCTGTCGCGCGTCAGCCGCAGCTTCTCCGGCCGCAGTGCGTACGAGAGCTTCTGGTTGACGGTGCAGCTGACGCCGTGCCCGACATAGATCGACCCGCCGAGATCGGCGCATTCGAGCCGGATGTATTCCGGCTCGTCCTCGGTGACCCGCCCCTCGAACAGGTTCACCGAGCCGATGAAGTCGGCGACGAAGCGCGAATTGGGGTACTCGTAGATCTCCGGCGGCTCGCCGACCTGAATGATCCGGCCGGCGTTCATCACCCCGATCCGGGTCGAGAGCGTCATCGCCTCCTCCTGGTCGTGGGTGACGACGATGAAGGTGACGCCGAGCGTCTCCTGAATCTTGACGAGCTCGAACTGCGTCTCCTCGCGCAGCTTCTTGTCGAGGGCGCCGAGCGGCTCGTCGAGCAGCAGCAGCTTCGGCTTCTTGACGAGGCTGCGGGCCAGCGCGACCCGCTGCCGCTGTCCGCCGGAAAGCTGGTGCGGCCTGCGGTTCGCGAACTTGCCGAGCTGCACCAGTTTCAGGATCTCGGCGACCTTCGCCGCGGTCTCCTCGCGCCCGACGCCGTCGCGCCGCAGGCCATAGGCGACGTTCGCCTCGACCGTCATATGCGGGAACAGCGCATAGGACTGGAACATCATGTTGGTCGGCCGCTCGTAGGGCGGCTTGCCGGTCATGTCCTGCCCGTCGATCTCGATCCGGCCGGACGTCGGCGTCTCGAACCCGGCCAGCATGCGCAGCAGCGTCGACTTGCCGCATCCCGACCCGCCGAGCAGGCAGAACAGTTCACCCTTGTAGATGTCGAGGCTGACATCGTCGACGGCGGTGAAGTCGTCGAATTTCTTGGTGATCTTCTCAATGCGGACGAACGGTCGTTCCGACTGTTCGAGCCAGGGTTTCGACGATGCTACGGAAACGGCCTCGGTCATGACGGCTCCGGTTGACGCGGCCCCCCGGACAGCGCCGAACGCGCCCGCACCGCAGCATGCAAAAGTCTAGGGGCCGAGCCCGCCCGCTGTCCAGTAGCCTCGCGGCGCGCGTATGCGGTTCAGCCGGAGGCGGAAAGCCGCGGGGTCTCCGCGGTCAGGCCGCGCGACACGGCGACGCGCTGCAGCGCCGCATTGAGTTCGCCAACGGAGATCGGCTTGGAGAGATAGTCGCTCATGCCGGCTTCGATGCAGTATTCCCGGTCGCCGGACATGGCGTTCGCGGTCAGGGCGATGATCGGGATCGAGGCGATCTCGCCCTCCAGCTGCCGGATTGCGCGGGTGGCCGTCAGCCCGTCCATCTCGGGCATCTCGACGTCCATCAGTACGGCGTCGAATCCGCCCTCGCGCACGGCCTCGATGGCGGCGATGCCGTTGGTGACGGTGACGACCGTGTGTCCGGCGGCGCGCAGGTAGGCGGTGATAACATACTGGTTGGTCGCATTGTCCTCGGCGAGGAGGATGCGCATCGCAACCGGCGCCGCGGTCTCGGGGTCGGAGACGGTGGCCGGCGCCCGGCGCGGCGCCGACGCGCCGGCGTGGGTACGGATGTTGAAGCGGAAGACGCTGCCCTCGCCGGGCGTGCTGTCAACGCCGATCTGTCCGCCCATGAGCTCGACAAGCTGCTTGGTGATCGCGAGCCCGAGGCCGGTGCCGCCGGCGCGCCGGCTGAGCGTGTTGTCCGCCTGCACGAAATGCTGGAAGATCCGCCCCATCTGATCGTGGGTGAGGCCGATGCCGGTATCCTCCACCTCGACCTCCAGCTCGTCGGCCTCCGGGGCATAGCCCACGCGGACGGTGATCGTGCCGTGCTCGGTGAACTTTGTCGCGTTGCTGATGAGGTTGATGAGCACCTGGCGCAGCCGCATCGGGTCGGTGACGATGGCGTCCGGCACCGACTCGGCAACGACGTGGGACAGCGAGAGGCCCCTCTGCTCGGCGCCCGCGGCCATCAGCGCCGACACCTCCGCGACCAGCGAACGGATGTCCACGTCCTCCTCGCTCAGCCGGATCTGGCTCGCTTCCAGCTTGGAGAAGTCGAGGATGTCGTTGAGGATCTGCAGCAGCGAATGCGCGGAATTGAGCGCGATCTGCGCCCGCTCCCGCTGCTTGTCCGACAGGGGCGATTCCAGCATCAGGCCGAGCACGCCGAGGACGCCGCTCATCGGGGTGCGGATCTCGTGGCTCATCGAGGCGAGGAAGCGGGATTTCGCGACGGTCGCCGCCTCCGCCTCCAGCCGCCGCTGCAGGAGCTCGGCCTGGCGCTCCACGTCGGCGGTCACGTCCCAGACAAGGCCGATCAGCCGCTTGGAGCCTTCCTCGCCCTGGTAGACCGCCGCGACGTCGCGCACGTGCCGGACCTCGCCGTTCGGCCAGACGATGCGATACTCGGTCATGAATCTGCCGTCGTTCTCGACGGCATGGTTCGCCTCGCTCACGACGCGGTCGCGGTCTTCGGGATGCAGGGAGCCGACCCAGTCGGCTTCCGAGAAGAAGCCGGTCCGGTCGGGAATGCCGAACAATGTCCTGGCGCGCTCGTCCCACCGCATCTGGTCCTTGCCGAGATCGACGTCCCAGACGCCGATCTGCGACACGGCGAGCGCCAGTTCCAGCCGCCAGGACAGCCGTGCCAGCTCTGCCTCACGGTCGCGGATCGCGACAATCCGTTCGTGCCGCGCCGCGATCAGCAGCGCGCCCCCGAGGATCGGCGCGATCAGCAGCAGGCCGGCGGCCGCGAAGAGGCCCCGCAGCAGCCAGATCCCGGACGGCTCGGGCCATCCGCCGCGCGGCACGGCGGCGACCAGCCAGTTGCCGTAGGGAAGGGCAACGGTGGTCGAGACCGGGTCGCGAGTTAGGATGGCCGGGTCGCCCTCGAACACCACGTCGCGGCCTTCGAAGCCGTCGCGGGCGACGAGGGCCACCTCGATCGGAAGATCGGGGTCGGTAAGTCCGGCGGCGCGCAGCAGGGCGCGCTCGTCGACCGCCGCGGCGACCACGCCCCAGAACCGCTGCCGTTCTCCGGCATCGTCGAGAAAGACCGGCGCGCGGATGAAGAAGCCGCGCCGGCCGTTGTCAAGGTCGTAGGGGCCGGCAAGGATCGTCGTGTCGAGGTCGCGGGCGAGCAGCGCGGCACGGCGATGCGTCGACGGGCTGCCGTCGAGCGGCCGTGGCGCGGTCGGGGGGTAGGCCATCGTCATGTCCAGCCCCTGGGGCGACGCGGCGATGCCGAGGATCTCGTTCTCGCTGCGCAGCAGGCGCGAGCCCAGCCGGCGGAACTGGGCCGGGTCGATGTCCGGCTGGTAGGCGATGATCGCGGCGAGGCCCTGGATCAGCTGGATGTTCGCGTCGACCGCGCCCTGGAGGTCCGAGCGCAGAAGGCTCACCCGGTCCGCAACCTCTGCGCGGATGTTGTGGCGCTGGACTTCGCGGCTCTGGCGCTCGTAGAATCCGGCGATCGCCGCAACGCCCGCCGCCACCACCACCGCGCAAACGGAGGCGAGCCGGATGATCGGGCGGGTCGATTGCTCGAGCGTCTTCATGTCAGCCGGCTTCGTCTCTCTTCCGCCGCGGCGCACTACAGCAGCTTCCGGTTGTATCGCGGCGACGATTAAACAATCCGGAAACACCAGAAAGAACGCGAACTCTTCGGCAAACTCCTACTCAAACCCGTATCCAGCCTCCCTCTGGATCAACATCGGATTAGCGCGAAACGATTATTGCAGATTGCACAAAGCCCACCCCGCCATCGCACTCGGCCCTTCGGTCCGATCCGATGGCTGGGCGGGGCTCGCTGCCCGCTCCGGCTGGCGCACCATACAACCGGAGCGGGCATTCAGCAAAGCGGTCTTTTACTGGCCGGTCTTGATCGTCGTCCACAGTCGCGTGATGACCCGCTCGGTCTTCGGATCATAGACCACGGACGGGAAGAGCTTCGCCATCACCTCGGGCGGCGGGAAGATCGCCGGATCGTTGGCGATCTCGGGATCGATCAGCGGCATCGCCGCAGTGTTCGCGCTGCCGTACCAGACATAGTTGGTGATGTCGGCGGTGATCTGCGGCTCCATGATGAAGTTGATCCACTTCAGTGCCGCGTCAGGGTTCGGGGCATCCGTCGGGATCGCCATCTCGTCGAACCATTGCAGGGCGCCTTCCTTCGGCACCGAGTAGGCGATCTCGACGCCGTTGCCGGCATCGGCGGCCCGCGCCGCGGCGATGAAGACGTCGCCGGAGAAGCCGACCGACACGCAGATCTCGCCGTTGGCGAGGTCGTTGATGTATTGCGAGGAATGCAGGTACCGGATGTAGGGCCGCACCCCCATCACGAGATCGGCGGCCTTCTTCAGATCCCCCTGGTCGGTGCTGGTCGGATCAAGCCCGAGATAGGCGAGGGCCGCGGGCAGGATGTCGGTCGGGCTGTCGAGCAGCGTGATCCCGCAGTCGGCGAGCTTCGCGGCGTATTCGGGATCGAACACCAGCTGCCAGCTGTCGACGGGCGGGTTTTCTCCCAGCCGCTCCTTGACCTTGGCGACGTTGTAGCCGATCCCGGTGGTGCCCCACATGTAGATGACACCGAACTCGTTGCCGGGATCATAGGCCTCCGCGGCCTTCATCTGGGCGGGATCCATGTTCGTCAGGTTGGGCAGCTTCGACTTGTCGAGCGGCTGGTAGACGCCGGCCGCGATCTGCCGCTTCAGGAACTGCGAGGTCGGGACCACGATGTCGTAGCCCGAATTCCCCGCCAGCAGCTTTGCCTCCAGCGTCTCGTTCGAGTCGTAGACGTCGTAGACGACCTTGATGCCCGTCTCCTTCTCGAACTTCGCCACCGTGTCCTCGGCGATGTAGTCCGACCAGTTGTAGACGTGCAGGACATCATTCTGCGCGAACGCCGGCAGGGCCGCCATGCCTGCAAGAAATCCGAGAAGCAGACCTTTTCTCATTCCGTCATCCTTGTCTGAGAAGCTTCAAACGCCGAGGCGATCCCGCAAGCCATACCACCACGAGCCGAGTACGGAATAGGGAACGGCGAACCGTCGGCCGCCGGGGAAGGGGATCCACGGGACCTTGGCGAACACGTCGAAGCGGCTGCGGTCGCCATGCACCGCCTCTGCCAGGATACGGCCAAACAGGTGGCTCCCCACCACCCCGTGGCCGCTGTAACCCTGCGCAAAATAGACCGACGGCCCGAGGCGACCCATCTGCGGTACCCGGCTGAACGAGATCGCGCAGTTCCCGGACCACGCGTGGTCGATCCGCACGCCCTTCAGCGCGGGGAAGATTCGCTCCAGGTTCGGCGTCAGCTTTGCCCTGATGTCCGCCGGATCGGTGCCGCCGTAGACGGTGCCGCCGCCCCAGAGCAGCCGCCCGTCGGCGCTGAGCCGGTAGTAGTCGAGCACGTAGCGCACATCCTCGACGCAGACATCGGTCGGGATCAGCGCCCGGGCCCGTTCGCCGAGCGGCTCGGTCGCCATGATCTGGGTCGAGAAGGGCATCACCCGGTCGGCGATCTCGGGCACGGCGGCGCCGAGATAGGCGTTCCCGGCCAGCACCACCGCCTCTGCCCGCACCTCACCGCGTTCGGTGCGCACCAGCGGGTTCGGCCCGCCCAGCCCCTCGATCCGCAGGACCGGCGTGGCTTCGTGGATGATCCCGCCCAGCCTTTCAAGCGCCGCGGCCTGCCCCAGCGCGAGGTTGAGCGGGTGCAGGTGCCCGCCGCTCCGGTCCAGCATGCCGCCGGCATAGGCATCGGCTGCGACGTGGCGGCCAATCGCGGCCCTGTCGAGCAGCTCGAAATTGTCGAGTCCGTACCGGCGCCACAGCGCCTGCTTTTCCTCCAGCTCCCGCAGCTGTCTTGGCGTGAAGGCGGCGAACAGCTGGCCGTCCTTCAGATCGCAGGCGATGCCGTAGCGGGCCACACGATCGCGGATGATCTGGCCGCCTTCCTGCACCACGGTCGCCACGAAATCCGCCGTGTCGTCGCCGTACCGTCCCTTGATCGTCTCGAGGCTGGCGTTGAGGCCGTTGACGATCTGCCCGCCGTTGCGGCCCGAGGCGCCCCAGCCGACCTTCGCCGCCTCGACAACGACGACCCGGTGCCCGCGCTCGGTTAGCTCCAGCGCCGCCGACAGGCCGGTGAAGCCCGCGCCGACGACGCAGATTTCGGTCTCTGCCGCGCCCTCCAGCGGCGGCCGTGGCGGCGCCGGATGTGCGGAGGCGGCGTAGTAGCTGTCGGGATAGCTGATCGGGGTCATGCGCTTACAGGAACAGAGCGGGGCGCGGAGGGAAAGCCCGCAATTCTGCTATCTCATGATCTCGTGACGTGCGCCTCGCGGCGCAGGATATCGTTAACGCCCCCGAGCGACTGCCAGCAGCCCGTCGACGTTAAGATGCGCCTCCAGGTGCGCCGCCAGCGCGTCCAGAACCCGTTCGACGTCCGCGGCGTACCCGAGACCGGACGCCGTCCCGAGTTCCGCCAGCCAGGCGGCGCGGAAGCCGTCCGAGGCGAAGATCCCGTGCACGTGGCTGCCCGCCACCCGCCCGTCGGCGCTCACTGCCCCCTCCGGCCCGTCGTCGAGCAGCAGGAACGGCCG
>JBGALW010000083.1:0-6868 GCA_044223585.1 Amaricoccus sp.
CCATCACCCTCCCCCTCGCGCTCCGGCACCGGGCGCCCAGGCTTGCCCGGAGGACATGACCATCAGCGCGCCAGACACCCGCTCCGGCGCCATATCCCGTGCTCAAGGACAGGCATACGGCCGCACCGGATGCACACCCACACCAGCTGTTGATTTTCTGTGGTTATTGGCTCCGGCGGCAGGGTTCGAACCTGCGACCAATTGATTAACAGTCAACTGCTCTACCACTGAGCTACGCCGGAACGCGCGGGTGGGGCTATAACAAGGTCGATTCCGGGCGTCCAGCGGAATTCCACGCCGGAACCGCTTGCCTGACGGCTCCGCCCTCCCAGATCCGCCGTTGAGGCGCCGCCGCGGGCGGGTTAGGAGGCCGGATGGATGGAAGTCACGCCCCAGGGGCCGGAACCGGCACGGTTCCCGCCTTCGCCCCCGCCGAGCACCCGCGCCTGCCGCCGGCACGCGTCGGGGTCGTGCTCGCAAACCTCGGCACGCCGGACGCCACCGACTACTGGTCGATGCGGCGCTACCTGAACGAGTTCCTGTCCGACCGCCGGGTCATCGACGTGCCGCGCTGGTTCTGGCAGCCGCTGCTGCAGCTCGTGATCCTGAGCAAGCGGCCGTTCAGCTCCGGCGAGAACTACCGCAAGATCTGGAACACCGACCGGGACGAAAGCCCGCTCCTCACCACCACCCGCGCCCAGGCCGAGGCGGTGGCCGCCGAGATGGCGGCGCTGCACGGCGACCGGGTGATCGTCGATTTCGCGATGCGCTACGGCAACCCCTCGACGGCGTCGGTCATCGAGCGGCTGCGGGCGAAGGGGTGCGAGCGGCTGCTGTTCTTCCCGCTCTACCCGCAATATTCCGCCCCGACGACCGCCACGGCGAACGACCAGGCGTTCCGGGTGCTGATGGGCCTGCGCTGGCAGCCCGCGGTGCGCACGGTGCCCGCCTACCATGACCACCCGCTCTACATCGAGGCGCTGGCCCGGTCCGTGGAGGCGGCCTGTGCCGCGCTGCCCAGCCCGCCGGATGTGCTCGTCACCAGCTATCACGGCATGCCGGAGCGCTATCTCCGCGAGGGCGACCCCTATCACTGCCACTGCCGCAAGACGACGCGGCTCCTCGTCGAGCGGCTGGGACCGGCGGCCGGCGAGGTGGTCGTCGCCTTCCAGTCGCGCTTCGGCCGCGAGGAGTGGCTGAAGCCCTACACGGTCGAGGAGGTCGCCCGCCTCGCCCGCGCCGGCCGGAAGCGGATCGCCGTCGTCGCCCCCGCCTTTTCGGCCGACTGCGTCGAGACGCTCGAGGAGATCAACGGCGAGATCCGCCACGCCTTCCTGGAGGCCGGGGGCGAGGAATTCACCTACATCCCCTGCCTGAACGCCGATCCAGCGCACATCGCGATGATCGTCACGATCCTGGAGCAGGAACTCTCGGGCTGGGTCTGAGCCCGTCGGCGAGGTCTGTTCCCCCGATTTGCGCCCGGCCGGTACGCGACCGGGACGGGGCCCTCAGAAGCGTCCGGTGAAGCCGATCATCGGGCCGTTCAGGCCGATCGCGAGGTCGGTGCCCGAGACGGTCTTCTCGACGTCCATGTACCGCCAGCCGGCCTGGACCGACCAGGTCGGGTTGAACTGGTAGCCGACGCTCCCGAAGACCTGCCAGGAGTTGTCATCACCGGCAAAGCCGCCCAGATCGCCCAGCGCCGTCGCAAACCAGTTTTCGTTGAAATTGTAGCGGCCCCGAAGTCCGAAAACCGGGTCGGCCCAATCGTCGTTGAGATTGTATTCCAGGCCACGCGCCCGGTTCGGGGTCAGCGCGAAGTCGACGTTGAGCCAGTAGAAGCGGCCGCCGGCCAGCACGTCGACGGCGGCACGCTCGTCCTCGAAGACCCGGTACCCGGCATAGACCGTCAGCGCCGACAGGCGCGTGTCGGCCGTCGCCTTGTCCCAGAGAAGGCCCAGCGGTGTCGGCTCGCTGCTGGAGATGTCGCTGTAGATGAAGTCGGCGATCAGTCCCCACTTGCCCTTCCGCGCTTCGGCGGCGCCCATGAACGCGAAGTTGAGGTCCGACACCACGTCGCTCGTCGACATGTCGACGTCGACGGTGCCCTGCGGCGTGCCGACGGAGGTCGAGAGTCCCGGCAGCCAGGCATAGGGCGAGACGGCAAAGGTCCATCCCTCGAGGGCCTCGGTGGCCCGGGCAGCGGCCGGACCGAGCACGGCGGCCAGCAGGGTTGCCGAAATCAGGTGGCGTCGCATGGAGGGCTCCTAGGAGGCGCGGGACTCGATCCCCGGTGGTAGCCGATCACCCCGCCAAAGACCATGTTGGTCGCGGGATCGCATGCAATCCGCGCGGCAGTCGTGCCCCGGATGCCGCAGTTGGCGGCAGATGGCACCCGTCAGCCGGTGCGGCTGCGCGTCGGATTGGCAAAGGCGTGCTGTTCGAGCAGATAGCGGTCGAACAGCGGCAGGCTGGCGCCGCCGAGCGCACGGGCGATCGGTCCGATACTGCCGGCCACCAGCCGCGGCGGGGTGATGCCCGACAGGTCGAGGAGCGCGAGCGCCCGCGCGACGGCGTCGATCAGGTCGCTGCGCACGGCGGGGGGAAAGGCCCCGTCGATGACTGCCGCCTCGAAGTCGATGATCGCGGCCGCGGAGGCGACTGCATGCGCGATGCCGCGGCCGGCCCGCTCGATCCAGGCGCGATAGGGGGCGCCGAGCGCAACCCAGTTCTCGTCGTCGGGCTGGCCGATCGCGTCGAAAGCGAGGCCGCCGGCAACGAGGCTCCGCTCCAGTTGGACAAGGGACGCCACGTCGATCAGCTGGGCCGATCCGCCGGAATCGTCCGGCACCGGCATCGAGCCGAGCGCCGCGGCGTTGCCGGTGCGCCCGGCGTAGAGCCCGCCGTTCAGCACGAGGCCGCCGCCAATGAAGGCGCCGACGTAGAAATAGACGAAGTCCTGCAGCCCGCCATGGTCACCGAAGGCGAGTTCCGCCCCGCAGGCGGCGGTGGCGTCGTTCTGCACGTAGACCGGATACGGCAGGTGGGCGGCGAGGTCCGACCTGATGTCGGCGTCGCGCCAGGCGGCGGCCATCGAGGCCGGGGCGCCGGCCTTCTCGACCCAGTCCCAGAGGTCGAAGGGAATGGCGATGCCGAGGCCCGCGATGCGGTCGGCATTCTCGTCGATCCGGGCCGCGCAGGCGGCAATCTCGGCGCGGATCGCCGACACGACGGCGACCGGATCGGGAAAGGCATAGCGGAGGGTCTTCCGGTAGCGGAGCCCGCCGGTAAAGTCGACGAGCACCACGTCGAGTCCGCGGCGGCCCACCTTCGCCCCGATGAAAAACGCCCCCTCGGGATTGAGCGAAAGCGGCACGGTCGGTTGCCCGACGCGCCCGCGTTGCGGCTCGCCGCGCCGGAGAAGACGATCCGACTCGAGGTGCCGGGTGATGACCGAAACCGTCTGCGCCGAGAGGCCGGTCATCCGCGCGATCTCGGCCTTCGCGAGCGCGCCGTGCCGGCGGACCAGGGTCAGCACCAGCCGCTCGTTCTGCTCCCGCATGCCGGCCTGATTCGTCCCCCGGGCGAGCGGGAGACTGAGATCATCCACCGGCTCCGACACTTCGGAGCGCATCCGTCACCTCCACTGCCCTGCCGTCCCAGACGCTAACCCCGAATAATAATTCATAGTGATTTATTTATTGACAGACGCCCCGGATTGGAGTTCCCTGCAGTGGCCGGGCCTGAAGGACCGCGGCAGCAACAAAGAACTGGGAGGAAATCGCTATGACGACACGCACCCTCAACGGGGGCCTGCTTGCGGCCGCCGCACTGACGGCGCTGACGGTAGCACCCGCCGCCTTCGCGCAGGACGTGGCCGCCTGCCTCATCACCAAGACCGATACCAACCCCTTCTTCGTGAAGATGCGCGAGGGCGCCGAGGCCAAGGCCAAGGAACTCGGTGTCTCGCTCTCGAGCTACGCCGGCAAGGTCGACGGCGACAACGAGAGCCAGGTCGCGGCCGTCGAAACCTGCGTCGCCAACGGCGCCAAGGGCATCCTGATCACCGCCTCAGACACCGCGGCGATCACCCCGGTCCTCAAGACGGCGCGCGACGCGGGCGTGCTGGTGATTGCCCTCGACACCCCGCTTGACCCGGCCGATGCCGCCGACGCGACCTTCGCGACCGACAACTTCCAGGCCGGCCTGCTGATTGGCGAATGGGCCAAGGCGACGCTCGGCGACAAGGCCGCGGACGCCAAGATCGCGCTCCTCGACCTCGCGATCAGCCAGCCGTCGGTGGACGTCCTGCGCGACCAGGGCTTCCTGCAGGGCTTCGGCATCGACCTTGGCGACCCAAAGAAGTGGGGCGACGAATCCGATCCGCGCATCGTCGGCCACGACGTGACTGCCGGAAACGAGCAGGGTGGCCAGCAGGCCATGGAGAACCTGCTCGTCAAGGACCCCGACATCAACCTCGTCTACACGATCAACGAGCCGGCCGCCGCCGGCGCCTTCCAGGCGCTGAAGGCCGTCGGGCGCGAGAAGGACGTGATGATCGTCTCGGTCGATGGCGGTTGCCCGGGCGTCCAGTACGTCAAGGAGGGCGTGATCGGCGCCACCTCACAGCAGTATCCGCTGCAGATGGCCGCGCTCGGTATCGAGGCGATCAAGAACTTCGCCGACACCGGCGAAAAGCCCGCGCCGACCGAGGGCAAGGACTTCTTCGACACCGGCGTGACGCTCATCACCGAGACCGAGGGCAAGGACTTCTTCGACACCGGCGTGACGCTCATCACCGACAAGCCGGTTGACGGGGTGGAGTCGATCGACTCCGCCAAGGGTCTTGATCTCTGCTGGGGCTGATCTGCCCCGAATGACTGCCTTCCGGGTGCGGCGGCATGCACGCCGCGCCCGGCCAAGCGCATGATCGTCAGTTGATCGACAACCGAAGGGGAGGTCCGGGACATGGCCGCTGACTCGCCGTCGACTTCGTTTGAATCGGCCGCCGCGGGAAGTCCGCAGGCGGTGGCGAAGTTCGAGGAGGAGCACACTTCGCTACTCCAAAACATCCAGCACTGGTTGCATAAGACGCCGTCGGCGGTGCCGATGATCGTGCTCCTGCTCTCGATCGCGGTGTTCGGGTTCGCGGCCGGAAACTTCTTCCGGACCGGCACGCTCAGCCTGATCCTGCAGCAGATCGCAGTCGTCGGCATCCTCGGCTGTGCCCAGTCGATCGTGGTGCTGACGGCAGGCATCGACCTTTCGGTTGGCGCGATGGCGGTTTTCACTTCCGTCATCATGGGCATGCTGACCTTCCGGGTTGGCATCCCGTCCCCGATCTCGATCATCATCGGCCTCGCCGCCGGCGGGCTCATGGGCGCGGCCAACGGCTGGCTGGTGTCGCGCATGCGGCTGCCACCCTTCATCGTCACCCTCGGCACCTGGCAGATCATCCTCGCCGCCAACTACCTCTATTCGGCCAACGAGACGATCCGCAGCCAGGACATCGAGGCGAACGCGCCGCTCCTGCAGCTCTGGGGCTGGACCTTCAGGATCGGCACGACCACGGTCTCGCTCGGCGTCATCCTTCTCGTCCTGATGGTACTCGTGATGGCCTTCGTGCTGCGCCACACGGCCTGGGGCCGGCACGTCTATGCCATCGGCGATGACGCGGAGGCCGCCAAGCTGTCCGGCGTGCAGGTCAACCGGGTGCTCATCCAGGTCTATGCGTTGGGCGGCTTCTTCTGCGCCGTCGCCGGCTGGGTGATGATCGGCCGCTTCGGCTCGGTGTCTCCCTCCGCCTCAACCGGCGTGCTCGGCAACATCCAGTCGATCACGGCGGTGGTGATCGGCGGCATCTCGCTCTTCGGCGGACGCGGATCCATCCTTGGAATGTTCTTCGGCGCGCTGATCGTCGGCGTGTTCGAACTCGGCCTCCGGATGCTCGGCACCGATCCGCAATGGACCTATCTCCTGATTGGAGCGCTTATCATCGCCGCGGTCGCGATCGACCAGTGGATCAGAAAGGCTTGACCAATGACGGAACCGGTTCTCAAGGGACGCAATCTCGTCAAGCGCTACGGCAAGGTCACCGCGCTCGATCACTGCGACTTCGAGCTGATGCCCGGCGAAATCCTCGCGGTAATCGGCGACAATGGCGCGGGCAAGAGCTCGCTCATCAAGGCGGTTTCTGGCGCAGTGACGCCCGACTCCGGTGAAATCTGGCTCGACGGAAAGCAGGTAAGCTTCGCTTCGCCGATCGAGGCAAGGGAAGCCGGCATCGAGACGGTTTACCAGACCCTCGCGATGTCGCCGGCGCTGTCGATCGCAGACAACATGTTCATGGGCCGCGAGATACGCAGAGAGGGCTTCCTTGGCGATTGGCTAAGGATGCTCGACCGACCTAAGATGGAGAAGTTCGCCCGGGAAAAGCTGTCCGAGCTCGGCCTGATGACCATCCAGAATATCAACCAGGCGGTGGAGACCCTCTCCGGGGGCCAGCGCCAGGGCGTCGCGGTCGCCCGGGCCGCCGCCTTCGGTTCCAAGGTGGTGATCCTCGACGAGCCCACCGCGGCGCTCGGCGTGAAGGAGAGCCGGCGCGTGCTGGATCTGATCCAGACCGTACGGAGCCGCGGTCTGCCGGTGGTGCTGATCAGCCACAACATGCCGCACGTCTTCGAGATCGCCGACCGCATCCACGTCCACCGGCTCGGGCGGCGGCTTTGTGTGATCAAGCCAAAGGACTACACGATGTCCGACGCGGTGGCCTTCATGACCGGTGCGAAGGAACCGCCGAAGGAAGCCATCGCCGCCTGAAACAACCAAGGATTGAGGCAAGCGGCCGCGTCATGGACGCGGCCGCGTT
>JBGALW010000083.1:6919-16112 GCA_044223585.1 Amaricoccus sp.
GCTTTATTTTCGGTCCGTTGAAGGCGAATCAACGGCGTTATGCGCCAAGTCAACCGAGACGTGACAGGCATGAGCGGAAAATCGCCGATGTCCTTTGCGCGCTTGCCGGGCAGTTTACGGGTCGCTGGCGGGTTTTGTTGCAGCCATGGGAAGTTGCCGACCGGACTTCAGGCGTCGGTCGGGCCGGCTGGTTGCCGCGGTGCGGCATGGGGGTAACAGTCACGACCAATGTGGAAGGGGTGACAGGCGCAGACCGAAAAACCCGTTGTGCCGCCGCGGGCATGTCTGGGATAAAATCCACGGCGTCTCGGTGCCGTGTCTTACGGCGGTCCAGGTTTTGAGGGGTGGCGGTTCGAGGAGCCAAGGCCGACAGGCGCAATTTTCAGCGCTTTGGGCGGGTGCCCGCTTGATACGAACACCCGCCCTGACGGAGACCTCGACGACTTCGGTTTGAGGGGTGGGGGTGTGTCGTCCGGGGCCCCGTGATCTTCGTAGGGATCACGGGGTCATTAATCGCGATGCCGGGGGCCGACGCAACCGCCTTCTGCGTCCAAGGCCTCGTGCGCGCCGTCCGGGGCTGGAAAGGCCCGGCGGCCTGTCTGTCTGTCCACCGGCGACAGCAGCAAAAGCAAAATGTAAACAGGAGGTTTCACCGTCATCGTGACCGCCCGGTCACTGTGGGTGTGGCCCGCGCGCATCGGCAGGAATTCGCCGAGTGCCGCCGGCCCCAAGGTGCGACATCATTGCGCGCGCCGCCATCCGGCCTGCCCCGCCGCACTGAGTCGGCCCCGCCTACGGGGTGGCGGCCGCAGTCCGGGCGGGCTATCTAGCCGGAGGCATTCCTCGGCGGCGGCATACATGGCTCGGATCACCTACATCGAATTCAACGGCAAGGCGCACGAGGTCGAGGTTCCGAACGGCCTCACCGTCATGGAGGGCGCCCGTGACAACGGCATCCCCGGCATCGAGGCGGATTGCGGCGGCGCCTGCGCCTGTTCCACCTGCCACGTCTACGTCGATCCTGCCTGGGTCGACCGCCTGCCGGCGAAGGACGCGATGGAGGAGGACATGCTGGACTTCGCCTGGCAGCCCGACCCGGGGACCAGCCGCCTCACCTGCCAGCTGCGCGTCAGCGACGCGCTCGACGGGCTGATTGTACGCATGCCGGAAAAGCAGATCTGACGCCGCGCGGGACTTTCACTGCGCAATCTTTCGGCACGGGCTGTTGCCAAGCGAACTTTGGCACGAAAGGCGAAACTGCTTCGCGGTCTGCGGTATGGACACCGGAAGGGCCACTGGTCAGGATTTTGGCATTGGCAACGGCCTCGCCGCACTTCTGTGCGGACGTCGGCCCAAGCGTCCACCCGCTCCGGAGACCCGTGCATGGCCACAGCCACCCATCCCGTAGACGAGATCCTGCCAGCGCCGAAACTGTTCACCCTCGGCCTGCAGCATGTGCTCGTGATGTATGCCGGCGCCATCGCCGTGCCACTGATCATCGGCCGGGCGCTCAAGCTTGAGCCGCAGGACGTCGCGTTCCTGATCTCGGCCGACCTCTTCTGCTGCGGCATCGTTTCGATCCTGCAGTCCTTCGGCGCCACCCAGTGGTTCGGCATCCGCATGCCGGTGATGATGGGCGTCACCTTTGCCAGCGTCGGGCCGATGCTCGGCATCGCCGTCGGCCATCCGGGCGCCGAGGGGGCACGGATGATCTTCGGCTCGATCATCGCCTCCGGCCTCATCGGCATCATCATCGCCCCGGCAGCCAGCCGCATGCTGCGCTTCTTCCCGCCGGTGGTGACGGGGACGATCATCCTCGTGATCGGCATCTCATTGATGCGCATCGGCATCAGCTGGATCTTCGGCAACCCGGCCGTCCCGACCACCGCGCCGATGATCGTCGACCCCGCCAACCAGGCCTGGCTCGACGCCGCAAAGGCCGCAACCGGCGCCACGCCCCCGCCCGCCGGGCTCGCGATCAAGCCGAGCATGCCGAACCCCGCCTATGCGCCGATCCAGAACATCGTGCTGTCGGCGATCGTGCTCGCCGTCGTCATCGGCTTCGCGCGCTTCGCCAAGGGCTTCCTCTCCAACATCGCCGTGCTGCTCGGCATCGTCGTCGGCGGCGTCATCGCGGCGTCGCTCGGGCTCATGCACTTCGACAAGGTCGCCGCGGCCTCCTGGTTCGCGCCGATCCGGCCCTTCCACTTCGGAACGCCGATCTTCGACCCGGTGCTGATCGCCACCATGACCCTCGTCATGATCGTGACCCTGATCGAGTCGACCGGCATGTTCCTCGCCCTCTCCGACATCACCGGCAAGAAGGTCACCCAGCCGGCACTGTCCGCGGGCCTGCGGATGGACGGCCTTGGCACGATGATCGGCGGCATCTTCAACACCTTCCCCTACACCTCGTTCAGCCAGAATGTCGGCCTCGTCGGCGTGACGGGCGTGCGCTCGCGCTTCGTCTGCGTGGCGGGCGGCCTGATCATGGTCGTCCTCGGTCTGATCCCCAAGATGGGCGCGCTTGTCGAGGCGCTGCCGACCGTCGTGCTCGGCGGTGCAGGGCTCGTGATGTTCGGAATGGTCGCCGCGACCGGCGTCCGCATCCTCGGCCGCGTCGACTTCTCCACCAACCGCAACAACCTCTTCGTCGTGGCGATCTCGGTCGGCCTCGGGATGATCCCGCTCGTGGCGCCCGACTTCAAGATCTGGCTGCCGCACGCGATTCACCCGCTGATCGACTCGGGCATCATCCTGGCGGCGATCGCCTCCGTGCTGCTCAACGTCATCTTCAACGGCGCCAGCGCCAGCGAAGAGGATCTGCGCGAAGCCGCCATGGCCGGCGGCGAGCACTGAAGCAGAAACCGAGGGAGGACAGGGGCCTCCCTCGGTCGAATTGCCCCGACCCGGCGTCAGTTCTTCGGCGCCTCCTGCACGACCGTTCCCGGAGGCAGAAGGCGCATCACGAACGTCGACACCGTGGTGCCCGGAGCCGCGGGTTCGGGCACCTCGTGATGAACCGGCGGCAGCGACTTGAGATAGGCGGCAACGGCGTTCACGTCCTCCGGCGTGAGAGTGGCAAAGCCGCGCCAGGGCATGATCGGCGCCAGCTCGCGGCCATCGGGATCGACGCCGGTCTGCAACGCGGCGACGATCTCGGCCTCGGTCCAGGAGCCGAGGCCTGTTTCGTCGTCCGGGGTCAGGTTGGGACCGACGAAGACCCCGACCCCCGGAATCTCGAAGCCGGTATCCGAACCGCCAAGAAACTTCGTCATGTCGGGCTTGCCGAGGAAATAGCCCGGCGTGTGGCAGTCGCCGCAGCCCATCACACCGACCAGATACTTGCCGCGTGCCACCGGATCGTCGGTGGCCGCGGACGCAGCGACCGGCAACGCAAGAATGGCCGCAAGCGCCGCGGCGCCTGCGCGAAACCCTGTGCTAGGCATACTACTGTTCTCCCTGGTCCGGTCGCCGCTTCTTCATGCGACCGGAGGAAAACACTGCGCCCGATCCAGGACTCCGGCAAGTGATCTTCAGTCGAGGGCGCGCCAGCCGATGTCCTGACGCCAGAAACCGCCCGGCCAGTCGACCCGCCCGACGGCGGCGTAGGCGAGCGCGCGGGCCTCGCCCAGGGTCGCGGCACGGGCGGTGGCGTTCAGGACCCGCCCGCCGTTCGAGACGAGGTGTCCCTCGGCAAGCCGCGTTCCGGCATGGAATATCTTGACCCGCGGATCGTCCGACTCGGCGATGCGGATGGCCTCCCCCCGGCGCACCGTGCCGGGATAGCCGTCCGCGGCGATCACCACGGTCATCGCATGGTCGTCGGCGAAGTTCACCCGCACGTCGGCCAGCGCCCCGTCGGCAGCCGCGAGGCAGGCGTCGAGCAGCTGCGCGCCGAGCCGCATCGCCAGCACCTGCGCCTCAGGGTCGCCGAAACGCACGTTGTACTCGACGAGCCGCGGCGCGCCGTCCTCGATCATCAGCCCGACATAGAGGATGCCCTGGAACGGCGTGCCACGCCGCGCCATCTCGGCGAGCGTCGGCCGCACGATCTCGTCGATTGCCCGCTCGGTCACCGCATCCGTCATCACCGGCGCCGGCGAATAGGCCCCCATGCCCCCGGTGTTCGGCCCCCGGTCCCCGTCGAACGCGCGCTTGTGGTCCTGCGCAGTCCCGAGCGAGACGAACTCCGCGCCATCGGCGAGGATGAACAGCGACGCTTCCTCGCCGGTCATGAATTCCTCGATCACCACCTTCGCCCCGACTCCGCTCGACTCGGGACCTTCGGCGAAGATCTCGTCGAGCGCCGCCAGCGCGTCGGCGACAGTCTCCCGCCACCGTGACCTTGCCGCGCAGCAAGCCCGTCCGTAGCTTGATGACGATCGGCGCCCTTCCTGCTCAACCCAGGCGCGGGCGGCGGCCTCGTCGGTGAAGGTCTGGCTGCCGGCGGTCGGCGCGCCGCACGCGGCGCAGATCTCCTTGGTGAAGGCCTTGGACGCCTCCAGCCGCGCCGCCTCGCGGCTCGGTCCCAGCGTCAGGATACCGGCCGCGCGCAGCGCGTCGGCGACCCCCTCGGCCAGCGGCGCCTCCGGCCCGACCATGACGAAATCGATCGCATGCTCGGCACAGAAGGCCGCCACCGTGTCGCCGTCGAGGATGTCGAGCGCGACACAGGTCGCCTCCTCGGCGATCCCGGCATTCCCCGGCGCACACCACAGCCGGTCGCAGCGCGGGTTCTGCGCAAACGCCCAGGCCAGCGCATGCTCGCGGCCGCCACCGCCAAGGATCAGGATGTTCATGACCAGCTCCGCAGCCCTTCCGGGGCGGCTTCTAGGGTCTCGGCCGCGGGCGTGCAAGGCGACGATCCCGCAAGAAACGGGTGGCGGCCGGGGTCGGAAGCCCGGCAGATGCGCCGAGCATCACGACGAGGCACAGGATGGCAGCGCCCGCAAACCGGCCGATGACCCTCGGGGAATGGACGACGCTTGTCGTCCTCGCCGGGGTGTGGGGCGGTTCCTTCTTCTTCAACGCCGTCGCGCTCGGGTCGCTGCCCGTTCTGACGGTCGTGGCGGGGCGGGTGGTGCTCGCCGCGCTCCTCCTCACCCTGCTCCTCGCGGCGACCGGCCAGCGGATGCCGCGCGCGCCAAGCGTCTGGGCGGCCTTTTTCGGGATGGGGCTGCTCAACAACGCCCTGCCCTTTTCGCTGATCGTCTGGGGCCAGACCCACATCGCCTCGGGGACCGCCTCGATCATCAATGCCGCGACCCCGCTCTTCGGCGTGCTTCTCGCCCACTGGCTGACGGCGGACGAGAGGATGACCGCAAGTCGGGTGGCCGGCGTGCTCGCGGGCTTCGCCGGCGTCGCGGCCATGATGGATGGTGCCCTGGCGGCGGGGGGTGAGGCGGTGAAGGGCGAGATTGCGTGCCTCGCGGCAGCCTTCAGCTATGCCCGCGCGGGGCTGTTCGGGCGGCGCTTCCGGGCGATGGGAGTCGGGCCGATGGTGACGGCGACCGGGCAACTTGCGGCGGCGGGCCTTGTCCTCCTGCCGGTCGCGCTGATTGCCGACCGACCATGGACGCTGCCGCCGCCGGGCCTGCCGGCCGTCGGGGCGCTGCTCGGGCTCGCGGCGGTGTCCACGGCCTTCGCCTACGTGCTGTTCTTCCGGCTGCTCGCGACCGCGGGCGCGACGAACCTGATGCTGGTGACGCTGCTGGTCCCGGTCAGCGCCGTGCTCCTCGGCGTGCTCTCTCTCGGCGAGGCACTGACGGCACGCCAGTTCCTCGGGGCGGGGCTGATCGCCCTCGGGCTTGCCGCGATCGACGGGCGGCCGTGGGCGACGCTCCGGCGACGGAGCGGCCTTACCCCGCCCGGCGGCGCCTGATAGGGTCCCCGCTCCGACGACGCGAGGACGTATGGATCTCTTCGAACAGGCCGCCCCCGGCCAGAACGCGCCCGAATTCACCGTCTCCGAGATCTCGGGTGCGGTGAAACGGGTGATCGAGGGCGAGTTCGGCCGGGTCCGCGTCCGCGGCGAGGTCGGCCGGGTGTCGCGCCCCTCCTCCGGCCACCTCTATTTCGACCTCAAGGATGAACGGTCCTGCCTCGGCGCGGTGATGTGGAAGGGGTCGGTCCGCGGCACCCGCGTGCAGCCGCAGGAAGGCATGGAGGTGATCGCCACCGGGCGGCTCACCACCTTCCCCGCCTCGTCGAAATACCAGCTCGTCGTCGAGGAGATCGCGCCGGCCGGCGTCGGTGCCCTGATGGCCATGCTGGAGGCCCGCCGCAAGGCGCTGGAGGCGGAGGGCCTGTTCGCCGCCGCCCGCAAGCGCCCCCTGCCCTTCCTGCCGGAGGTGATCGGCGTCATCACCTCGCCCTCCGGCGCCGTGATCCGCGACATCCTGCACCGCCTGCGCGAGCGGTTCCCGCGGCCCGTGCTGCTCTGGCCGGTGACGGTGCAGGGTCCGAACTGCGCCGCGGAAGTTGCGGCGGCAATCCGCGGCTTCAACGCCATCGCGCCGGGCGGGCCCGTGCCGCGGCCCGACGTGCTGATCGTCGCGCGCGGCGGCGGCAGCCTCGAGGATCTCTGGGGCTTCAACGAGGAGATCGTGGTGCGCGCCGCGGCCGACAGCCGCATCCCGCTCATCTCCGCCGTCGGGCACGAGACCGACACGACCCTGATCGACCACGCCAGCGACCGCCGCGCGCCGACGCCCACCGCGGCAGCCGAGATGGCGGTGCCGGTGCGCCTCGACCTCATGGCCGCCCTCGCCGGGCTGGAGCACCGGCGCCGCACCGCGATCGTCCGGATCCATGCCACCCGGTCGCAGCGGCTGCGCGACCTCTCCCGCGGCCTGCCCCGGCCCGAGGCGCTGCTGGCCGAGCGGATGCAGCGGGTCGACACCGTCGGCCAGCGGCTGCCGCGCGCGCTCGTCGCGCTGGTCCGCACCCGCCACCTCGCCCTCAGCCGTGGCGGCGCCGGCCGCTTCGGCCCCGGCCTCCTCGCGGTCGGCATCGGCGCGCGGCGGCAGAAGCTGGTGCAGGCCGGCGCGCGGATGCCGCGACCCGACGCGCTGCTCGCCGACCGCCGCCACCGGCTGCAGCGCGCGCTGATCCGCCTGCGTCCCGACACCCTCGCCCTGCCGGCCCGCGCCGAACGGCTCGCCGCCCGCGGCGCGCGCCTCGACCGGGTGGAGGCGCGCCTCACCCGGGACAAGCGGGCGGGCGTGGAGGCGCTCGGCCGCATGCTGGCGAGCCTCGGCCCGCAGGCCGTGCTGGCCCGCGGCTTCGCCATCGTCCGGAACGGCAGCGGCACGGTGCTGACCCGCGCCGCCGACGCCCGCCGCGCGCCGGTCCTGGAGCTGGAGTTCGCCGACGGCCGGGTCGCCACGCGCCCCGAACGCGGCCCCGCCACGCCGCGACGCAGGACGGAAGGGGGCGGACAGGGAACCTTGCTCTAGCGACCGAAGGCAGCAGGTCGACCAAAGCATGATCCGCGCTCCAGGAGCGCGGATCAGCCGACTTTTCCGGTGTGATCGTCGAAGGGGCGGCGGGACGCCCTATTCCGCGGGCAGCGGCTGGGCCTGACCCTTGCCCTTCCGTGCGAGGCTGCCCTTCGCAAACATCGCCAGTGCGGCGAGGAATGCGGGAACCGCGGCCGCGGCGAAGACGGTGGCGAGGTCCCAGCCGAACGAGAGGAGGACGCCGCCGGTCATCGAGCCGAGGACCGAACCGGTGCGGCCCACCGCGTTCGCCCAGGAAACGCCGGTGGCGCGGCTCGCGGTCGGATAGTAGCCGGCGGCGAGCGCGTTGATCCCGACCTGCGCGCCAGCGACGCCGAAGCCGGCCCCGAAGATCGCGAGAACGAGCAGCCACGGCTGGGCGACGGCGTTGCCGAGCAGGATCACGAAACCACCGGCGAGAAGATAGGCCGCGGCGAGGTCGCGGTGCGGCTCGAACCGGTCCATCAGGCGGCCGATGATGATCGCCCCGACGGTGCCGCCGGTGGCGAGCGTCGCGCCCATCAGCGAGGCCTTGGACATCGAGAAGCCGGCGGTGGTGATGAGCAGCGGCAACCACGACGACAGCAGGTAAAAGACAAGGAGGCTCATGAAGAAGCCTGCCCAGATCAGCAGCGTGCCGAGGCCGAGGCCGTCCTTGAAAAGCTGGCCGACCGGCGAGCCGGGCGCCTTGACCGGGCGGACGAAGGTTGCGCCGGCGAGGTCGACCGGGGTCATCCGCGACAGGATCGCGGCGATGCGGGCCGGCTCGGCGCCGCGGGTGGCGAGGTAGCGCGGCGACTCGGGAAGGCCGAGGAACAGGAAGGCGGCGAGGGCGAGCGGCATGATGCCACCGAGGATCAGCAGGCCCGGCCAGCCGAACGTCGCGACGACGGAGGAGGCAGCAAGGCCCGCGGAAGCCGAGCCGATGGTGAAGCCGCAGAACATCAGGGTGACGAGCGAGGACCGGCGCTGCTCCGGGCAGAGTTCGGCGGTCAGGGTGATCGCCGCCGGCATGGCGCCGCCGAGCCCGAGGCCGGTGACGAAGCGGAGCGCGGTCAGCGTGCCCATGTCCGGCGCGAAGGCCGAGGCGAGCGTTGCGAGGCCGAAGAACACGGTGGTGAGCGCCAGCACCGGCTTGCGGCCGAAGCGGTCGGCGAGCGGACCAAAGACGAAGGCACCGGCCATCAGGCCGAAGAGTCCGGCGGCGAACAGCGGCGCGAGCTCCGCCGGGGTGGCGCCCCACTGGGCCTTGAGCGCCGGGGCGATGAAGCCGATCGCGGCGGTGTCGAAGCCGTCGATGGCGACGACCAGGAAGCACAGGAAGATGACGCGCTTCTGGAAGGCGGAGAGGGGATGCGCGTTGATCACCTCCTGCACGTCGAATAGGCGGTCGGCCATGGGGTCCTCCGGTCTGTTGGCGCCTGCGGCGGGGCAGGATCGGTTGTTGTTCTTGGGGGCGGGGCGTCTGCGGTCCGCAGGACGCCGGTCCGACCGCCGCAGGGGGGTCGGGGAAAGCCGGTCATGGGGCGCAGGCGGCCCCGAGGGCAGGCGACAGGCGCGCCCCCGCCTGTTGCGGGGGCTTGGGGCGGGTCAGGCTTCGACGAGGGCCTTCTGCTTCTTCAGGGCGAAGTCGAAGCGGACATGCAGGTCGTCGGCCTGGCCCGGGGTCTTCTCGAACCGGGCGACCAGAC
>JBGALW010000084.1:0-16273 GCA_044223585.1 Amaricoccus sp.
ATAGAAGGGAGCGCCGTCGATTTCGCCGAGCTTGACATCATGCTCGCCGATCAGGAACTCGCCGCGTGGATAGCACATGGGCGAGGAACCGTCGCAGCAGCCGCCGGACTGGTGGAACAGCACCGGCCCGTGATCCGCGACGATTTCCGCCAGCAGCGCGCGCGCCGCCGGCGTGGCCGTGACCTTGTCGTTCATGGCGCAATCCCTCGGGTTCCGGGGACGGCACCGCCCGGAGAAGCGGCGTCGCCCCGGTCCCCTCCGGCCTCAGAAGAAGCCGAGCTTCTTGGGGTTGTAGCTGACCAGCATGTTCTTGGTCTGCTGGTAGTGGTCGAGCATCATCTTGTGGGTTTCGCGCCCGATGCCCGACTGCTTGTAGCCGCCGAAGGCCGCATGTGCCGGATAGGCGTGGTAGCAGTTGGTCCACACCCGGCCCGCCTGGATGCCGCGCCCGAAGCGGTAGGCGCGGTTCATGTCGCGGGTCCAGACACCGGCGCCGAGGCCGTAGAGCGTGTCGTTGGCGATCTCGAGCGCCTCGTCGTCGTCCTTGAAGGTGGTGACGGACACGACGGGCCCGAAGATCTCCTCCTGGAAGATCCGCATCTTGTTGTGGCCCTTGAAGACCGTCGGCTTGATGTAGTAGCCGCCGGACAGGTCGCCGGTCATCGTCGCCTTCTCGCCGCCGGCGAGGACCTCGGCGCCCTCCTGCTTGCCGATGTCGATGTAGGCGAGGATCTTCTCGAACTGCTCGCCGGACGCCTGCGCGCCGATCATGGTCGCCGGGTCGAACGGGTCGTCCTGGACGATGGCCTCGACGCGCTTCAGCGCGCGCTCCATGAAGCGGTCGTAGATCTTCTCGTGGATCAGCGCGCGGCTCGGGCAGGTGCAGACCTCGCCCTGGTTCAGCGCGAAGAGCACGAAGCCTTCGATCGCCTTGTCGAAGTAGTCGTCATCTTCGGCGGTCACGTCCTCGAAGAAGATGTTAGGGGACTTGCCGCCGAGCTCCAGCGTCACCGGGATCAGGGTCTGGCTGGCATACTGCATGATGAGCCGGCCGGTGGTGGTCTCGCCGGTGAAGGCAATCTTGGCGATCCGGTTCGACGAGGCGAGCGGCTTGCCGGCCTCCAGGCCGAAGCCGTTGACGACGTTGAGGACGCCCGGCGGCAGCAGGTCGGCGATCAGGTCGACGACGACGAGGATCGAGGCGGGCGTCTGCTCGGCCGGCTTCAGCACCACGCAGTTGCCGGCGGCAAGGGCGGGCGCGAGCTTCCAGACCGCCATCAGGATCGGGAAGTTCCACGGGATGATCTGCCCGACGACGCCGAGCGGCTCGTGGAAGTGATAGGCGACCGTGTCGTGGTCGATCTCCGACATCGTGCCTTCCTGCGCGCGGATCGCTCCGGCGAAGTAGCGGAAGTGGTCGATGGCGAGCGGGATGTCCGCGGCCGTGGTCTCGCGGATCGGCTTGCCGTTGTCCCAGGTCTCGGCGCAGGCGATCGTGTCGAGGTTCGCCTCCATGCGGTCGGCGATCCTGTTGAGGATCATCGCCCGCTCGGCCGGGCTGGTGCGGCCCCAGGCGTCCTTGGCGGCGTGCGCGGCGTCGAGCGCGGCTTCGATGTCATCGGCGTTCGAACGCGCGACCTCGCAAAGCACCTGTCCATTCACCGGCGAGCGGTTGTCGAAATACTGCCCGGACCTGGGCTCGACGAACTGGCCACCGATGAAGTTGCCGTAACGGCTCTTGAACGGCGATTTCGCCGCACGCAGGAATTCAACCTTGTTCATTACTTGCCTCCCGATCAGCGCCGACATCGCGGCGTGGGGAGAATCTGCACTGTCGCGGCCGTGTCTGTCACGGGAGGGCCCCGGTCCCGGAGGGGCGGGTTGTCGCAGGATTGCGACACATGCATGGCGGATCTGCGCTGGAAGCAGGGCTTGAACCTCTTTCGCCGCCCCGGGAGCGGCTGTCAGGCGCCGCGGAGGTCCGCCAGCATCCGCTCGAAGTCGCGCAGATTCGCTGCGCCGGACTTGGCGAGAATCGCCCGGACCTGGGTCTGGACCGTCGAGAGCCGGGCGCCGCGGCCGGCCGCGACGGCCTCCTTGGTCGCCCCGCCCGCCAGCGCCAGCGCCACCTCCGCCTCGGCCTGCGTCAGCCCGAAGAGCTGGCGCAGGAGGCTGATGTCCCCGGCGCCCGCATGCGTCCGGAGCGGGCGCAGCAGGATCAGCGCCTGCCCGGCGACCCGCCCCGCAAAGCCCGCGTCGCTCAGCGCCAGCCGCCTGGGCAACGGCGAGACCAGCGCCGCGACCGCCGCCGCGCCATCGGCGTCGCGCAGCGCCACCGCGCCGCCGGCGTCGCCCTCGAGCGCCGTTGCGCGGACCCGTCCGAGAAGCTCGGCCGTCTCCGAGGTGCGCAGCGCGGTCAGGTGCGTCACGCCGGCGATCCGGGTGAGGCGGAACGTGCCCTCCGGTCCCGACATGGCCTCGGCCGCGGCGTTGGCGACGAGGACGCGCAGGTCCGCGTCGACCACCAGGACGCCCATCGCCAGCGCATCGAGCGCCGCAAAGCACGGCGACACCAGCGCGGCGCCGGTGGTCAGGCGGTGGCGCAACTGGATCGCCCGCCGCAGGTGCGGCAGCAGCTGCTCCAGCAGCACCGCCTCCGCCCGCTCGAAGGGCCGCGATCCGGCGGGCCGGTGCAGGCCGATCGGCACGGTTCCGGCCCCCTTTCCCAGCGGCACGACAGTGCCGACGATGTAGCGCAGGCCGAGCTGGCGCCCGAAGTCGTTGTAGAACTCGCTCCGCAGGAATTCGTCCTCGGGAACGAGCGTGCCGCTGGTCCAGGCGCGGAGCCCCTCGGCGGGACGTCGCGCCGCCGCGGCGATGGCGCGCGCGGTCCAGAGGTCGGCGGTGCTGTGATGACTGAGATACTGGTGGACGGCGTCGAGCGGGATGTTGTTGTGGCAGAGGATCTCGGCGCGGCCCTGCACGAAGGTGCCGGCCATCAGTGACGCGGTGCCGGCGCCGACCAGCCGCATCAGCCCCTCGCCGACCGGCTCCCACGGCATGCCGCCGGTCGCCGCCTCGTAGATATCCTCGGTCAGCGACAGAAGCAGGCTCTCGGACATCGCACCACCCTGCGTCCAAGATCGCCCCGCGACTGGGGCAACGCTTATAGCGTGTCATCAACCTTTCAGGGGATGCGGTGATTCGCTACCTGCCCGATAGTTCGGTCATTGTCTGAGTAACGAGCAAAGGCATTTTCAGTACCGCTTCTCCGGAGAGGGTGGCGAACCCTCTCCGGCATTCGGGAAAAGCGGTCTTCGCCCGCCGAAGCGCCCCCGTCAGTGCGCCTTCAGCCCCTTCAGCTTGCGGTGCAGGGTCGCGCGGCTGATGCCGAGCAGCGCGGCGGCGGCGGATACGTTGCCGCCGGTGCGGGCGAGGGCGCGTTGCAGCACGGCGCGCTCCGAACTGCCGAAATCGTCGGCGGGCGCCTCGACCCGGTCGCCGAGCAGGTCGGCGGCGGGCAGCGGGCGGCCGAGGCTTTCGTCGTTGATCCCGAGCAGGTGCCGTGCCGAGCGGGTCGCGCCGATCACGAGGTCGTCCTTGTCGACGGCGACGAGCGCCGCGCCGCCACGGTCGCCGCCGGGCACCATGAGGATGCGGGCGCTGCCGAAGTGGCTGCGGAATCCGTCGGCCTCGATCTGGCGGGCGGCATCGGCCACCGACATGCTGATGAGCCCGAGGAAGCCTTCCGTGAGATCGGCGCGGCAGGAGGAGACGTCGAGCGCGCCGGCGAGCTGGCCGGCATGGTCGTAGATCGGCGCGGTGGTGCAGCTGAGCGCGGTGTTGCGGCTGAAGAAATGCTGGTCGCGGTGGATCGTCAGCGTGCGCTTCTCGACGAGGCAGGTGCCGATGCCGTTCGTCCCCTCGGCATCCTCGGTCCAGATCGCGCCGGTCCAGAGGCCCCAGTCCTTGAAGGTGGTGTCGTCGGCCTGCGCGCCGCGCCGTTCCACCGGCACGCCCTGCGCGTCGGCGAGCAGCACGCAGCAGCCGATGCCGCCGACCGCGGCATAGAGCCGGTCGAGGCTCGGCTGGGCCGCGGCGATCAGCGAGCCGATCCGCTCGCGGGCCTCGGCAAGCTCGGTTTCGGACAGCCGGTTCGGCAGGTCGCGGGCGGCCGGGTCAAGTCCGTGCAGCACCGAGGAGCGCCGCCACGAGGCCACCAGCGCCGACCGGGCAGCCGACCCGTGGGCCACGGCATCGTTCACCATGTCCGCGTGGTGCGGCGGGCGCTCCTTCATCGCTTCCTCCATCGCCACCCCGTCTCGCAGACAGATCGAGAGAGCGTGGCCTCCCAGCCCCCGGCGGGATTTGGGGAACGAGATTGGGCGATGCCGCCGGCATGTCAACTGCCGACGCACGTCAAGGTGACCGGGCGCCGACCGGCCGGCGCCCGCCCGCATCCTTCGGCCTTGGCTCAGCCGGCGATCATCTCCGACTGTCGAACGATGACCTGCGCCTGCCGGATCGATGCGAGGTCGATCAGCCGTCCCTTGTAGACCGCCGCGCCCTGGCCCTTCTCCTCGGCCTCCTTCATCGCCGCGAGGATGGCGCGGGCCTCCGACACCTGCGCCTCGGACGGGGTGAACACGGAATTGGCCAGCGCCACCTGCTTGGGGTGGATCGCCCATTTGCCGACCATGCCCATCGTCGCGGCGCGGCGCGCCTGGGCGAGGAAGCCCTCGTCGTCCGAGAAGTCGCCGAAGGGCCCGTCGACCGGCAGGATGCCGGCCGAGCGGCAGGCGGCGACGATCGCGGCGGTGACGCCATGCCAGGGGTCGCCGTAGACATGCGGCCGCTCGGCGGCCTCCTTCGGCGGCAGCATGTAGTAGTTTTCCTGCGTGCCGCCGATGCCGGTGGTCTGCATGCCCATCGAGGCGGCGAAGTCGGCGGCGCCGAGGCTCATCGCCTGCATCCGCGGGCTCGCCGTCGCGATTTCGGCGACGTTGCGGAAGCCGAGCGCGGTCTCGATGATGACCTCGAACCCGACCTTCTTCGTGCGGCCCTTCGCCATCTCGATCGCCGAGGCGAGGGCGTCGACCGCATAGATGTCCTTCGCGTTGCCGGCCTTCGGGATCATGAAGAGGTCGATCCGCTCGCCGGCCTGCTCGAGGATCTCGACGACGTCGCGGTACCAGAACTCGGTGTCGAGGCCGTTGATCCGGACGGAGAGGGTCTTGGTGCCCCAGTCGATCTCGTTGATCGCCTTGATGATGTTGGCGCGGGCCGCCGGCTTGTCGGCGGGGGAGACTGAATCCTCGAGGTCGAGGTTGATGACGTCGGCCGCCGACGAGGCCATCTTGGCGAAAAGCTCGGGCCGCGACCCGGGTCCGAAGAGCTGGCAGCGGTTCGGGCGGGCGGGGGCGGTCGGCGGGACGGTAAAGCTCATCGCGATTCCTCTCAGTCGTTCGGAACGGGCATGTCCCGGTCCTAGGCCGGAGGGCGGCCGCGGGTCAATGCTGCGGAGCAGCAGGAGCGCGATTCAGCGCGCGGGCGCCTTTATCTCCGGGCCGGCGGGCGTCAGCCGCGCCGCCGCCGCGTCGCAAGGCCGAGGCTCGCGAGGGCGGCCGCGAGAAGGCCGACGGTGGCGGGCAGCGGAATGGCCGAGATCTCGTAGTGACCGGAGGCAAGCACGGTACCGGGGATGCCGTTGACCAGCGGGAAGGCGGCCCAGACCGGCGGGGTCATCGCGTCGAACCGGTCTTCGAACTCCAGTAGGCAGACCGCCTCGGGGCAACCGGTGCCGCCGACATAGTAGCTGAACTTGCTGCCGTCGAAGGCGCGGAAGTCGTTGGTCGCGGCCTGGTAGACCGGTGCGCCGTCGCCGGCCTGCGGCGTGTCGAAGGTGACGCCGCCGAGCGTCACGCTGAGGTTGCTGACGGGTCCGCCCGGATCGGCCTCGAAGGTGGTGGCGGTAGTGCCGAAATCGATGGTCAGGGTGATCGCATGGGCCGCCATCGGGGCGGCCGCGACGAGCGCCGCGAGGACGGCGGCGGCACGGGCTGGCATGGGCGCACTCCTCTCGCTTTCGCGAGAAAGGTTAACACGCGGCCGCCGTGTCCCGAAGCGTTAATCCCCCCTTCAGGCGCTCCGCACCGCGACCGGCGCCGGCGGCGGTGTCGGGCCGGGGTCGAAACCGGCCTCGCGCATCAGGGCGTCGGAGGCTTCCTCGACCTCGGTCTGCATCCGCGTCATGAACTCGGGCACCGGCAGGCCGGGCTCGATCAGCGGCAGGAACTCGACGACCGCAAGGCCGGGCCGGCGGTAGCGGCTGCGGCGGCCCCAGAAGACGCCGGCATTGGTGGCCGCCGGCACGCAGGGCTGGCCCATCCGGTCGTACAGCACGCCGGCGCCGATCTTGAACGGCGGCCGGGCGCCGGGGGCGACGCGGGTGCCCTGCGGATAGATGACGAGCTGTCCCGGCTCGGCGGCGCTGCCGGCATGCTCGACCATCGCTTTCATCGCCTTCGACCGGTCGCCGCGGTTCACCGGGGTCGAGCCGATGCGCAGCGCGTAGAGGCCGAGGAACGGCGCCCACTTCAGCTCCTTCTTCATGATGAACTTCGGCCGCGGCAGCGCGTGGAAGATCATCAGGATGTCGAGGAACGACTGGTGCTTGGCCGCGACCAGCACCTCGCCGGACGGGATCTCGCCGCGGATCTCGACCCGGAGGCCGCAGATCACCCTGAGCAGCCAGAACACGCAGCGGCAGTAGAGCTTGCAGACGGCATAGGCGCCGTCGACCGACCAGATCGCGAAGGGGGCGCCGAGGATGCCGAGGACCGCCATCGTGGTGTAGAGGCAGGCGTCGAACAGGAGCGAGCGGAGGAGCAGCATCGTCTCAGCTCCAGCTGCGCAGGCTGCGGCGGGCGGCACGGGTGCTGGCGGCCCAGGCGATGGCGAGGGCGGCGGGCGGGATCATCAGCGGCAGGATCCAGTGCCAGCCGGAGAGGCCGATGCCGATCAGGAAGAAGCCCGCCTCGTCCTGCTGCGGCAGCACCCGAAGCAGCGCCATGCCGGCGGCGGTGCCGGCGAGCACGCCGAGGCCGGCGGCGCGGGCGAGGCTGCGGGTGAAGGCGCGGCCGATCAGCCCGTCGCGGGCGCCGGCGAGGCGCAGGGTTCGGACCGCCGGCGCGCCGGCCGCAAGCGCCCCGCGGGCGGCGAGGCCGACGGTCGCGGCGAGGATGAGCCCGGTCAGCGCAAGGCCGGCGTAGGCGAAGGCCCTCAGCCGCTCGGCGCTCGTGACCAGCGACCGGCGCCAGGCGGCGTGGTCGTCGAGGACGGCGCCGGGGGCGGCGGTCCTGAGCGCGTCGGCGAGGGCGACGGCGTCGAACGTGCTGCGGTCGGTGGCGATCTCGATCGTCACCGGCAGCGGCAGGCTCTCCAGCGGCAGGTCCGGGCCGATCCACGGCTCCAGGAGCCGCTCCTGCTCGGCGAGGTCCATCATCCGCACGCCGCTGACGCCCGGGGTTGCCTTGAGGACGTCGAGGGCGGCGCGGGCCTGTTCCTCGATCTCCTCGGGGCCGGCATAGACCTGCAGCGTGGCGACGTCGCCGGCGGCACCCTGCCAGCCCTCCGCAAGGCTGCCCGCGGCGAGGGCGAGGCCGAGCAGGAGGGACGCGAAGAAGCCGAGCAGCATCGCGACGAACGGCACCGCCGCGGCGCGGGTCGCTGCCGGGGGCGCGAGGCGGTCGATCTCGGCGTCGCCGCGGAGCCAGGAGAGCGCCGGGCGGATCATGGCCGGCTCCCGGCGCCGGCCGTGGAGCGCGGCGCGTCCTCGGCCTCCGGGTCGTGCACCCGGCCGCCGGAGAGATGCAGCAGGCGGAGGGCGGTGCGGTCGGCGGCGTCGTGCACGAGGGTGGCGTCGGCGGTGGCGAGCAGGATGGTCTTTCCCATGCGGTGGAGGTCGACGAGGAGCCCCAGCAGCCGGTCCCGGCCGGCGGCGTCGAGGCCGGCGGTCGGATCGTCGGCGAGGAGCAGCGCGGGGCTCAGGATCAGCGCGCGGGCGAGCGGGCGCGGGTAAGCTCGGACGGCAGTGCCCCGGCGAGGCCGGCGAGGTCGGTCCAGTCGAGCAGGGCCTGCAGGTCGTCGCCGCGTCCGGCGGCGCCGACGCCGCTCGCCGTCAGCGGCAGCGCGACGTTGGCCGCGACCGGCAGGTGGTCGAGAAAGCCCGGCTCCGTCTCCAGCACGCCGAGGCTGCGGCGGAGGTCGGCGACGGCGTTGCGGTCGCGGGGATCGACGCTGCCGCCGAAGAAGCGGATGCTGCCGCTGGTCGGCGCGAGGTCGAGCCGGCAGAGGCGCAGAAACGTGGTCTTGCCCGACCCCGGCTCGCCGTAGAGGACGTGGAATGCGCCCGGCGACAGGGTCAGGGTAAGGTCCTGCAGCACCACGAACCGGCCGCGACTGATGCCGGCCTCGTCGAATTCGATCACGCGGGTTGTCTCCGCCTCCTGCGCCGGCCGGTGTTATAGGAGCGGCGCGAGCGGGAGGCAACGCGGGCCGCGCGAGTGCCGTGCACGCAGAGCGTGCGCCGGAGAACGCGCGCTGCGGTTGGATTGGTGCGGACCGGCCGGTAGAACGGGCGAAGCGCGTGATTCGCGCGGGCTTTCGGGGCAATGGATGCAGCTGACCTGTCCGAACTGTGCGGCGCGATACGAGGTGGCGGCGGGAATGATTCCGCCGGAAGGGCGGCACGTGCAGTGCACCGCCTGCCACACCCGCTGGTTCGAGAAGCCGGCCGCGCGGAAGGCGCTGACCGAGGACGAGATCCTGAGCCGCCTCGAGTCGCGCGCCCCGGCGTCGGGTCCGCGGCTGGTCGCGGTTCCGGCCCCGCCCCCGCCGGAGGTGGCCGTCGATCCGCTGGAGGACGAGGCGGACGCGGAGGAGGAGGTGCCGCTGCCGGATGACGGCGGGAAGCCGGACCCCGGAACCGAGCCCGCCCCGAGGCTCGTTCCGCGGCTGGAGCCGGAGGCCGAGCCGCCGGCGCGGGCCGAACCCGCGCCCCCGGTGGCCGCCGGTGCCGAGGGGGTTGCGCTGACCCCGGCGGCGCCGCGCACCAGCGGCCGGCTGGTGCTCGACGGCACCGGGGACCCCGGCGCGCCGCTGCCGCCGCCGGCGCCGCGCCGGTTCGGGCTCGGCTTCGGCGTCGCGCTGCTGCTGGCCGGCGCGGCGCTCGCGGCCTACCGCTTCGCCGATCCGCTGGCCGACCAGGTTCCGGCGGCCGGGCCGGCGCTGCGGGGATGGGAGCATGTCGTGGACGACCTGCGCACGCGCCTCGCCGACGCCTTCGAGGGGCTGGAGTCGGACGGGGCCTGATCCGGGGCATTCGGGATGGCCGTCGGCGGCCGTACCCGGTTCCTGCGATGGCGCGACAGAACATCGGCCGCCTGCCTGAGATGGCGCAAAGCGCCACTGGCGCTGCCGAGGCGGACGCATTGGCGGGAATATGTGCGCCGGGGCGCATAATGTCAGGCAAGGCCGCTCGCCTTTGTCGGCCTCTGGTCAATCGGTTCGGCCGGTGCGACTCCGGTGCAGATTTCCCCGCCGATGCGTCAGCAACGGCAGCGCCAGCCTGCCCCCCGGCTGGCGATTCGCGCCATCCCGCAATGACAGCGAAACCAGGTGCCCCAGCCGACGCTGGAGGCCGGGCGCGGCGCCGATCCGGCGGGCGGGGCTGTGGGGATCACCCGGTTCCCGGACCACTCTCCCGCCGCCGTCCCCGGCGCCGGGTGGGCGGCGGTGTCGCCAGCCCCTCGCGCAGCACCGCCGTCATCGGGTGGTCCGGATGTGCGGCGCCGTAGTGGCCGAGCAGCGCGCCGATCTCCGCCGGACCCGCCGGGGTGGCGAGGCCGAGGGCCCAGTCGAGGAAGATCGTCCGGCATTCCTCCGGCCCCACCGCCATCCGGTAGGCCTCCCAGATCAGGCCGCGCGGGTCGATGGCGAGCGGACCCTTCTGCATCAGGCGGCGGCGGCGCGGGCCGCTTCCTCGAAGAGCGTCGCATGCCGGGCGGCGAGCCGTTCCGGGTCGTGGTCGTAGCCGCCGCCGAGGACGCCCGCGACCGGCAGGCCGCGCGCCCTCGCCCAGCCGATCACCGCGGCGTCGCGCGCCCGGAGCCCGGCGTCCGTCAGCGCGAGCCGGCCCAGCCGGTCCTCGACATGCGGGTCGACGCCGGCATTGTAGAAGACCATCCCGGCGCCGAACGGCTCGGTTTCCGTCAGCGCATGGGCGAGCACCTCCAGATAGGCGGCGTCGCCGAGCCGGTCGGGCAGGGGAAAGTCGAGGTCCGACCGGGCCTTGCGCGCCGGATAGTTGCGCTCGGCATGAAGCGACAGGGTGAGCACGCGGGGGTCCCCGGCGAAGATCCGCGCCGTGCCGTCGCCCTGATGCACGTCGCAGTCGACGATCAGCACGCGCGCGACCCGCCCCTCGTCGAGCAGGGCGCGGGCGGCGATGGCGACGTCGTTCAGGACGCAGTAGCCCGCCCCGCCCTCAGGCCCCGCATGATGCGAGCCGCCGGCCATGTTGCAGGCGAGCCCGTGTTCCAGCGCCAGCCGCGCCGCGAGCAGCGTGCCGGCGGCGGAGAGGAAGGCGCGCCGGGCGACGGCGGGGGTGCCGGGCAGGCCGATGGCGCGGATCTCCTCGGGCAGCATGGTCTGGGTCGCCACCCGCTCGACATAGGCCGGGGCGTGCACCGCGGCGGCCAACGCCGGGATCGGCGCGGGCGAGAGGAAGCCGCTCGCCGCGGCGCAGGCGGTGGCGGATCAGCGCGGCTCGCAGGTAGCCGTATTTCGACATCGAAGGGATGGCCGGGCGGAGCGGCGCCATGTAGTCCGGGTGGAAGACGATGGGGAGGGTCATGGCCAGGCGGGCATTCCCTTCCCCGGTGTTGGCCGGGCAATACGGCGCAGGCGTGTCTCGCGCGCCCTTCAGCATCTGCCGATGCGGCCAGCATCGGCAGCGCCTGCCCGCCCCCCGGCAGGCGCTTCGCGCCAGCTCCAGGCAGGCGCTACGATTGCCCCGTCGGGATGTCGCAAGAGCCGGGCGCACCGCCAGCGCACGAAGCCGGAACCCAGGCCGATCCGGGGCGTCGCGTTCGAGCCGGGCGGCGGCGGCTCATGGCCGGGCCCGCCGGTCGGCGACGATCGCGGCGGAGCGGGTCGCGTCCGCGGCGTCCCGGCGGCGGAGGCTGTCGAGGTCGGGCTCGCCGGTGGCCTCCAGCAGCAGGCGGACGAGGCCCTCGCCCGCCTCGGTCGGGTCGATCGTGTGGTCGCTGGCGAGCCGGCCGACCTGCTGCAGCGTCGCGAGCGTGCCGAGGGCGGTGCCGAGATGCGCGGCGTCGGCGGACTCGATCCAGCCGAGCTTGCCGAGCCGCTCCAGCATCCGGCGCGGCCGGCGGATGCCGGAGAGGCCGTGGATCAGCGCGCCGGTCTGGGCGAGGAGTTCGATGTCCATCATCCGCCCCGGCCCGAGCTTGGTCTCCCACGGATTGGCGGCGGCCGCCTCGTGCGCCTCGCCGAGGCGCCGGCGCATGTCGGCGGCGTCGGCGCGCACTCGGTCGGCGTCGTGCGGCTCGGCCACCACTGCGGCGATCGCCGCCTGCACCCGGCGGGCGGCCTCGTCCGGCCCGGCGACGACGCGGGCGCGGGTCAGCGCGAGATGCTCCCAGGTCCATGCCTCCTCCGCCTGGTAGCGGACGAAGGCGCCGAAGCCCGTGGCGAGCGCGCCCTGCTGGCCGGACGGGCGCAGCCGCATGTCGGTCCTGTAGAGGATGCCCTCGGCCATCGGCGAGGACAGGGCCGCGATCAGCGCCTGGGTCAGCCGGGCGAAGTAGACCGGGACCGCCAGCGGCTTCCGGCCGTCCGAGCTGCCCGCGGGGTCGGCGTCGTAGATGACGATGAGGTCGAGGTCGGAGGTCGCGGTCATCTCGCGGCTGCCGAGCTTGCCCATCGCGACCACCACCGCCCCGTCGCCGGGCGGCCGGCCGTGGCGCTGGGCGAACTCCGCCGTGACGATCGGCCAGAGCGCCGCGAGCGTCGCCTCGGCGACGGCGGAATAGGCGGCCGCCGCCGCCTCCGCGTCGGCGAGCCCGCGCAGCAGGTGGACGCCGATGCGGAAGTGCCGCTCCTTCATCCAGACGCGGGCGGTGTTGAGGCAGGTCTCGTAGTCGCCGATGGCGCGCAGCCGCTGCGCGAGGTCGAAGCGCAGCTCCGCCGCGGTGCGGAGCGGGCGGTAGAAGCCCTGGCTGATCACCGCCTCCAGCACACCGGCGTTGCTGCCGAGGTAGCGCGCGAGCTCGGGCGTCGAGCCGCAGATCTCGACGAGCAGCTCAAGGAGCGGCGGGTTCGCCTCCATCAGCGAGAAGAGCTGCACCCCGGCAGGCAGGCGCGACAGGAACGAATCGAACGCGGCCAGCGCCGCGTCCGGGCTCGCGGTCAGCGCCATGCGGCGGAGCAGGGCGGGGGTCAGGCGGTGGAAGATCGCCCGTGCCCGGTCGCTCCGGAGCGCCGGCAGCCGGTCCCAGCCGGTGATCCGGGTCTCCGCGGCCTTCGGGTCGGCAAAGATCGCCTCCAGGGCCGGCGCGCCGCCCTCGGGTGCGGCGTCGCGGACGAAGAAGGGCTCGGTCAGCGCCTCGACGAGCTGCAGGCGCGGGCGGAGGTCGTCCTCGAAGGCCTGGACCGTCTCCCGGCCGCAGAAGGCGGCGAGACGGGCGAGACCCTCGGGTGAGTCCGGCAGGGTCTGGGTCTGGGCGTCCTCCAGCATCTGCAGCCGGTGCTCCAGGTCGCGGTGGGCGACGTAGGCGTCCGCGAGGCTCGTGGCGGTGCCCGCGTCGACCCAGCCCTTCGCCGCGAGAGCCGCGAGGGCGGGCAGGGTGGCGCGCTGCCGCAGGCCGTCGTCGCGGCCGCCAACGATCAGCTGGCGGGTCTGGGTGAAGAACTCGATCTCGCGGATGCCGCCGGCGCCGAGCTTGATGTTGTGGCCCGGGATGGCGAGCGGCCCGGCGAGGCCCTTGTGGGCGCGGATGCGCTGGCGCATGTCCTGCGCGTCCTCGATCGCCCAGAAATCGAGGTGCCGGCGCCAGACGAAGGGCCGGAGGCGCGCGAGGAACGCCTCGCCCGCCGGGATCGCCCCGGCGCAGCAGCGCGCCTTGATGTAGGCCGCCCGCTCCCAGGTGCGGCCGAAGCTCTCGTAGTAGTGCTCGGCCGGCTCGGTGGCGATGCAGACCGGGGTGACCGAGGGGTCCGGGCGCAGCCGGAGGTCGACGCGGAAGACGTAGCCCTCGGCGGTGACCTCCGACAGCAGCTTCACCAGCTTCTGGGTGACGCGGATGAAGCCGCGGCGCAGGTCGGCGTAGGCGTCGGGGTCATGGCGCGTCTCGTCGAACAGGACGATGAGGTCGACGTCGGACGAGTAGTTGAGCTCTCCGGCGCCCATCTTGCCCATGGCGAGCACGAACATGCCGGCGGCCTCTGCGGTGTCGGCGGCGGTGACGCCCGGCAACTTGCCGCGGCCGATCTCCTCGGCGACGAGGGTGTGGAGCGCGAGGCCGACCGCCCGGTCGGCGAGGGCGGTGAGGGCACCCGTGACCGCGTCGAGCGACCAGGCGCCGCCGAGGTCGGCGAGGGCGACGAGCAGCGCCATCCGGCGGCGGCCGATGCGGAGCGCGTCGCCGAGCGCGGCGCTGGTGTCCGCCGCCATCGCCGCGAGGATCGCGGCGCACGCCGCCTCGGGCGGCTGGGTGAGCGCCTCGCGCAGCCACGCCTCCTCGCGGGCGATCAGGCTGCCGAGGAAGCCGGAGCAGGCGGCCGTCCCCGCGAGGAGGTCGCGGACCGGGCCGGGCTCGCCCGCGAAGCGCTGCGCGACCTCCGCCGCCGTCGCCGCGTCATGCGGGCGCGGCGCGCGGGTGATGCGGTCGGCGAGCGCGGTTCCATCCATCCTGCCGGCCCCTCCCCACGGCCGCCCGGCGTTTCGGGGCACCGTAGCCGCGACAGGTGGCGGCGAAAAGTCCGGCGGTCATGACGCAGGAGGCAATTGCGCCCCGAAGCTCATGTCCCTGCGTCACCCTCCGCGCCTTCCCGCTGGGCGGCCCATGTGAGCAGCGCGTCGAGAGCCGGACATAGGGCCTGACCCCAGTCCGTCAGGCCGTATTCGACCTTCGGCGGCACCTGATGGTGGACGATGCGCCGCACGATCCCGTCCTTCTCCATCTGGCGAAGCTGTTGAATCAGCATCTTCTGGGAGATTTCCGGGATCGCGCGCTCGAGGTCGGAGAAGCGGAGGACATGCCCGCCAAAGAGATGGAACAGGATCACCAGCTTCCAGCGCCCCTCCAGAAGCTTGAGCGCGCTCTCAGCGCCTTCGGCCGCCGTTTCCCGCGTGTAGTGATGTGGCATACTTTTTGGTAAGTGCCTTACTTTTTCGTGTGTTCTTGCCTCTTTGAAAGGCTAGGGCATCTTCGGCAGTCGGACAAGTTCAATCCGGAGATCGACCATGCCCCTTTCACTACCCGAGCCAATTGCCGACTATTTCGCCGCCGACGCGACAGACGGGCGGGCGGTCGCGCGATGCTTCACCGCCGATGGCGTGGTGGTCGACGAGAAACGAACGCACCGGGGGCGCGAGGCGATCGCACGCTGGAAGACTGAAGCGTCCGCAAAATACGAGTACGAAAGCAAACCCGTGGCCGTCGACGGGCGGGGCGACAGCATCATCGTCACCGCGCACCTGACCGGAAACTTTCCGGGAAGCCCTGTGGACCTTCGCTTTGCCTTCACGCTGGCCGGAAACGAAATCGCCAGGCTGGAGATCGCGCCATGAGCTTCGACCTTGGCCTTGACGGAAAGCGGGCTCTCGTGACGGGGGGCACAAGGGGTGCCGGCGCGGCAGTGGTTCAGGCTTTGGTGGCCGCGAATGCCAGGGTCGCCGCCACCGCGAGAACCGTGCCGAGGAACGGGCCGGAGAAGGTCCACTACATCGCCGCCGACCTCATGACCGCGCAGGGATGCGCGGACGTCGCCGGAGAGGTGCTCCGCACCTTTGGCGGCCTGGACATCCTCGTGAACATGCTCGGAGGATCGAGTGCGCCTGCGGGCGGGTTCGCAGCGTTGGATGATGCGGAGTGGCAGAGGGAGATCGATCACAATCTCATGCCTGCGGTGCGGCTCGACCGCGGGCTGCTCCCCTCGATGATCGCGCAGGGGTCAGGCGTCATCATTCATGTGACCTCGATCCAGCACGCGTTGCCTCTGCCGGAATCGACGACGGCCTATGCGGCGGCAAAGGCGGCGCTGTCGACGTACAGCAAGAGCCTGTCAAAGGAAGTGACGCCCAGGGGCGTCAGGGTGGTCCGTGTGTCGCCTGGGTGGATCGAGACCGACGCCGCCGTGGCGCTCGCGGAACGGATCGCGCGGGAGGCCGGCACCGACCTTGAGGGTGGGAAGCGCATCATCATGAAAGCGTTGGGCGGAATTCCGCTCGGCCGACCGGCAAGGCCGGGCGAGGTTGCAGACCTGATATCGTTCCTGGCGTCGCCACGTGCCGGGGCCATCACCGGCACCGAATATGTCATCGATGGCGGGACCGTTCCGACCGCCTGAAGCCTTCGGATCGCGAAGCTGCAGTGACGCCGTGCCCGCCATCGCATCGCGGATGACAAGCGTGTTAACACACGCTAAAGATGTATCCGACGACCCATGCTTCAGCAGGAGGCGCCGACGCCCCGCTCCAACGCCCTCGAACGCTATCAGCGGCTGGAGGCGGTCGGCCAGTGGCGCGAGCACGCGCAGGCGCCGGCACGGGAGGTCGTGGTTTCCGTCGGCAGGGCGACGCTGGTTCTGACCGACCTTGCGGACCGGACGCTCGGCCACTGGGCGCTCGGCGGCATCTCGGTGCTGGGAGAGACTGCGGGCGCCACCACCTACGGCATGGCGGAGGGCGAGACCCTGGCGATCCGCGACCGCGAGATGGTGGCGGCGATCGCCGCGGCGACCCGCGATTCCGGCGGCCTGCCCGCGCCGCCGCGCCCCCGCCGGCGGCGCCTGCCGGTCGGCCCCGTCCTGGCGCTCGCCGCGGTCGCGGCCATTGCTGCCGCAGTGCCCGACCTCCTGCGCGCCCAGGCCGCGCGGATGGTGCCGCCGGAGCGGGCGACGGAACTGGGCGAGGAAATGCTGATCGGTCTTGTCGCCGACCATGGCGCGGCGTGCGGCGGGCGCGAGGTCC
>JBGALW010000085.1:0-15621 GCA_044223585.1 Amaricoccus sp.
GCGGACGGCCGATAACTTCGCGGAGCTCGTCGAGCTCGATGAAGTTGTCGCACTGCCGGCGCAGCTCGTCGGCGATCATCGGCGGCGACGAGCGGATCGTGGAGACGACCGAGACCCGCACGCCCTGCCGCTGCAGGCTCTCGACCAGCGGCTTGAAGTCGCCGTCGCCGGAGAACAGCACGATGTGATCGACGTGCGGCGCCATCTCCATCGCGTCGACCGCGAGCTCGATGTCCATGTTGCCCTTGACCTTGCGGCGGCCGGTCGAATCCGTGAACTCCTTCGCAGGCTTCGTCACCATCGCGAAGCCGTTGTAGTTCAGCCAGTCGACCAGCGGGCGGATCGGGGAATACTCCTCCGATTCCAGCAGGGCGGTGTAGTAGAAGGCCCGCAGCAGCTTGCCGCGCCGCATGAATTCCGTCCGCAGCAGCTTGTAGTCGATGTCGAAGCCGAGCGCGCGGGCGGCCGCGTAAAGGTTTGCACCATCGATGAAAAGCGCCAGCCGCTCGTCGCGATAGAACATGGGTGAGATACCTCTTCAGGGGCGATCGGTTGGGCTGCCCGAGCAATATGCCGATCGTATCGTGTCAGTTATATGATGTAGCGAAACCGCGTGAAAGCCCCATTTGGGAGATTGGTGTATGCAGCTGATCGCCTTGGGCGGGAACCTGCCATCTCCTTTGGGCGGGCCCCGACAAACCCTTGAACGCGCCGTGCGCGAACTGCGTATACAAGGAATACCCGTTGTCTGCCGCAGCTCGTGGTACGAAACGCCGGCGCACCCGGCGGGTTCCGGTCCCGCGTTCGTGAACGGGGTCCTGGTCGCCAGCAGCGACCGCAACCCTGGGGACGTCCTGGCCCTCCTGCACACAATCGAAGCCGATCTCGGCCGGACGAGGGGCGTGCGCTGGGCGCCGCGGGCCTGCGATCTCGACCTTCTTGCGAGCGGTGACAGCGTGCTGCCCGACCCGGCGACGGTGCGGTCCTGGATGGCGCTGCGGGGAGAGGCGGCGATGGCGGTGCCGCCCGAGCTTGTTCTGCCGCATCCGCGAATGCACGAGCGCGGCTTCGTGCTCGTGCCCCTGGCCGAGGTGGCGCCGGACTGGCGTCATCCGGTCACCGGGCGGACGGCGCGGCAGATGCTGGAAGAACTGCCGGCGGAGGCGCTGGTGGGCATCCGCCGGCTTGAGGGGTAGGACGCGCGCCGCGGGCGCGCGACCATAGTTGGCGGCTCAGTTCAGCAGGCCGTTGCCGTCAACGTCGGCGGCGTTGAAGTCGGCGAGGATCTGGACGTCGTATTCCATCCGGCTGACGACGCCGTCGCCGTCCGTGTCCATGGCCGTGAACAGCGGCTCCGGGATCTCGGAGGCTTCGGCCGGGGTCAGCGTGTCGGTGGCATCGGCGTCAAGCAGGATGAAGACGTTCGACGTCATGACCCGGTACTCGATCAGCGAAACCTGACCGTCGCCGTCGAGGTCGGCAACCGTGAGGTGGTCGGTGGTGATTGCCGGGGTGGCGGCAATCGCGCCTGCGCCCAGCAGGGGTGCGCCAAGCAGCGCGGTGAGGGCGGAAGCCGCAAGGGTCCGGATCATGGCTGGGCTCCTCACTTCGGGCAGCGCATGGCGTGGCCGGCCATGCCGCCGACAACACCGAAGCCGGTTTCGAAAAGTGTCCGGCCGAGGCCGCCGCCAAGCAGGCTGCCAAGGGCCACGCCCGCCACGGCACCGCCAACGGTCGCCGCGGTGCACGCGAGCTCGTGGGTGTGGGTCTCGGACGTGGCAGGGGTTGCGGTTTCGGCCCGCACGGAGCCGGCGGCCGCAAGGGCAATGGCCCCCCGCGACAAGAATGGTATGCCCGCGCACTGCTCTCTCTCCTCATTGCCGGGTGTTGGACAGCATCCCGGCGGGTTTCCTCGGTTCAGCGCAGGAGTAACGCGCGCCTAGTAAAATTACCGGGTCGCCCCGTAATATTGCCAGGATACTGAGAGATGCCAACATTCAATTGACATGGATTCCCGAAACTACGCCCACACCTGCGGTCTGTAACTTATGAATCGTGCGCAAGGGGGTCAACGTAGGTTGTTGACGTATGCGTCTCCCTGGCAACGGAATGTCAGGGACCCCGCCCGCGAAGAACGCTGGCCTTGCCATCGGCGCGGCGCGCGACTAAGTACATCGCTTCTCAAATGTTCCCGGAGTCGCCGAATGGCCCGCGTAACCGTCGAAGATTGCGTTGACAAGGTGCCGAACCGTTTCGAGCTGGTGATGCTTGCGGCGCATCGCGCCCGGTCGCTCGCCTCCGGTTCGCCGCTGACCGTCGATCGCGACAACGACAAGAACCCGGTGGTCGCCCTGCGCGAGATCGCCGAGGAGACGCTGACGGCGGAGCAGCTGCGGGAGTCGGCGATCGAGAGCTTCCAGCGCCAGATCGAGGTCGACGAGCCGGAAGAGGACGTCATGACGCTGCTGGCCGGCAATGCCGACGCGCCGGCGGAGGACGACATGTCCGAGGAGCGGCTGCTGCGCGCGCTGATGGAAGCGCAGGGCGAGAACTGACGTCCGCCAACAGTCGGAAATCCGCCGAACCCGCGGGCAGTCCGCGAGGGGCCTTGCGGCCACTCGCCTTACGGTTTATCCGGGCCTTGGGTGCTGGCTCAGCCCGTGAGTGACGTGGCCTCCGCTCATCACCTTTTGTCTTGGTATTGCGCGAGTGTTACGGAGGAGCGGCGTGCGGCACGACGGCACAGCCACCGCGGGCAGCCGGGCGGTCACGGCGGCGTTCTCGCGCAAGCTCCTGCTGGGGCTGTTCGGCGGCACGCTGCTGATGGCGGCGACCCTCTTCACCACCTGGTGGATGGCGCGCGCGCAGGACGAAGCGGTCCGCGCGACGTCGCATCGCATGGTGGCCGGCGGGATCGAGACGCTGGTGGAGCGGGCCAATACCACGCTGCTCGACTATGCGCTCTGGACCGACGCCTTCGACCATGTGGTCGCGGGTGACGTCGCCTGGATGTCGGACAACATCGGCGCCTCGACCGAGACCGATACCTTCGACGTCGCGGTGATCCTCCCCCCCCATGGGGGCCGGCCGATCGGCTGGGAGGGGGGAGAAGGCCCGCTTCCCGGAGGCGATCTGCTGGGCGCCGACGCGCTGGCGGCCGCTTCCGCGCTGCTGGCGACGGCTCCGGTGGACAGCGGTGACGGCTACACGACCTATGTCCGCAAAGGCGACGGCGCCTGGCTGCTCGCGGCTGCGCGGATCGTCCCGCAGGACGGCGTCCCGGCTTGGATCACCGACGCCGACGCCCCGCGGCTCATAGTCGCGGTCCCGATCTCCACCGCTTCGATGCATGCGATTGCCAGTCGTTTCGCGATAAGCGACCTGACGGTGGATGCCGGACCGCGGCCGGAGCGGGAGTCGATGCCGTTGGCGGGATCGGACGGCAGGCCGGTCGCCTGGGTGAACTGGTCGGCCCCAACGCCCGGCCGGATGGTTCTGGAGGCAGCGCTCTGGCCGCTCGTTGCGCTGATGGCCGCGGTCAGCATCGTCGCGCTGCTCGTGTCGCGCGAGCTGATGCGATCGGCGCGGCGGCTGGAGGCGGCTCTCGACCAGGCCCGCGCCGCCGACCGGATGAAGACGGAGTTTCTCGGCAACGTCAGCCACGAGCTTCGCACGCCGCTGAACGGCGTCATCGGCATCGCCCAGCTGCTGCAGCTCCGCGCGAAGGAGCCGGAGTGCCTCGAGATGCTGGATCTCCTGCTCGCCGCTGCCCGCAGCCAGTTGCAGCTCGTCAACGGCCTGCTCGACATTACCCGCATCGAGACCGGGACGGTGACACTCGACGCGCAGCCATTCGATCCCGCGGCGGCGCTTGAGGAGACGGTGGGGCTCATTGCCCCGGAGATCGCCCGGAAGACGCTCGAGCTCAACGTCACGGTCGCGCCGGAGCTGCGTCGGCCCTTCCTTGGCGATGCGCTCGCCTTCCAGCAGGTGGTCGCCAACCTGGTCGGCAATGCCCTCAAGTTCACCGAGCAGGGTGGGATCACCGTATCGCTCCTGCCAGCCGAGGCTGGCTTGACCCTCGTGGTCAGCGACACCGGCGTCGGAATCGACCCTGGGGAGCATGAGCGCATCTTCGAGCGGTTCGTGCAGGTCGACGGCTCGGCCACGCGGCGCGCCGGCGGCGCCGGGCTGGGTCTTGCGATCACGCGGGCACTGATCGACCTGATGGACGGGACGGTGCAGGTTTCCAGCACCCCCGGCGAGGGCTCGTGCTTCACCGTGACCCTGCCGCTGCGTCCGGCGGGCGGGCTCGCGTCGGCGGCATGACGGCCGGGGCTTCCCCGCCCCCTGCCGAGGCGCCCGGCGACGCGGCGCGCATCCTTGTCGCCGACGACAGCCCGACCAACATCTTCGTCCTGACGGCAATGCTCCGCTCGCTCGGGCTGGCGGCTATCACCGCCGCCGACGGCGCCGAGGCGGTCGAGGTCGCGGCCCGGCACCGCCCGGCGCTGATCTTCATGGACGTTCAGATGCCGCGGCTCGACGGGATGGCCGCCGCCCAGCGCATCCGTGCGGCGCACCCGGAGAGGCGGATTGCCATTGTCGCGGTGACCGCCCACCCGGACGTGCGCAGCCAGCCGGCGTTCACGGCGGCGGCGTTCGACGACTGCATGATGAAGCCCGTCGATCTCGCCCGGGTGCGGCAGGCCGTCGAGAAGTGGATGACCGGCGCGGCGGGCGGTACCTCCGGGTCAGCTTGATTTCCGGCGGCGGCGACCTTTACTCTGATGGCGTGCAGTCGATCGGAGTCCCTCGTGATGACAGCGTTCCGCCTCGGTCCGGAGGCCGGCACCGCAACCCGCCGCCGGGCGGGCGCGCCGGTCCTGCGGTGCTGAACCGGCCGGTCGCGCTTGAGTCGGCGGCGGCCCCGGCCGGACCGGGACCGGACGGGGTCATCCCGGCCGAGACGCTTATCGCGCTCGTCCGCTCGTACAATCCGACGTCGGACGGGGGGTTGATCGAACGGGCATACCTCTACGGACGAGAGATGCATGAGGGCCAGAGGCGCACGTCCGGCGAGCCCTATTTCAGCCATCCGGTCGCGGTCGCCATGCTGCTCGCCGAGCAGAAGCTCGATGATGCGACGATCGTCACCGCGCTGCTGCATGACACGATCGAGGACACGCTCTCGACCTATGCCGAGATCTCCCGGCGGTTCGGGGAGGAAATCGCGCAGCTCGTCGATGGCGTCACCAAGCTCACCAACCTCGAGCTCTCGTCGGCGAACAACGCCCAGGCCGAGAATTTCCGCAAGCTGCTGATGGCGATGTCGAAGGATCTGCGGGTCCTGCTCGTGAAGCTCGCCGACCGGCTGCACAACATGCGGACGATCAAGTACCTCCGCCCCGACAAGCAGCAGCGCAAGGCGCGCGAGACCATGGACATCTTCGCGCCGCTCGCCGGCCGGATGGGCATGCAGTGGATGCGCGAGGAACTGGAGGACATCTCCTTCCGGGTGCTGCAGCCCGAGGCGCGCAAGTCGATCATCCGCCGCTTCGTCCGGATGCGCCGCGAGTCGGGCGACGTCATCGCCAAGATCACCGAGGACATCCGCACGGTGCTGACCCAGGCCGGCGTCGAGGCGGAGGTGTTCGGCCGCGAGAAGAAGCCCTACGCGATCTGGCGCAAGATGGAGGAAAAGAAGGAAGGCTTCAGCCGCCTGTCCGACATCTACGGCTTCCGCATCATCACCCGGTCGCCGGGCGACTGCTACATCGCGCTCGGTGCGGTGCATACGCGCTGGCGGGCGGTGCCGGGACGCTTCAAGGACTATATCAGCCAGCCGAAGTCCAACGGCTACCGCTCGATCCACACCGGCGTCTCCGGGCGCGACGGCAAGCGGGTCGAGGTGCAGATCCGCACCGCGGAGATGCACGCGGTCGCGGAGACCGGCGTTGCCGCGCACTGGTCCTACAAGAACGGCGAGCGGTTCGAGAATCCGTTTGCCGTCGATCCCTTCAAGTGGCTGCGCTCGATCACCGAGCGGTTCGAGGGCCAGGAGGACGACGAGTTCCTCGAGCACGTGAAGCTCGAGATGTTCCAGGACCAGGTGTTCTGCTTCACGCCGAAGGGCGAGGTGGTGAAACTGCCGCGTGGCGCGACGCCCATCGACTTCGCGTATGCGATCCACACCCGGATCGGCGACAGCTGCGTGGGCGCCAAGGTCGACGGCCAGCGGGTGCCGCTCTGGACCAAGCTGCGCAACGGCCAGTCCGTCACCATCATCCGCGCCGAGGGCCAGCGGCCCCAGCCGTCCTGGGAGGACATGGTGGTGACCGGCCGTGCCAAGGCCGCGATCCGCCGCAGCCTCCGCGGCGAACAGCGCGCGACGCAGACCCGGCTCGGCCGGGAGATCGCGCGGGTCGCGCTGGAGCGGGTGGGCAAGAAGGCGACCGACAAGGCGCTGGAGGCTGCCGCCCGCCGGCTCGGGGCCGAGGATGCGGACGAGATCCTCGCCCGCCTCGGCGCGGCCGAGATGACCGGGAAGGAACTGGTCGCGGCTCTCTATCCCGAGCTGATGCGCGACGCGACGGCGCGGACCAAGGCGACCGACAAGTCGCGGCCGGTCGTGATCGGCCTCAACTCCGGTCAGGTTGCCCGCCCGGCCCCCTGCTGCAACCCGATCCCGGGCGAGCGGATCGTCGGCATCGCGGTGCGCGGCAAGGGCGTCATCATTCACGCCATCGACTGCCTGGAACTCGGGGCCTTCGAGGACACGCCGGACCGCTGGATCGACCTGCGCTGGGCCGAGGGCACCTCGCAGGCGAACCATACCGCGCGGATCGAGCTGACCATCGCCAACGACTCGGGCGTCCTCGGTCGGATCTGCACGCTGATCGGCGAGCAGCGGGCGAACATCACCGACATCGTGTTCACCGATCGCAAGCCGGACTTCTTCCGGATGGTGATTGACATCGAGGTCCGGGACATGGAGCACCTGACCCATGTCCTGACGGCGATCGACGCGGATTCGGACGTGGCGCAGGTGCGGCGGTACCGGCAGGCGGCGCGGCTTCCCGCCCGGTCCTGAGTCGGGCCTCACACGGGGGCGCCACGGGGTGGCGGTGCGTTTGGCGCGATGGTTTTCAAGCGACGCGACAGGCCACCGTTCCTGACCCGCCTGCGGGAGGCCGTCGCCCCGCGGCGTGGCTGGCGGCGAGCGATCGAGTATCTGAGCCATCGCGTCCGCCGGCTGCCGGACACGCCGCACCGCATCGCGCTCGGCTTCGCGATCGGGGTGTGGGCGTCCTTCACGCCGTTCTTCGGCGCGCATCTGCTTCTGGCCGCCGGGTTGGCGCGGCTGGTGCGCAGCAACGTCGTGGCCTCGCTGATCGGCACGCTGGTCGGCAATCCGCTGACCTTTCCTTTCATCGCCGCGCTTTCGCTGGCCCTCGGCCGCCGGATCCTCGGGTACGGCGCGGCGGGGCACGACTTTACCCGCCTCTCGGACGCGTTCGGCGCTGCGGCGGAGGGGCTCTGGTCCTCGCTCCTCAGCCCGTTCGGGCTTGGCGAGCCGCGCTGGCGGATGCTGGGGCCATTCGCGCGGGACGTGATGTGGCCCTATCTGGTCGGCGGCATGATCCCCGGTCTTGCGGCCGCGCTGGCGTGCTATTTCCTGATCCGCCCGCTCATCGCCGCGTATCAGGCCCGTCGGCGGGAGCGGATGCTGGCCCGCGCCCATCGGAGGCTGGCGGAAAAGACGGCGGCTGACGCGGCGGCCGCCGCCCCCTATAAGCCGCAGACGGCCTTTGTCGCCGAGCCGGAGAGCTGACCGAATGCCTGCCGATCCAGATCCCCACCGCCTGCGCCTCGGCGTGAACATCGACCATGTGGCGACCGTGCGGAACGCCCGCGGCAGCCCCTATCCCGACCCGCTGCGCGCCGCCCGGCTGGCGGAGGCGGCGGGGGCCGACGGGATCACCGCGCATCTGCGCGAGGACCGCCGCCACATCACCGATGCCGACATCGAGGCACTGATGGCGCACCTGACGCTGCCCCTCAACCTGGAGATGGCGGCGACCGACGAGATGCAGTCGATCGCCTTGCGCCACCGGCCGCACGCCGTCTGCATCGTTCCGGAGCGGCGCGAGGAGCGGACGACCGAAGGCGGGCTGGAAGTGGCGCGCGAGGAGAACCGGCTGGCGCATTTCATCGCGCCGCTGCGCGAGGCCGGGTGCCGCGTCTCGATCTTCATCGCCGCCGACCGGAGGCAGATCGAGGCGGCGCACCGGATCGGCGCGCCGGTCGTCGAGCTGCATACCGGCGCCTATTGCGACCACGACATTGCCGGTGAGGCTGCGGCCCGCGACGCCGAGCTCGCCCGGCTGCGCGACATGGCGGCCTTTGCCTACGATCTCGGGCTGGAGGTGCACGCCGGGCACGGGCTCACCTTCGACAATGTCGGCCCGGTCGCGGCCCTTCCGCAGGTGCGCGAGCTCAACATCGGGCATTTCCTGATCGGCGAGGCGATCTTCACGGGGCTGGAGCCGGCGATCCACAGGATGCGCGCGGCCATGGACGCGGCGCGGGCGGGGTAGGCCGAGTTTCGCCCGGCGGGCGAGAGAGCTTCAGGCGGCGCCCGCTTGCCAGACCTTGGCCCGGCCCCTACCTTGACGCGTCGAGGAATGGGGTGCCGCGGTGACCGAACAGAGAGGCCTGGTCGATCCGTTCGAGCGCGCGATCAGCTATCTGCGCGTCTCGGTCACGGATCGCTGCGATTTCCGCTGCACCTATTGCATGACCGAGCAGATGACCTTCCTGCCGCGGACGGAGCTGCTGACGCTGGAGGAACTGGACCGGCTCTGCTCGACTTTCATCCGGCTCGGCGTCCGCAAGCTGCGCGTCACCGGGGGCGAGCCGCTGGTCCGGCGCGGGATCATGGGCTTGTTCCGAGCCATGTCGCGGCATCTGGCCGACGGCGGGCTGCGCGAGTTGACGCTGACCACGAACGGCAGCCAGCTTGCCCGGCATGCGGCGGAGCTGGCGGCGTGCGGGGTGCGGCGGGTGAACGTCTCGCTCGACACGCTCGATCCCGACCTCTTCGCCCGGATCACCCGGCGTGGCCGGCTCGATCAGGTTCTGGAGGGCATCGACGCCGCGGTGGCGGCGGGGATCGCGGTGAAGATCAACACCGTGGCCCTGCGCGGGGTGAACGAGGGCGAGGTGCACGACCTCGTCGTCTGGTGCGGCGACCGCGGCCACGACCTCACGTTCATCGAGGTGATGCCGATGGGCGACTTCGGTGCCGAGGACCGGCTGGGCCAGTACTGGTCGCTGCGCGACGTGCGCCGCACGCTCGACGAGCGATGGACGCTCACCGACACGCCGGAGCGCACCGGGGGGCCGGCGCGCTATGTCCGCGTGGCCGAGACCGGCGGGCGGATCGGCTTCATCACCCCGCTCAGCCACAATTTCTGCGAGAGCTGCAACCGCGTCCGGCTGACCTGTACGGGGCAGCTCTACATGTGCCTCGGCCAGGGCGACGAGGCCGACCTGCGCGGGGTGATGCGGGCCAGCCCCGGCGACGATGGGGTGCTGGTTGACGCGATCCGTGCCGCCATCGCCCGGAAGCCGCGTGGCCACGATTTCGACTATTCCCGCCGGACGGTGCAGGGCCAGGTCGCGCGCTTCATGAGCCATACCGGCGGCTGAGGGAACACTCCTTCGCCGGGGCGCGTTTCCCCGGCATCGCTTCCCCGTCCCGAGGTCCCCGCATGATCGGCCCGTCCCGCCTGCTCCGCCTGACCATCCTTGCCGGCATCGGCCTGCTCGTCCGCGCGATCGTGCGCGAGTCCGAGGCGCAACGGCCGCCGGCGCCGCTGCTGCCGCCGCCGACGCTGAAGGCGCGCAAGCGGCGGCGGGCGTAGGCGGAGGCGCGCCGGCCCGAGGATCAGGCCGGGGCCGAGGTCATCCCTCTGCCAGCGCCGCCAGAATTCGCGCCCAGGACCGGATCCCCTTGTGAAAGCTCGCCAGCTCGTACTTCTCGTTCGGGCTGTGGATGGCGTCGTCGGCCAGACCGAAGCCGACCATCACCACTTCGACCCCAAGTTTCTGCTTGATGAGCGTTGTCACCGGGATCGATCCGCCGCCGCCGACGAAGGCCGCCTCCTTGCCCCATTCGTCGGTCAGCGCCTGCTGAGCCGCCTGGAACACCGGTCCGGAGGTGTCGAACGCCACCGCCGTTCCCGACCCGTGCTCGAGGAACTCGACGCGGCAATCCGCCGGCAGCCGGTCCTGAACGTGGCGCCGGAACGCGGCACGGACCTTGTGCGGATCCTGGTCGAAGACCAGCCGGAACGAGACCTTCGCGTGCGCCTCCGCCGGGATCACGGTCTTGAACCCCGCGCCCTGATAGCCGCCGCCCATGCCGTTCACCTCGGCGGTCGGCCGCGACCAGGTCTGCTCCAGCACGGAGCGCCCCTTCTCGCCCGCCGGCACCGACAGCCCGACGTCACCGAGGAACTCGTCCGGGTGGAAGTCGAGCTTCGCCCAGCTTTCGGCGAGCGCCTCCGGCAGCTCCGGCACCCCGTCGTAGAAGCCTTCCAGAGTCACCCGCCCGTCTGCGTCGTGGAGGTCGGCGAGGATGCGGGCCAGCACGTGGTTCGGGTTCGCCGCCGCCGAGCCGTAGAAGCCGGAATGGAGGTCCCGCGACGCCGCCCGCACCACGATTTCCTCGCCGCAGAGGCCGCGGAGGCTGGTGGTGATTGCGGGCGTCGCCTTGTCCCACATGTTGGTGTCGCAGATGAGCGCGATGTCCGCGCGCAACTCCTCAAGGTTGGCGTCGAGGAAGGGCGGCAGGTTGGCGCCGCCCGACTCCTCCTCCCCCTCCAGCAGGACCGTCACCGGCAGGGGCAGGGTGCCCGTCACCTTCTTCCAGGCGCGGCAGGCCTCGACGAAGGTCATCAGCTGCCCCTTGTCGTCGGCGGTCCCGCGCCCGACGAGCATCTTCGTGCCGTCCTCGCGCGTCACGATCGACGGGGCGAACGGGTCGGAATGCCAGAGTTCCAGGGGGTCCACCGGCTGTACGTCATAGTGGCCATAGAACAGCACGGACGGCCCGTCGCCCTGCCGGTGGTGCCCGACCACCATCGGATGCCCGGCCGTGTTGCGCACCGCCGCCTCGAAGCCGATCTCCCGCAGGTCGGCGGCATGCCATTCGGCGCAGGCCCGAGTCTCGGCGGCATAGGCCGGGTCGGTCGAGATCGACTTCAGCCTGAGCGTGACGAACAGCCGTGCCAGCGCCGCGTCGAGGTCGGCGTCGATCGTCGCCAGCACCGCATCGAGGGCGGTCGCGGTCGCGGTTTCGGACATTGGAGACTTCCTTTCAGATCAGGCCGGCCCGAGCGGCAGGCCACGCCGGCTCGATGCTGGCGCTGACCGGCACCCCGGTCAACGTGCTGGTGCTGGAAGCATCGCTCGACGCCGGCCAGCGCGGCTTCGGCTATTTCGAGTTCGCGCTCGCCGGCGTGCCGCTGCATGGCGGCGTCGACCTGATCGGCCTCGTCATCGGCCTCGTCTCGGGCAGCCGCCTGCTGCTGACCCGCGAGAGCCGGTCGCTGCCGCCCGACCTCAGCCGTCACGCCCGCACCCTCGCCGAACAGTTCGGGCTGGAGGAGGGAATGCACGAGATGCAGGTCCGCCCCGGCTCGCCGCTCGTTGGCCAGCGGCACGAGGAGGTCGACCTTGCCGGCGCCACGCTCGTCACCGCGCGCGACGGCCCGCAGATGCGGCTCGGCCCGCTCGGCGCCGGCGACATTCTCCTCGTCCGCGGCACGCCCGAGTCCCTCGCGGGTGTCGCCATCGCCTTCGGCCTTGCGCTGCGCGGCGAGGCGACGGGCGGCGACCGCGCGCTCTTCAACGCCCGCACCGGCATCGCCCAGGTGCTCGTTCCGCCGCGCTCGCCGGTGGTCGGGGACCGCCTGTTCCCCGGCATGGTGACGCCGAGCGGCGGCCGCGGCGTCCGAGATCGGCATTTCGCCGCAGCCGGTGTTGATGGCCGTCGCGGTTGCCGCCGCCGCATCATTCCTGACCCCGGTCGCCACCCCCACGAACCTCACGGTGATGGAGCCCGGCGGCTGCCGCTTCGGCGACTACTGGAAGTTCGGCCTGCCGATGATGATCTGGCTCTTCGTCGTCGCGGTCTTCGGGGTCCCGCTCGTGTGGTCCTTCCGACAGGGCCAACGCGACGCGTTGACATGCGCCCGCTCCCGGCCGAAACGTGGCGCGGCGCCCGTTGCCGCGCCGCACACAACCCTTCCGCGGAGAGAGCGATGACCGCAGACCATGACGTCGCCACCCACGCCAGCCGCGTGCACGACACGGTGCGCCGCCACGCCTGGCTCTTTCTCCTGCAGGCGGTGCTGCTGGTGATCGCCGGGCTGGTCGCCATCGTCTATCCGCTGATGACCTCGCTCGCGGTCACTTTCTTCCTCGGCTGGATGCTGGTGATCTCCGGCGTCGTCCAGGGCATCACTCTCGTCGCCACCGGCCGGGTGCCGCACTTCTGGCTGCAGCTCGTGTCCGCCGTGCTCTCGATCGTCACCGGCGTGCTCTTCATCCGCAATCCCGGCGCCGGGGTCGCGACCCTTGCCCTGCTCCTCGTCATCTTCTTCATGGTCGAGGGCATCGCCAAGGTGCTGCTCTCCCTGACCGTCCGGCCGCTGCCCAACTGGGGCTGGCTGCTGGTGAGCGGCCTCATCGGCATCGCCTTCGCCATCTTCCTGATCCTGAACCCGCTGCTGAGCCTCGTCGCGCTCGGCATCTTCATCGGCCTGCAGCTGCTGTCCGAAGGCATCGCCATCGGCTGGCTTGCGTGGACCGTGCGCCAGGAGGCCTGAGGCTGACCCCGCCAGCGCCCCCGGCCGTGACCCTGCCGCCGCTCGCCCGCGCCTTCATGGGCGTCGGGCTTGCCGCCTTCGTGGTCGTGGCCCTGCATTTCGGCGCGACGCTGCTCGTGCCGCTGGTCGAGGCGCTGGTGGTCTGGTTCGTGCTCAACGCCGTCGCGAGGGCGATACGCAGCATTCCGGGCGTCGGTCCGCGCGTGCCGCGCTGGCTGGCACTCACCGTCGGCGCGGTCGCCACCTTCTTCCTCGGCTACCTGATCGTCGACAGCTCGATCCGTACCGCAAGCGCCCTCGGGCCCCGTGCCGCCGGCATCGGCGACGCGCTCGACCCGCTCGTGGCCTGGGCCTCCGCCATGCTGGGAACCCCGCTGTCGGGCCAGGAGATGGTCGACCGCATGGTCGGCGCGCTCGGGCTCGAATCCGCCGTGCGCCAGGTGCTCTCAGCAGTCTATGCCACCATCAGCCAGTTCAGCATCGTGGCGATCTACGTCTCGTTCCTGCTCGTCGACCAGCAGTTCTTCGACCTCAAGCTTCGCGCGCTGATCCCGGACCCGGAGCGCCACGCCCGCGTCCAGCTGCTGATCCGACGCATCACCGGCGGCATCCAGTCCTACCTCAAGATCATGACCTTCGTCAGCGTTCTGACGGCGGTCCTGAGCTACGCTGTGATGCGCTGGGTCGGCCTCGACTATGCGAGCTTCTGGGGCGTCACCATCTTCATGCTGAACTTCATCCCGACGATCGGCACCATCGTCGCCACCGCGCTCCCCACGCTCTTCGCCCTGCTGCAGTTCCAGGAGGTCGGCCCGACGTTCGCCATCCTCGGCGGCATCGGCTTCGTGCAGTTCGCCATCGGCAACGTGCTGATGCCGCGGCTCAGCAGCCATACCCTCAACATCAGCCTCGTAGTCACCATGCTCGCCCTGTTCTTCTGGGGCGCGCTTTGGGGCCTCACCGGCATGTTCGTGGCCCTGCCGCTGACGGCGATGCTGATCATCACCTTCAGCCACTTCCCGGCCACCCGCGGCCTCGCCATCCTGCTGTCGCGCGACGGAAAGGTCGGCGGCCCGGACGCCTGAAGGATGGCGCCCCGCGTCATCGAGACCGACGCCGATGTTGCCGAAGGCGCGGCGTGGCTCGCGGCGCGCGAGCCGCGCTGTGCCGAGGCGCTCGCCCTCACCGGCCCGCTGCCGCTCCGCCGCCGGCCGGACGGCTTCGGCCCGCTCTTCTCCGCCGTGGTCAGCCAGCAGGTCTCCACCGCCTCGGCGAGCGCCATCTGGGCCCGGCTCGAAGCGATCGGCGCGCACGAGCCGGCCGGCGTCCTCGCGGCCAGCGACGCGGATCTGCGTGCGGCCGGCCTTTCGCGCCAGAAGATCGCCTATGGCCGGGCCATCGCCGGGGCCGGCCTCGACTTTGACGCGGTCGGCCGGCTGCCGGACGCCGAAGTCGTCGCCGCCCTGACCGCGCTCAAGGGTGTCGGCGTCTGGACCGCCGAGATCTATGCGATGTTCTCCCTCGGCCGCCCGGATGTCTTCGCGCCGGGTGACCTCGCGCTGCAGGAGGCCGCGGCCCGGCTGTTCGCGCTGGACGCCCGACCTTCGGAAAGGGCGCTCCGCGCCATGAGCCTCGCCTGGTCGCCATGGCGCGCCGTCGCCGCCCGCCTGCTCTGGGCCTACTACCGCGTCACCACCCGCCGCGAGGGCGTCCGCTGACCCCGGGCCGTCGCTCGCGCGATCAGCGCGGGGTGAGAACGCGGTCGATGATGTTCACGACGCCGTTCGAGGCTCCGAGATCCGGCGTCACGATGGTCGCGTCGTTGGCATGCAGGCCGCCGATTCCATCGACATTGAGGCTCGTGCCTTTCAGCGTGGTGTAGTTGACGTCGACTCCGGCGAGGAAGTCGCTGGTGAACATGCCGGGCACGACATGATACGCCATGAGCGCCCGCAGGCCCTCGGTGTCGCGCGGCAGCTTTGCCTGCGCGAACGCGCGGTTGGTGGGGGCGAAGACCGTGTAGGGGCCGGCGCCGGACAGGGACGCCGTCAGCCCGGCCTGGTCGACCGCCTGGAGGAAGCGGGTCAGACCATTGTCGTTCGCAACCGAAAGCACCGTGCCGTCGGAGACGCCCGGTACCGTGCCGCCGCCCCCGCAGGCCGCGAGCCCCACGGCTGCGCCGCCCCAGGCGATCAGCCTCAAACCCTGACGACGGTCGATCATCGCGCCTCTCCCCGGTGCCGCTTCGGCGCGACCCTAGGCAGGCGCCCCGGAAGGGTCAACGGAATCACCCGGAGGTGCGGCGGGACTGGCCTGGGCGACGTCCCGGACGCGGATGCACGGCCTCCGGCCGGGAAGGAAGCCGGGCATCGGCGTCTCAGCGCGCAGTTTTAGCCAGTGTTTTCAGATAGATAGGCGTTGACCCGTGCCTCTGGCGCCGGACCCAGCCGGAGGCGCGGCGCAGAAAATCTGTCACATGATGACGTTTTCGCTTGCGCCCGCCATTCGAGACTCGTATCAACCGCTCCGTCGACAGGGCGACACGCTCTGACGGCGACGACAATCTGGGTTCGGGCAGCTTGTTGCGCTCATGATGAGGCGCACCGGGTTGCTTTTTGCCCTCGCTCTTTGACATATAGATACGATGAAGGGATATGCGGACGGTTTGAGTTTCGTTTCGACGAGACGGACGTCTGCATGTCGGCCCACTAGGCTTTTTGCC
>JBGALW010000086.1:0-19919 GCA_044223585.1 Amaricoccus sp.
CTGGGTGCGCCGCTCCGGCCCGCCACGGGCGCCGCGGCTGATGTCGTCGGGGAAGCGGATGTCGTGGAAGGCCATGATGGGGCTCCGTTGTGGGTGGGTGCTGTCCGCCGGCCGGGGCTTCCCCCGGCGGGCTGGCCGGCCTCAGCTGCTCCGGCGTCCGAAGGCGACCGCGCGGGCGATGTCGGCCGCGACCTGTGCCCGGCTCTGCCGGAAGGACTGGGCGTCGCGGGCGGTGATGACGATCCGGGTGCCGCCGCCCGCCTCCCAGTCGCGGGTCTCGCGCCGGTTCAGCACCCGCTCGCCGCGCTGCAGGATCGCGGCCTGTTCGTCGGGGCGAAGGCCGAAGCCGCCGCCGGTGTGGAACCGCGGCGCATGGAGGAAGGCCGCGGCCGGCACCGTCCGCATCGGCCCGTCGCCGACCCGGCCGCCGGCGTGCAGGACGCTTGCCGCCGCGGTGCCGCCGCCCAGCCAACTGGTGAGGAAGCCGCCGCCGGCTGCGGTGCCGCCGAGCCAGCCGGATAGCCGCTCGGCAATCGGGCCGAGGATCGCCTTCCGCACCGAGAGCTTCGCCATGTCGGCGAGGAGCGAGGTCACCAGGTCGCGGAAGTCGAGCTTGCCGGTCCGCACGAAACGACCGACCGCCTCTTCCGCGGCACTGAAGCTGCCGGCGAGCGCGTCGCCGATGCCCTTTCCGATAGTCGCCGCTTCCTTGCCGTAGCGCGTCAGCGCCTCGGTGATCGCCTCGATCCCGCTGAGTTCCGTCGCGCGGGCCTTGGCGGCATCTTTCGACGCCTGCTTCGCTGCCTTTCCCGCGCGCCCGGCCGCCGCGCCGGCCTTGTCCTCCGCCGCCGCGCGGGCCTCGGCATTCGCGGTCGCCCGCTGCCGGATGCTGGCGAAGACCCCGCCCAGGGGATCGTCGGCCAGGATCGCCGAGATCGGACCCCGGACCCGCCCGGCGCTGTCCTCTGCCGCGCCCGCATAGGGATTGCTGACCCGGTCGAGCGTGACGCTCCCGATCGTGCCGATCCGCAAGGCTTCGCCGCCGGTGGCCCAGGCAGGCAGCACCGACAGCGCGTCGTTCAGGCCGGCGACGAAGCGGTTGATCCGGTCGATCACCCCGTTGATCATCGCCTCGGTGCCCAGCGTCACCGCGTTCGCGGCGGCGTAGACCGCCTCCCCCAGCATCGCCGGCAGCCCGGACCAGACGGCCGTGACGGTGACGAAGGCGGCGCGGAAGCCGTTGATGATCGCATTGCCCGCGACCTTCACCCCGGCGACGACCGCGTCCCAGGCGGCGGAGAACCATGGGGCGACGGCATCCACGGCCGGCTTCAGGATCGACCGGAGCCCGTCGCCAACCTGCTGCCAGACCGCCAGCGCGGTGTCGCCGAAGGTCACCGTCGTGCCGCCCATCGCGTTGATCTCGTGGGTCATGCCGGCGATCGCCGCGCCCCCGAGCGCAATGGCGGCGGTCAGCAGCGGGAAGCGGGTGATCACGCCGCCGATCAGGCTTGCCGTCTGCCGAAGCGCGGCGTTGACCCCGCCTTGCCCGGCATACATCTGCGCGATCTGCCCGCCCTGCTGGACGAGGACGGTCATCGGGCTCATGCCGCCGGCGAGCGACACGCCGATGTCGTTCAACTGGAACAGCAGGTTCCGGCTCTGGAACGCGGCGAAGCGCGAGTTGTCGCCCATCTGCCGCAGCGCGCTGCCCCGGCCTTTCAGCGCGGCGATGCTGGCCAGCGCCGCCCGCCGCTCGCGCCCGATCGCGGCGGTCATCTCCTCGGCGCTGATCGCGCCGACCCGGTGCGCCTGGCGGATGTCCTGAAGCGCGGCGCGGTAGCTGCGGATCGCGGCATAGACCGGGTTGTGCTTCGCGCGCAGATCGTCGAGCGCGCGGCCGTAGGCCTCGATGTCGGCCGCGTCGCGCGCCATCTTCGGCGTGGCGCCGGTGGCCTGATTGACCCTGTCCAGCATCGAGCCGGTCGAGGTCCCCATGGCGCGCAGGCTCGCGGCCGTCTGCGCGGCCTTCGCGGCGAGCGCATCGAGCCGCGCCAGCGCCGTGCCTGCCGATTGGCCGACCTCGCCGAGGCCGCGGCTTGCCGGGGCGGTGGCGCCGGTGAGCACCTCCATCGCCGCCTTGCCGGCGCGGCCGATCCCCTCGAGTTCGGTCCTGACGGCCTGCCCGCCTTCCGCCGCCAGGCGGACCGAGACCCTACGGCTGTTCATCGGACTGCGCCTTTGCGAGTTGGTTGATGCTGCGGATCGCCACCGCCTCGATGGCGGGCAGGAACTCGGCCACCGCGGTGCGGTTGACGCCGAGGGCGGCGGCAAGGGCGAAGCCCGCGGTCAGGTCCCAGCCCAGCGCCGCGCCGGGGATGGCGCGCAGCTGGCCGGTGATCTTCAGGGCGAGGTCCCAGACCTGCAGCCCCTCGAAGGTTTCCGGCGCGTTCAGGCGGTAGGGGCAGTCGGGGCAGGATCGCCCGCAGGCACCGCAATAGGCGTCGCCCCCGCCGAAGTGCCACTCGGCGCGGGCGACAAGGCGTTTTTTTCCGCTTCCAGCATCAGGCCGCGCCCGACGTAATCGACCTGGAACCGCTCGAAGATCGGGTAGAGGTCGAGGAGCGCCTCGCATCAGCGCCGGCGTCGGCTCGACCGGGTTGCCATCGATGTCGCCGACGCCCTCCCAGGCGCGGATGGCGATGCGGGCGATGGCCTTGGCGAAGACCAGCGCCTGCTCATGCTCGGAGCCGTCGAGGGCGACCGCCTCGACCTCCGCGCTCGAGCGCGCGGCGACCATGAGCGCGCTGCTGCAGGGATCGACGAGCACGCGCACGCCCGGGGCGAGGTCGAGCCAGGTGGGTTCGGCAACCGGGTTCAGTCGCAGCATGGAAGGCCTTTCTCAATAGGAGATGACGTCGTTGATGAGGGTTGCGGTGCACATCCCGCCCGGCGTGCTGTCGCGCGCCGCTTGCCAGGCAAAGCTCGCCTGCACCCCGCCCGGTCCTGCAGTTGCAGCTTCGGGCGGGGCAGGTGCACGGCATGGGCGGTGAAGCGGAAGAGGGTGCTGGCGTCGATCTGGTAGAGGAACTGGAACTCGGCCGGCCCGCCGGCGACCGCCTGGGTGAGCAGGGTCTGGTCGGCGAAGCGGACGTCGATGGTCCCGGACAGCGCCGCGCGCGAGGGATCGGCGCCCTCGATCAGCCCGTCGCCGCGGATGACCTCGATGCGGTCGAGATTGTTGGCATAGGTGATCTGGGCGCCGACGACGTTGCCGAGCGTCGCGCCGCCGCGCAGAAGCGCGCCTTGCGCCGCGGCGAAGCGGGTGAACGGAAAGCTGTTGAGGGTGCCGGCCGCGCTGGTCGTGCCGATGGTCTCGGTCTGCGCGATGATCCCGGCGGTGGCAGTGATCAGCCCCGCGGGCGCCATGCTCCAGGCGAGCTGGTTCAGCACGCAGCCGCGGTTCATCCCGGCATGGGGCACCTCGGGCAGGAAGATCTCGGTCGAGAAGCTCGGCAGCGACCAGCCGCCGGACTGGAAGGTGTGGCTGTTCGCGCCGCCGGCCAGGGTCGCGCCGGAAGCCGTGCCGTTCGAGGCGGGCGCGGCGCCCGCCGCCAGGGTGAAGCTGTTGCCGGTCGGACCGGACACGTCGAACAGGACGGTCAGCGTGGTGCCGCCGGTCTGGCCATAGGTCGCCAGCGCCACGCCGGCGACGACGCTGGCGTTCAGGGCCGTGACCATGTTGGTCAGCGTCGCGGCAAGGTTGGCGCCGATGTTGATCTGGTTCCCGGTGGCACCCGAGGCGACGAAGCTGAAGGCGGTGCCGTTGAGCGTGATCGTGCTGCTGACCGCGGGCTGCGCCGCGAACACGATCGACCCCGTTGCCGCCACCGCACCCGCCGTCACCGGGCTGCCGAAGGCGGCCTTCAGCCAGACGCCCCAGAAGCGGGCGTCGATCGGCAGGGTGACGTCGCCCTCGGCGGTGATCGCGTCCCGGACCGGGGCCAGCGGATCGCGGCCGTAGCCCAGCAGGTCCGAGCAGCGGCTGCTCGGCCCCGAGCGTCGACTGGACGAAGGGCATCTGCCAGAATGCGTTGGCAGCCGGGGGCGTGCCGTAGACCGTCTGGAAGCCGAGCGCCATCTGCGCCCGCGAGCCTTGCGCGCGCGCGGGTCACCTTCTGGGTTGTGGAAGGCTGCAGCTGCAGGCCGTCCAGGCAGCGGGTCGGTCGTCGCGCGTGTTGAGCACGAGACTTGCGATCGTCGCCGCCTTGAGGCCTTCGGCGCCTTCGATGGGCGGTTGGCCGAGATTGGTGCTCTCGCCGACGAGAGCAGGTCGTAGCGCCCACCAAGCGTGCGGTCGGCGATACCGCGCGCCGATCGCGCGCTTCAGGGCGTCGAAGGCCGCGTCCCGCTCGGCGGCGCTGGCCGCCTCGACCGCGATGTCGATCTCGGCGCGATGCTCGTAGATGTAGCGCGGCGGCGACAGCAGCACCTCCGGCTCACCCGGATCGCCATCGCGCAGGATCGCGACACCCTGCGGCGGGACGCGCTCGGGCAGGATGCCATTGCGCAGCAACTTCGCGCCCGCGGGCAGCGATGCGCCCAGCGCAGCGAAGAGCGCCGAGAGGGCACCCTCGGCAGTGGTTGGTGTGGTCATTTCCGTTGTTGTTCCGCACAATGAGCCGCGACGCGCGAATGCCACCCTTGATCTGCGCCATTTTCACCGGGATTGACGTTCTCTGTTATCTGCTGTAGAATGCTGGCGGAAATACCCGAAGTTCTGCGTTATTCGGGCTGGGCCTAAGTAGATTTGTAGAGCGCTCTTGGATGTTGAGTTCAAAGAAGACTTTCGAAAAATATTTTTGGACATGACCTGGCCGTCTGACAAGCATTACTATTCGCCAGATCGGTGTGATGAAACCGTGCTGGGCTTTGATGAAGCGTTCCTAATGCCGGCGGTGGTTTTCCTCGTTCGGGCCGTACTTCGGGCGCCGCCGAAGAGGGCGTCTAACCGGTCTGAGCATCGATCGAATTCAACAACCTTGGAAGGATCGTCGCGGGGCACATGTGAATTTCAAATTCAATCTGTTTGTACAGTTCAAGCGACCCCTCGTACTCACCTCCGGCGGTGAAACAATGGTCGGACTGAGGCTTCAAACTACTACCGCTACAAGGCCACCTCGCCAGCAGGCGCCCGAACGAATAGATGCCCAAAGCTACGGACGGCGATGCCGCATCCTTTATGCCAGCCCGGCTTTTGGGCTTCGGACTTGTGGGAGCATGTTCAGAAACAGATCCACCGTCGATCATAGCAATATGGCCAATGCCGGTAAACTCCACGACCACAGGCACTACAGCTACATCGAACCGGATTCTTCGGAAAAGGTCGTTCGAAACCGCCGACATTGAAAGCGAGCCGCTGCTGAAACTCATCGAAGATGAGCCGGAAACCCGAACGAACCGTTGCCCCTCAATCGACATGTCAAGAAAGCCGCAGCGACGATCATAGAAGACCGCAGCAACGGTGATCTTGTCGCACCGATTTTTCAACGAACTCGACTGAGAAGGGGATTTGAGGAATTCGATCCGAATTCGCTCCACGATGCGATCGCAGTTATCGAAACATTTACAGATGCGTTTGGCATACGTTTCTGCGCTGTTGGCTAATAGCGGAAGCGCCTTTAGCTATCCGCGTCCGGCGCGAAACTCATTTGTGCGCAAATGGGCAAAGAGCGGAAGCGGCGGGCAGCTCAATCTTGGCCATCTCGCAACGATCAGCCCTGGCAATGCCGCCTCGGCCCAGCGCGCATCATCAGATCAACCGCTTGCGCAAGACCTGCGGCACCAGCAGGAAGATCGGCACGGTCTGCGCGCCGGTCAGAACCCCGTCCCGCCGCCTCCGGCCGCGCTTCGCCGGGCCAAGCCAGCGCGATTGAGCCGGGCATCGTCGGCCACCAGCAGGCTCGGGCCGCGCCGGCGATAGACGAAGCGCAGGCGCTGGCCGGTTCGCCGTTCCCAGCCGCCGGGCGTGATCCGCTTGCCGCCGGGGCCCTTGACCCCTGCGGCTGCAATGGAGATGGCGAGGAAAATCCGTACTGCGGATCGTCGCCCCGGTCGAGGCATGCACGACCGTCGGCGCGCGGAGTAGACTCGCGTGCGGCCCCGCGAAGGCTCGCTCGCCGGAAAATCCTGCTGGCGGATCGTCCGGGCGAGACGCGGCCCGAGGCCGGCGGCGGTGATCTGTCCGCGCCAGCGATCCTTCCAGCCCGGCAGCGGCCGCCCTGACGCCGGCGGTGACGGCCGTCTCGGCGGTGGCGATCTCGGCCGCGATCAGCGCGCGGATGTCGTCGGACGGCCTGACGGTGAGCTTCATGTCTCGCGCACCTCGGCCGCCCAGACCAGCCGCTCGGCATCGCGGACCGGCTCGCCCCGGACCTCATGGAGCGTGCCGTCGATCTCGAAGGTGTCGCCCGCCGCCAGGCCCGGCGCATCGGCGATCCGCACGTCGAGCGCGATGGTATCGGTGATGAAGCGGCCCTCGCCGAAGGCGGTAACGCGATCCGGTGCGGCGCGGATCACCCGGACCGGGACGCCGGGGTCGGCACCGCCGACCCGGTAAACGCGTCCAGGCGATGTTCCTGTCGCGGAACAGGGCAGCGACGGCCGTCGCGACCGCCGTCACGGTGTGACGCCCGCGCCGTTGAGCCGGACCCGGCCGGTGGTGTCGGCCGACAGCTGCGCCCGGGCGGCGATGCCGATCAGCTTGTTGGTGGAGGCGACGTTGGTGCAGGCGGTGCCGGTCAGTAGATCAGCGCGCCCTGGGTCCAGGCCTGGGCGGCGGTCTTCGGCAGGTCGTAGATGCCGGTGAGGTTGATCGGGCCGTCGGCGCCGCTGGCGATATCTGCGGCGGCGACGCCGAGATCGAGGCCGAGTCAGCACGCCCGCGCCCGAGGTGATCGCCGATCCGGCGGTGATGATCAGCGTGTCGCCTTCGGCGATGTAGTTTTTCATTGAAGCCTCCTGAACGATGGTGTCTGCGCGGTCGCCTGCGCGAAGGGCGGACGGGCCAGGGTCAGACGCGCGGGCGGTCCCGGTCAGACGCCGGCGTTGCGGTAGAGGCCGCGCCAGTCGATCGCCTTGGTGGCGAAGTCGTGGCGGGCCTTGATCTCGATGCCGTCGACCTCGAAGCCGCTGCGGGTTTCGGTGGTCACGCCGGTGTTGCCTTCGAGATAGCCGTATTCCACCGTGTCGATCCGGGCCGGATCGGCGGCGAGGAACCACGGGTCCGCGCCGGCGGTCGGGATCAGCCGCGCCTCCTCGATCGGCTCAAGGCGGCCGGCAAAGGCGTTCACCCCGCGACCGCATTCGGCGTGGTGGCGGTGACGTTCTTCCGCGCCTCCACCGAGCGGCTGCCGGGCGGCGTGATCAGGTACCGCGGCAGCACCGAGATCTGGCGTCCTTCCAGCCCGCGCTGGTTGCCGAAGAGCCGGTAGGCTTCCGCCAGGGTCGTCTCGCTGATCGCGCCGGCGGTGCCGAGGTTGGCGTGGCTCGCGTGGAAGAGCGCGATGCCGTCGGCCATCGCCGGGTTGCCGGTCAGGATCGAATAGACCAGATCGGATTCGAGGTCGGCCGCCGCCCCGCCAGGCGGTGGGCACCCGGGTGAAGGCATCGAGATCGTCGTTGATCAGGGTCTGCCGGGTGATGCCGATGATCCTTCCATAGGTCGCCAGCGCATAGACCTCGCGGCCCTCGCCGATGGTGCCATAGGTGAACTCGCCCGATTCCGGCACCTTCAGCAGGTCCGGCGCGCCGCCGAGCTGGGTGCGGCTGACCGGCTTGAAGTCGGCGATCGTCACCTGCCGCGCCCAGGCGGTGAAGCTGCGCGGGGTGCCGTCATAGGCCGACCGCAGCGTCTTGTTGGCCACGACAGTGGCGAGGATCAGCGGGAAGTCGCTGGTGGAATGGTAGCCGACCGAGGCCGGCCCCAGCGCGCCTCGCCGGCCAGTTCCATCTTCGCCATGCCGCGGGTGGAGACGCCGCGCCGCTCCAGCGCGGCGCGGGCGATCTCAAGGAGCGTCATGCCGCGGAACTCGCGGCCGTTCTGCCCCTGGATGCAGTCCGGGGCGTGGCGATGGCAACGCCTCGATCGCCATCGCGCAGCCGGAGTCGCTGGTGCTGGCGCCGCGCGCTTGCGCAGGACGATCTCGCCGCCGCGGGTGGTCGGGTTCTGTTCCACCAGCCGGTCGAGGATCGCCGCCCGGGCGGCATCGATCGTGACACCGCGCGCAGTGGGTCGGCCCCGAAGTCGATCCCGAGCCCGTGGCGCTGGCAGAGCGTGGTGATCTCCGCGGCGCGCTGGCGTTCCTCGGCGCGGATCGCCTCCGCCGAGAGGGCGCTCAGCGCCGAGGAGACGGGCGTTGGCGCCGGGTTGGTGGCCCGGGTTTCGACCAGGGCGAGCGCCGTGACGGCTTCAGTCTCCTTGCCCAGGCAGGGCTTGTTCAGCATCGCGCCTCCTTGTGAAGGGCCGCCACGGCGGCGGGGTTGTCGGATCGGGTGAGGGTGCAGGGGGCGAGGGCCGGCTGGCCCGATCCGGCGGCGCGGATATGGGCGCCGGGGTCGGCGGGCATCGCGACGGCGGAGACCTCCATCGGCTCCCAGTCGAGGGCGCGCCAGAGCTCGCGTTGGCCTTCGCGCTTGGTGATCTCGTAGCGGTGCACCCGATAGCCGACCGAGACATGCCGGACGGTCTTCTCGAGGATCCGGTGCACGGTGTCGGCCGCGTCCGGCGCCGAGGTCAGGCGGATCGTGGCCACGCCCTCGCCGCCCTCGATCCGCACCGGCCGGTTCGACCGCGCCGAGGACCGAGCGCAGGCTCCAGCCGTCATGCGAGTCCAGAAACGGCGCGCCGGCGTTCATCCGCTCCAGGCGCACCGCCTGGGGCGTGACGACCAACTCCTCGTCATATTCGCGGACCTCGTCCCAGCCCTCCCAGCGCCGGCGCTTTGGTAACGGTGGTCGACGATCTCCACCGTCCGCGCCTCGGCATCGATGCTCTCGGCACGCCCAGGTCGCGGCCCGCCCGATCACGGGCAGGAGCAGGGCATCGGGAGGCATGTGGTGCTCCCGTTGTCGGCTTTCGGTCGCAGGGTCGGTTGCCGGGTTCTGTTCCGTCGGCTGGGTGTTGCCGCCCTTGCTGACCTTGCGGGGATCGCTGTCGAAGATCAGGCCCAGCGCGTCGGTCGCCTCGGCATGGGCTGCCCGTTCCTCGATCACCGCCGCCGGGTCATAGCCGCGCTTGGCGATCATCTGCTGCGGCGAGGCGAAAGCCGGCGCGCAGCGGGTTTCCAGCAGGTCGTGGCCTGCACGTCCTGCAAGGGTTGACCATCTCGAAGCGCGGCGCGCGCCCATTCGGCCGGGATCACCGCATCCATTGTGGAAGCCCGGCCAGCGCCGCCTCGATGAACCAGCGCCAGATCGGCTCATCGAGAACATCGGGATGACGGTCTGCCATTGCAGCTGCTCGACCATGCGGCGGAATTCGTTGAGACCCACGCGCGAGGACGAGAAGTTGTTCTGGCTCAGATCGCCGGTCATCAGCGCGTAGGGCACCCGGAAGCCCGAGGCGACGAGGTGCATCTGCACCCGGTTCCACTCATAGACCCCGAACGTGCTGGCGGGCTGGTTGAACCCGGATGTCCTTGCGCCGCCGCGAACTGGGCAACGATCAGCCGAACTCCGACCTGCTCGACCTTCTTCGCGGCGCTGTCCTGCTGCAAGGTACAGGCCATTCGTCATGCCGAAGGTGATGCCGACGAGGCAGGCCTCGGTCTTCTTGCACTGCGACTCGGCCTGCCGCCAGTCGCCGAGATCGCGCAGCGCCAGCATCGCCAGCCCCAGGGCACGCCGCGGTTCTGCACCCGCTGGCGCTCGAAGAGATGCGCCACCCGCTCGGCCGGGACGCGCTCCGCCTCGAAGCGCCGCCGCAGGAACCGCCCCGTCCCGCCGGGGTGATCGGCGAACATCCAGTAGGCCACGCGCCGGCCAGCGGTGTCGAACTCGATCCCCTGGTCGACGTAGCCGGTGGCGCTCTCCTGCACCCGCGCGGCATCGAGATGGTCGATCTCGCGCAGCTGGATCCGGAGCGGCACCGATTTTCCGCTGCCACCCGGCGTCGCGATCCTCAGCGCGAGGATGTCCCCGGCTTCGATCATTTCCCGGACGGCGAGGTTCAGCAGCCCGTGGAAGTCGGTGTGCCCGTAGAAGTCGCAGGTCGCCGCGAAGGATCGCCAGAGCCTGTCGACCCGCTTGTTCAACGCCTTGTTGCCGCTGGCCGCGCGGGGGCGGATGCCCGGTCCGACGATGTTGTTCACCAGCACCTGCACCGCCTGCGCGGCGAGCGGGTTGTTCCGCACCAGATCGCGCGAGCGGTCGCGCAGCACCGGCCCCGCCGCCGCGATCTCCGCATCCGCCGAGGCAGCGCTGCCGCGCCAGCCTTCGGTGAGGCGGGTCTTGCCGCCCGCCTCGTAGCCGCGGCGCAGATTGGCGATCGCGACGCGGGCGGCATAGCGCGCGGCCGCCCGGCGCGGGGCGAGGAAGGCCAGGGCCGCGTCCAGCGCGCCCCAGCGCACGCCGCCGCCCGATCTGTCCCGGTTCCCCGCCATCAGCCCCTCCGGAACGTGGCGTAGCGCCCGACCGGCGCCGGTTGCCCGGCGCCGCTGGCGGCGAGATCGGCGGCGACGATGCGGATGCGGTGGAGGAGATCATCGCCGCTCGGATAGGTCACTTCCTTGCCGTCGGAGAGCCGCACCCTGAGCGTGCCGCTGGCATAGGCCGCCTTCAGCGCGTCGAGATCGGCTTCTGTCCAGTTCATGCCCTTCGCTCCCGCTCAGTGCGTTCGTTCCTCGCGACGCTCCACCGGAGCCTCGCGTCCGCTGCGCGGACCGGTCCTCACTGTCAGAACCATTTCCCGCGCCGGGGCCCCATCCAGCCGGAGGGCCGCGGCGGCGATTGCTGCGGTGAGGGCCGGTTCGGTTGCCCCGCGGGCGCGGGGGCCTTCGGCGAGGGCAGGGGTTCGATCTGGTCTTCCAGCATCTGCCAGCGCTGCTCGTCCCAGCGGTCGATGCCCATCAGCCAGGCGGCGGCGCGGGCATAGACCCGGCAGTCGAGCGCCTCGTTGCGCTCGCGGGTCTGCTGCCATTCGAGGCGCTGGAAGCCGGCCCGGGTCTTGGTGCTGACCAGCTGCTCGGCGGTCGCCTGCTTCATCCACTCGGCGGTGGTGCCGCGCGGGATATGCACGAAGCCCGTGGGCCACACGCCGCCCGCGGCAAGATCCTCGTCGGTCGGCGCGGTCAGGCGCAGGAAGCGGTACCACTCCGCCTTGAACACCGCCCCGGCGACCTTCCAGAGCTGCACACCCCGGCGCAGCTTGCGGCCGCCCTCGGTCACTTCGACATAAGTCGGCCCGTCCACCGGCATCGAGCGGTCAAACCCGCCGACGCCCTTGACCGCGATCACCTGCTGGCGCCCGGCCTTGCGCACCCAGGCATAGACCGCGTCGGTCGTGACCCCGTCGCCGGTGTCGATCGCCAGTCGAGCCAGCCCCATCCGGCCGCCGCCCGTGCAGCCCCAGGTCGCCCCGAGGAACGCGCTCAGGTCGGCCCAGACTTCGGGCCGGGCCGTGTCGCCTTCCAGGACAACATGATCGATGAGCCAGGATCGCAGGTTCCGGCCCCAGCCCCAGACGTCGATCTCGATTCGGTCGCGCTGGACATCCGCCCCGGCCGTCAGCACCAGCGCGCCCGGCTGAACCTGCCCCAGCTGCCAGACCTCCCGCCGCTCGTAGAGCCGCTGCCAGTCCGGCGCCTCGCCCTTCTCGGCCCAGGTCTCGCCGAGGATGGTGTTCTTCAGCGTCTTCAGCGCCGCGTCATTGCCCTGCGCCGTCTCCCAGTTGCGGGCGATCTCCGGCCAGGAGAGCCAGCCCAGCGGCGAATAGAGCCCGGAGATGTGGAAGCCCGCGACACCCCCGGCCTTCGCCGCGGCGATCGCCTCGGGCGAAGCCGTCGGCTTCCAGCACGCCCCGTTCTCCTCCGCCATCATCGCGGTCTTGTGCCGCTCGGCGATCGGGGCCTCGCAATGCTCGCAGATGTAGCGGGCGGTTTCCGGCCGCCCGGCCTCCCAGCGCAGGCGCTCGAACTTCAGCCATTGCAGCCCGCCGCAATGCGGGCAGGGCAGGTGATAGCGCTGCTGGTCGGACATCTCGTACTCCCGCTCGATGCGGCTCAGCCCCTTTAAGGTCGGCGTCGAGGCCAGGAAGGTCTTGCTCCGATGCCCGAAGGACAGCGTCCGCGCTTCGGCGAGCGCGATCGGATCGCCTTCGCCATCGACGTCGCCCGGATAGGCGTCGACTTCGTCCAGGAATACCCAGCGCGCCGGCATCGAGCGCAGCCCAACGGCCGCATTCGCCCCGGTCAGCAGCAGCTGTCCGCCCGGAAACCGCTTGCCGAGGATGGTGTTGCCGCTGTCGCGCGACCGCGCGGCCATCACGAGGGCCCGCAGATCCGGGCTCTCCTCGATCAGCGGGTCGATCCGCTGCTGCGACAGCCGCTTGGCCAGTTCCACCGTCGGCTGCACCGCCAGGAACGGCCCCGGTGCCCGGTGGATGCAGAAGCCGATCCAGTTGTTCCCGGCCTCGGTCGCGCCGACCTGCGCCGCCTTCATGAACACGACCCGTTGCAACGGGTTGCGCGGCGAGAGCGCGTCCATGATGCCGCGCATGTAGGGGGTGCGGCTGGTCCGATACGGCCCCGCTTCGGAGGCCGAGCGCGACGACAGCACCCGGTGACGGTCCGCCCATTGCGACACGGTCAGCGCCGGATCGGGGGCGAGGCCTGCCAGCCAGCTGCGGCGGATGTCCTCGGCGCCGTCGAAGGCTTCAGCGGAATTCAAGCTTCACCTCCGCCATCTCGGCCAGATGGGCGCGCAGCACCCGGTCCAGTACCAGTTCCATGCGATGCGCCTCCACACCCAGTTCGGCCGCCATGTTCGCCGCGACCCGGGGCGGCAAGTTCAGCCAGCTGTCGCGTTCCCGCCGGGCCAGATCGAACACGGCGGCCACCGCGCGATTGCGGTCGACCAGATCGCCCTTCATCTTCTGCAGACGGACCTTGGCGGTCTGCGCCTTGATCACCTCGTTCGCCATCCGGGCGCGCAGGAACGAGACCTCGCCGGCGCCGGCATCGCCCGGCTCGGGTTCCGCGCCCGCTTCCTGCAGCGTCTCGGCCACCGCCCGGATCGCCGCCTGCGGCACCGCCTTCGTCGCCGCCCGCGTCGTCGCGGCCATCCTCGTGCCGAGCGCTCGCGCATGGGCGCCGCGCTGCCTGGCCGGATCGGTCTGCGCGTCCCACTGCGCGTCGGCCTTCGCTGGGTCGATGCTGCCGTCCGCCTCGGGCGTGATCCGCCCCGTCGCGATGGCTTTCCGGACGGCGCTCTCGCTGCATCCGCGATGCGCCGCGTATTGCCGCCGCGAGAGCCCCATGCTGGTCATTTGCCTCACCTTTTCAGAGTCTTGGCAGTTGATCTTTCGGGTCCGCTCCCCTGTTTCAGAGCATCCGCAGCCCTGAAAGGAGCCCGCCCTTGCCCGCCCTTCGCGCCACGCCCGTAACCGGCCACGAGGTCTTCTGCCTCGCCCACGCCGACCATTTCATTGCCTGCCGCGGGTCGAAGCCCGCGACCCGCATCCGCGCCCGGTTCGACCGGATGGATCAGGCCGAAGCCTTCGCCGCCGGCTTCGGCGACCGCCGCACGATGATCTACGCGGTCACCGCTGAGGGCCGCTCCGCCCACATCAAGAACGCCTGAATGGGGAAGACCATGCAGACCCATCTGTCCACCGCCCAGATCACCGAGTTGACCAATGCCCTCACGGAGCTTCCCCTCGGTCGCCTCGCCACCGCCGCCAAAACCGTCCAGCGCTTCCAGCGCTTCCTCGCCCAGCACATCGGCGCGGATCGTGCCGCTGCTGCGGCACCGGCGATCCTTCAGTCTGCGGATCCCGAGGCGGCGCGCCGCCGGCTGGCCTCCGCGCTTGCGCCTCTGTCACCCGCGCACGCGGAGACGGATGACGGCGACGGACACGGCCCGACCAGCCAGCCGGGCGCGGCCGTCAACGCCGCCTTCCGGCCCGCAACCGCCAAGGGCCGCGCCCGCTTCACCACACTCGAAGTGGCGGCGAAAGCGGGCCAGCTTCCCGCCCCGCCGCCGGCGACATCGCCGGCTTGCGGGCCATCGTGATCAACCCGGTCTCGTCCAGCCCGAAGGCACTGGCCCGCTACCGCAATCTCTGCATCACCGCGCTGGAAGCCCGGACGGGAACCGCAGCATGAAGATCACCCGCGAATTCGCGCCGGGCGACCGCTACGTCTATGACTTCGGCCTGTGCAGCACCGCCAACGGCTGGGCCCAAGTCGACACCGCGCAGGACGCCTCGTACTTCGGCACCTGGGCCAACCCGACCCGGCTCCTCATCTTCACCTATTGCGAGGGCGACACGACCCTGAAGGAGGCCGAGTCTCCCGAAGAATTCGCGGCTGAGCTGCGGGAGATCGACGCCTGGAACCGGGCGCAGGGCTACGGCCCGGCCCGCATCGACCCGGGGTTTGACCCGGGCACGAAGGCAGCGTTCGAGAGGGTCGGGCTCGGGGATATGCTGCATTGAACTGACCGCAGGCGCTGCCGACAGAGCGCCTGTGGATCACTCCGGCGCGAGGGCGCCGCCATGCAGAGCGGCGATTTCCGCGGCAATCTTGTCCTCGATCGCCATGCCCTCGATGCAAGTCTTCAGCCAGACCGGGCTCCGGATCATCGCCACAGCCTCGTCGTAAGCCGCCCGAACCGCCCGCCCATAAGCTGCCTCGGCTTTCTCCCACGCAGCTTCTGGAATCGGCCCCCAGCGCGAGATCATCATGCTGAGGTCGATCATGTCCCGGCTGAGGACGGCCGTGTCGGCATAGCGATCTGCATTGGCCAGAAGCTTCTCGCAGTACAGGTCTGCCCGCTTCAGAACGGCGACACCCAGCTGGGCGTCCATCTCGCCGCTCAGATCGACACGCGCCTCGCGAACGATTTCGAACTTGATCCGCGTTCCGGCAGCTTCGACCTGCGTCCGGATGCCGTATTGGTCGGCCCGGACCTCGCGCAGGACATTGACTCCGGTGCCGGGCGCCAGGACCTTGTCGAGCGATCCGCCGAATGTCGCTTCACGCAGCAGCCGGTATCCGTCTTGCGAGGCGCACAGGAAGTCGATGTCGACGCTTTCCCGATACTCGCCAAGCTTCAGGACGATGGCCGTGCCGCCCCCGAACCACGCCTGTGCCCGAAGCAGGAGGTCTGCATCGAGAGCCTTGAGAACCTGTGCGATGGCGTTGTGATGTGGACGATCAAACATTCAACACGCCGTTGCCATAACGGGCAACGAGCGCGTCGAGCAGCCTCTGCTCTTCACCGGTCAAAGTCTTCTTGTCGACATATCGCCAATTGCGCTCATAAAGCGCCAAAGCGTCACGCCCGTCCAACACCGTGTTGGCCGGCCGGTTCCAGCAAAGGTCCCGAAGCTGCGCGAAGTTCTCGACCCGGACTTGCATCGTCGTTCCTCTCGACGCCCAACATAGGGATTTCCGGCGAAGTTTTCCACCAGAGTCTCTGTTTTCCAGTTTAGAGCGCGAACCGGGCCCTCACCCCCTCGGCAGCGGCGCCACGTTCCAGAACAGCACTTGCCCCGGTCCGCGCTGCGCGATGCAGACCTCCCAAGCCTTGGCGTCGTAGTGCGGGTCGGCCGGGAACGGCGCGCCCAGCGCGGCCTTTTCGCCGAACTTCCGGGGATGGACGTGGATCGTTGCCCCGGCCACATCCTTCGGGGACAGCTCCCGCCCGATCTGGACCACATGCCGCCGCGCCCTGGGCCAGGCCAGCGCCAGACCGCGCGCGAGAACTCCCGAGCCGGCGGCGCACCACACCTCGTCCGGCTGAAGGTCAGTGAGCCGCGCAGCTGCTGCGATCGCCTCGACCGCGCCAGGGAAATCAGCCCCGAATGGGATCAGCGTGGCGCCGTTGTCGCGGCAGTAGTCCCGGGCGCGGCACTGCACCACGGCGAGATAGCCGGGGCTGACCGGCACCACCTTCGCCCCAAGGCGCGCGGCCTCGAGGGTGCGGGCGTGCGGCTTCGCCCGGCTCGCGACGAAGATCGTCGCCCGCCTGCCCAGCGCCCGGGCGACATGGGCGAGAGCAGTCTGCGCGCCGCCCTCGGGCGGGCTGGCATAGACCGCCTCGTCGGCATCGGCGAAGATCCGGCCGATGAACCGGGCCTTGGTGCCGCCCGGGTGCAGATCGTCGCGCACGACGACCACGCCCTGATGCAGCTGGAGGATCGGGACGCTCATTCTTCCTCCTCCTCACCATCGGCTTCCGCGTCGATCTCGCCGAACTCGACCTCGCCGCAGGCCTCGGTGGCGCGCCGTGGATCGCCCTTGCAGAACACCAGTACGTTCTGGTGAGTGCGGCCGAGCTTGCGCGATGCGGTGAACTGCCGCCCGGCGCGGATCGGCAGCGAACCGACGGCGGTGACGAGGATCGCGTCGTTGTAGAACCGCGCGCCGGCCGCCTCGAAAGCCTCGACCGTGCGGCCCGGCAGGTTCACGAAAAACCCGCCGGCATCGCGCACGTCGCCGATCACCCAGACCGCGAAGCGATCCTCGCGCAGCCGGGCGACGGTGTCGCGGATGATCCCGGCATAGGCGGCGAAGAACGCCTCCTTGCCCAGCGTCGACAGGTCGGCCGGGTCGTCCGAATAGACCTCGAGATTCCAGTAGGGCGGGCAGGAGAAGATCAGGTCGGCTTCGACACCTTTGGCCAGTCGGCCGATCTCCCGGCTGTCGCCGGTGATCCAGCGCGGGGCCGGTCCCGTGCCCAGCGCGGCCTGGGCCTGATTGGCGGCGACCTGCTCGGCCCGAAGCTCGACGCCGACGTAACTCAAGCCGAGGCGCGAGGCGACGACGCCGCGCACCGAGCCGCCCGCGAAGGGATCGAGCACGGTACCGCCCGGCGGGCAGAACCAGCGGCAGGCGATCTCGCAGAGCACCGGATCGAAGATCGAGGTACCGGACGCCGTTGGGGCGTCGGAGGCCTCATAGTGCTCCGCGAGGAACTCCTCGGTCGACAGCGCGCGGCCGAGTTCCGCCTCGCGAGCGCGCTTCTTGGCGTAGAAGCCCGGATCGCCCGAGGTGGGCGAGGGCATCAGCACGCCGCCGTTGGTCTTGTCGCCTCCGACCGCGTGCTCGCCCCGCATCAGGTCCTGCCCGAAAGTGCGGGCCATTCCCTTAGGCATGGGCTGCCGCCTTCGCCGCACCCGGCTTGTAGTCCTTGCGCGATCCGTTGCCGGGCATCGGGCTGCCGCCGGGGCAGGCCCGGTCGCCCTCGCCGCGGCCGAGTTCGGACCGGATGCCGAGGTCGAGCCAGGCGCGCTTGCGGTCCTGCCACCAGCCCTTGCGGGCATCGAGGACCGAAAAGGGCGGGATGCCGAAGCGCTCGGCCAGGGTGGTCGAAGGCGCCGCCGCCGCGGGCGCCGCCGCCGGATCACCGCTGCCCGCCGGCTGGCCACCGAAGCCGATGCCATCGGCGGCGGGATCGTCGAGGCCGTCGAGCAGGTCGTGGATCTCCGCCTCCGAGAATCCGATCACCTCGAGATCGAACGCCTCGTCGCGCAGCGCGGCGATTTCCGCTGCCAGCATCTGCGCGTCCCAGCCCGCGTGCTCGGCGATCCGGTTGTCGGCGATCACCAGCGCGCGGCGCTGCGCATCCGTCAGATGGTCGAGCACGATCACCGGCACCTCGGTCAGGCCGAGCGACCGCGCCGCTTGCAGCCGGCCGTGCCCGGCGATGATCACCTCGTCTTCGCCGATCAGGATCGGGTTGGTGAAGCCGAACTCGGCGATCGAGGCGGCGATCTGGGCCACCTGATCCGCCGAATGCGTCCGGGCGTTGCGGATGTAGGGCACCAGCCGGTCGGTCGGCATCATCTCGATCTGCACGTGGAACTCCCTGAAACGAGACCCGGCAAAGCACCGGGCCTCTCCTGACCGTGGCTGTGGCGCGCGCACCGCGCGCACCCAGTGCGCGCACCCAAGCCGCGCGCCTCGAATTTCTTTGTCACCAGCGGCTTGCTGGGCTTCACGCCCCCGCGCATATCGAAGGGGGAAGGGCGATCCGGAACCAGCGGCCCGGCCGCGGGGGCGAGGGCGGCCCGGTCTGGCGGCTTCGGGTGCGATGATGCGCGCCGGATCAAAGGTCGCGCGCCGGTTCCCGAAGCATATCTGTTCCATACGCCGGACGGCCCGGATTTAGTCGCGGCAGTATGTTCACTTATGATTGCCGCCTTTGCGCCGAGCATCCAGGTGAACGCGGCTTCATGATCAACACAGCGTCGCCGGGTTCCGGGCGGCGCCCGCTTCTTCGTCGGTTTCTCGTTCTCCGCCAGATGTTTGGCGATGGTGAGGAGGGCCGCTGCCCAGCGCCGCCAGGCGGTCTGCCGGACGCATCCGGCATGGATGCAGACCGCGCCATCTTTCGCCTTCTGCCCGCAGCCAGACGATCTTCGCGTCCTCCGGATCGAGCAAGCGCAGCCAGTCGATGCACGCGTCCATCCGCGCTGGATCTCGGCGGCGGTCGGCACGATCTTGATCCGCATCTCGTGGTAGCCATAGGCGTGCCGCGCCTCCTGCACGTAGTCCGGCCAGGATTGGCCGTAGCCGCGCGGGCCTGATCGCCCAGGGTTGGAGCAGCCGCCGCGACGTGATCGCCGCTTCTTCGAAGCGGTCCTCGATCTCGTGCCGTCAATGCCATTGAGCCCGCTCCGCCGTCACTTCGCCGTTGAACCTGGAGGTCTTCGTCGGCGCGGGCTTCGGCCGCTCGAGCCCGCGCAGCCAGGCGTTGACCGCCGCGGCACGATAGAGGACGCGCCGCCCCACCTTGATGCTTGTCGGGCCGGTGCCCCGGCCTTCCCATCGCGCGAGCGTGTCGGTCGAGACGCCGAGGTGGCGCGCGAGGTCTTCGCGGGTGACAAGCCCGTCGAAGAGTTTCGGCAGCGTCGCGGTTGCCGTCCGGGGCAGGCTTCATGGCTTTGGTTCCTCTTTCAACGCACGCCGCGCGCCTTCAGCCGCGCTTCCGTGACGAGACCGCGGGCAAGCATCGCCCCGCGCAGGCTGTTGTTGATCGTGTTGGCCGGCAGGAAGCGATCGGAATTCACCCAGTCCGCGTGGAACGCGACGACCGCGTCGAAGGAGGCCCGCGGCGTCTCCTCGCCCTTGCGGCGCTTCGTGGGCTTGCTCGCAGTCCGACCCGGCTTGGTCGCCGGACGGGAGCGCGCCCGCCGGGCTTCCCGCTCCATCGCGCGGTCCAGGGCCCGCGGCCCGTCCGGCGGCATCAAAAGCTCCCGGCGCGTTGCCCTTGGCGATTTCCAGCACCCGGTCTTGGCCGAAGCCGAAATCCACCATCCACCGCCGGACGTGTTCCCGGGCAGGCCAGCCCTGCCACCAACCGGGCAACGGGCCCTCCGATCGAGGCCGAGGGTCCGCAGCAGCTCGGCGAAGGCTCGAAGCCATCGTGCTCCTCGACACGCTTCCGGACGCTCTCCCCGTCGCGCGTGTCGTCCTCCTCCTCCTCCTCCTTTACTGGTTCCTTACAGGGTTAGACTCCGATTCCGGAGACGGCTCGGGCCGAAATCCAGGTCGGCTCGGCGTGGAATCCGGAGTTGGCCATCTCGCTTCCACCTCCGGATTCCGGGTCGGAAACGGACCTGGTTCCGCCGCGGCTTCCTCCGTTCCGTCTCCACATTCCGGAGACGGCGCGCGCGCGAAATCGGCCTCGAAACC
>JBGALW010000087.1:0-4748 GCA_044223585.1 Amaricoccus sp.
GCTGCGTCCGAGATCGTCGTCGAGGCGGCGGCGCGGCGCGTGCCGGTCATCGCCGGCCGGCTCAACAACACGGCGGAGGCTGTCGCTGATGCGGCGCGCCAAGGCCGTCGGCGCCGACGCGGCGCTGGTGGTGACGCCCTACTACAACAAGCCCAACCAGCGCGGCCTCTACCTGCACTACAAGACGCTGCACGACGCGGTGGACCCTGCTGATCATCACATCTACAACATCCCCGTAGAGTCGGTGATCGACATGACCCCGGCGACGATGGGCGAGCTGGCAAAGCTGCCGCGCATCATCGGTGTCAAGGACGCAACGGGCGACGTGACGCGGGCCTCCGACCAGCGGGCGTCCTGCGGCAGCGAGTTCATCCAGCTGTCCGGCGAGGATGCGAGCGCGCTCGGCTTCAACGCCCATGGCGGGGTCGGCTGCATCAGCGTCGTCGCCAACATCGCGCCGCGCTGTCGGCGGTTCCAGGAGAGCGATGGCGGCCGGCGGCTATGCCCGCGCGCTGGCCTACCAGGACCGCCTGATGCCGCTGCACCGGGCCTGCTTTGTCGAGCCGAATCCCTGCCCGACCAAGTATGCGCTGTCGCTGCTCGGCCGCTGCACGGAGGAGGTCCGCTCGCCGCTCGTCGGCATCGAGGAGCCGACGAAGGCGCGGATGCGCGCCGCCATGCGGCACGCCGGGCTGCTGAACTGACGATCCCGGTGATCGCAACCGTCGCGCATCCGGGCATCTCGCCGGTGCGTCAGCCGGCAGCGCCTGGCGCAGGCGCCGCCCGCCATATCGCCGCTGATCACCAGGGATAACCCGTCTCACCCCGCCGGTGCGTCAGCACCGGCAGCGCCTGCCTGCCCCCCGGCAGGCGCTGCCGCTTGCCATATCGAAGTGCCGCGGCAGCCGGGTGCAACCGCCGACGCCGGTAACCCGTCTCACCAGGGATAGGTGCGCCCGTCCCAGTTCTGGAACGTGCCGGCCTGCTCGGGCCCGAGGCCGTCGATCACGCTCCGCATTCGCGCCACGCTCTCCTCGACCTCCAGCGTCGCGCTCGCGCCGCCCATGTCGGTCTTGACCCAGCCGGGATTGATGACCGCGACGATGATCCCCTGCGGCGCCAGCGTGAGGGCGCGGGCGCGCATCGCCATGTTCACCGCCGCCTTGGACGTGCGGTACATCATCGACCCGCCCGAGCCGACGTCCGAAATCGAACCCATGCCGCTCGTCAGCGTCACGGCGCGGGCGCGGCCGGCGAGGGCGAGGCGCGGCACGAAGGCGTCGAGCACCCGCACCGGGCCCATGACGTTGGTGTCGAGCACCTTGGCGAACTCGGCGAAATTCACCTGCCCCGGCCCGTCGTCGAGGCGGCCGATGATGCCGGCGGTGTTGAGCAGCAGGATCACCCGCCATCCGGCGGCGTACAAGCCGGACGAATTCGCGGCCGATGCCGCGGCTGGCGCTGGTGACGACGACGGTAGGCATGGGGCTCCTCCCCTTGATCCGACAAGGATAGGTCATGATAGAGCCGTACGGGCGCCGCTGGACAGGGGCAGGTGGTTCGGATATCCGCCCGACCATGGCCAAGGCACCCGAGAAGCCGCAGAAACTCATCGCCGAGAACCGCCGGGCGCGGCATGACTATTTCATCGAGGACGATCTGGAGGAGGGCATCGTGCTCGAGGGCTCCGAGGTGAAGAGCCTGCGGACCGGCAAGGCGAACATCGCCAGGCTATGCCTCGGTGTCGAGGGCAGGAGCTGTGGCTGATCAACGGCTACATCCCGCCTATGCCCAGGCCAAGAGCTTCGGGCACGAGGAGCGGCGGCGGCGCAAGCTGCTGGTCTCGCGCCGCGAGCTGGCGAAGCTCTGGCAGGGCACGGCGCGCGAGGGGATGACCATCGTGCCGCTGAAGCTCTACTTCAACGACCGTGGCCGGGCAAAGCTCCAGCTCGGCATCGCCAAGGGCAAGAAGCTCGCCGACAAGCGCGCGACCGAGGCCAAGCGCGACTGGCAGCGGCAGAAGGCGCGGCTGATGCGCGAGCGGGGCTGAGGCGTCAGCGGGCGGCGCTGTCGAGCCAGATGGTGACGGGGCCGTCATTGACGAGCGCCACCTGCATGTCGGCGCCGAAAACCCCGGTCGCGACCGGGACACCGAGCGCGGCGAGGCGGGCGGCGAAGGCCTCGTAGAGCCGGTTGCCCTCGTCGGGGGCGGCGGCGGTGGAAAAGCCGGGGCGGTTGCCGCGCGTCTCGGCGGCCAGGGTGAACTGGCTGACCACGAGCGCGCTGCCGCCGACGTCGATGACCGAGCGGTTCATCCGGCCCTCCGCATCGCGGAAGATGCGCAGCGCGGCGGTCTTGCGGGCGAGCCAGTCCATCTCGGCGTCGGTGTCGCCCCGCATGGCGCAGGCCAGCACGACGAGGCCGGCGCCGATCTCGCCGACGACCCGGCCGTCGATCGCGACGCTCGCGCCGGTGGTGCGCTGGATCAGGGCCCGCACGGCTCGTCAGTCTTCCTTCTTCGCGTCGCCGCCCGAGCGCGCGAGGATCAGCAGGGCACCGATGGCGACGAGCGCGAGTCCGGCAACGCCGCGCGACGGCGCGCGCGTCGGGATCGCGCCGAGGGCGGCGGCCTGAAGGAGCTGGCGGTCGAGGCTGGCCCGGCGGGCGGCAAGCCGCCGGTGGCGGCGCGATTCGATCGAGAGGACGGCGATGAGCAGCAGGAGGAGCACCAGCGCGCCGCCAGCCATGATCGCCAGCGCCGGCATCAGCCCGTAGACCTTCGTCAGCGCCGCCGTCGCCGCGGCAAGGCCGAAGCCGATGCAGACGATCGCCACCAGCACGCACGCCGCGATCAGGCCGCCCCGGAAGGCGGCCCGCCTTGTCATGCTCTGGATGCGGAGCTGGGCGACGCGGGTCGCGGTCGCGAAGAGCGGCACGTCAGCGCCTGAAGACGATGCCGATCAGGAAGCCGACCAGCATCGCGAGCCCGAGCGAGGCGAAGGGCCGGCGACGGGCGGCGTCGGCCACCTCCTCCTCCAGCGCCTGCAGTTCGGACAGCACGACGTCATAGGCCGCTTCGCCGCGGGCGTAGCTGTCCGAGGCCGCGGCCGAGGCGGCGGACTTCAGACCGCTGGCGCGCTCCTTGCCGATGCGCGCGACATGCTTGCCGAGTTCGGCGAGGTCGGCGCGCAACGCGGCCACCTCGGCGCCGAGCGGCTCGGCGGCGTTGCTGATGGCCTCTTCGGCCTCCTTGCGGATCGATGCCATGGATGGTCCTCACTCCAGTCGGGGCGGGGGACCGGCCCCCGCAAGCTTCGATCGTCCAACGCGTTCCGCGACAGCCCGGTTCCCCTCCACCGGGCTGTGCGCCGATTGAGCGCGCGGGCGGCGGTGAATGCAAGTCCTTCGTGGGCGTCATCATTCTGGCATCGAAACGTCGTGCTCACGTCGGGATCCGCTGCTAGGGCAGAGCGGAAGCCCCGTGGCGCGGCGGTCGGAGCGGACATGCCCTTACGTCTCTCCCGGTCGTGGATGGCCGGGATCCTGATCCTGCTGGCGGCGTGGCAGCTGGTGCTGGCGGTGCCGCCCGGCAACGAGCGCGCCGGCGACCGGCTGCAGATCGTCCTGCCGCTGGTGGGAGGAGCCTGCGCGGCGGCCGGCGGGGATCTCGGCGACTATGCGCTGCGTTTCGCGGGCCTGATGGCCGTGGTGCATGGCCTGAAGAACAGCCTCGGCAGCGCCCCGATCAACCAGCGGCCCAAGGGCGGTGGCCGGGGCTTCCCCTCGGGCCATGCCGCGGCGTCGGCCTATGGCGCCAGCGCACTGCTGCGGACCTGCCTCGCGGCCGTGCCGGGGGCCGGACCGGTCCTGGTGCTGGCCGCGGGCTTCGTCGCGGGGTCGCGGGTCGAGGCGCGGCGCCACGATCTCTTCCAGACCGTGGTCGGCTTGCGGCCGGGTCGGCTTCGACCGCGGGGCTGCGCAGTGCCGCGGGGCGGCGCCGGCTCGCGCGGGCGGCGCGCCGGCTGGCTCAGGCGGCGTTCGCGGCCGCCCAGGCGGCGAGGCTCGTCGTCAGCCGGTCCGCGAGGGCCGCAGCGGCAAGGCCGGAGGCCTCCACCCAAGGCGCCGGCGCCGTCGCCAGCAGCGCCCGATAGTCGATGGCCGGCATCGGCCCCCGCGGCAGCGGGCGGCCGGCGAGAATGTGCCCCGGCGGCAGCGCCATCGACGGGGCGCGCGGCGCGCCGATCGCGCGGGACAGGTAGAGGCAGGCGTCGTAGTCGATCGCCACCAGCCGCCCGCCGGCCACGAGCAGGTTGGGATTGCGCCGGGTCCGGTCGACATTCTGCAGGAAACAGTCCGAGCGGGCGATGGCGTCGAGGTCCGGCGCGGCCTCGATGTCGGCGACGGTCGCCGGGCGGGCGTCCTCCACCCATGCGATCCCGAGGTTCCAGCCGCTGCTCCGCTGGAGCATCGAATCGAACTCATCGGTTCCCGCCATCCACGGAAATCCGGCCGGCAGCCAGAGCGGATGGGCCACCGGCACCGGCGCGCCGAAGGCCCGAGCGGTGGCGAGCGCGACATACTCGGTCAGGAGCCCGAACGGCCCCGGCCCGGCGCCGGAGAATTTCAGGGCCCAGCGCCGGCCGTCGGCGGATTCCGCCAGCGCCGGGCTTGTGCTCGCATCGGGCAGGACGGCGAGGACGCGGGCCACGGTGTCGGAAGGCGAGGGGGGCGCGGCCGGATCGGCCACG
>JBGALW010000087.1:4811-16041 GCA_044223585.1 Amaricoccus sp.
CACGCCCCCCTGAGAACTGCCGGACACGGATCGGGTCAGGCGTGCTCGCCCTTGTGCGGCGCCCAGATCTTCTTGTTGGTGAACCAGAGCAGGACGGTCAGGACCAGCAGGAACAGCACGGCAGTGAGGCCGGCGGTCTTGCGCTCCATCATCCGCGGCTCGGCGGCCCACATCAGGAAGGCGGCGACGTCGTGCGACATCTGCTCCACCGTCGCCTCGGTGCCGTCCATGTAGGTCACCTGGCCGTCGCTGAGCGGCGGCGGCATCGAGATCCAGCCCGTCGAGAAGACATGGTTCTCGTAGAAGGTGGCGCCGGCCTCGGTCTTCTCCTCGCCGGTGAAGCCGTTCAGCAGCGAGGCGATGTATTCCGGCCCGCCGATGCCGCGCACCAGCTGGTTGATGCCGAGGCCGATCGGTCCGTGGAACCCGGCGCGGGCCTTGGCCATCAGGCTGAGGTCCGGCGCGTTGGGGTCGGGCGAGGTCTGGAAATGGTCGGACGGGGTTGCCGGCCGGGTCTCGCCGGTCGCCGGGTCGTCGACCGTGTGCAGGCTTGCATAGGCCCGCATCTGCTCCTCGGTCATCGCCGGGCCGCCGGGCTCCGCCAGCTCGCGATAGGGCACGTAGCGCAGGCCGTGGCAGGCCGAGCAGACCTCGGTGTAGACCTGCAGCCCGCGTTGCAGCTGCGCCTGGTCGAAGCGGCCGAACGGCCCCTCGAAGGAGAAGCTGTAGTCGGTGACGCCGCCCCCGCCATGCTCCTGCGCCGCGGCAGCGCCGAGGCCGAGCGTGCTGGCGACGAGGCCGGCGATGAGAGTGGTCTTCAGCATGGATGCCCCCTCAGCCCCGGTCATTCGGCCGCCTGCACGGCGCCCGCGGGCGCCTCGCCCGGCTTGCCGTAGTGCGCCTCGAAGTCCGCCTCGATCGTCGCCGGCGGCGTCTGCGGCTTCTCGATGATGCCGAGCAGCGGCATGATGACGAGGAAGAACACGAACCAGTACAGCGTCCCGAGCTGCGCCATGATGACGAACGGCTGCTCCGGCGGCTGCGACCCGCACCACATCAGCAGCACGAAGTCGAAGACCAGCAGCCAGAACCAGACCTTGAACATCGGCCGGTAGCGGCCCGACCGCATCCGGCTGGTGTCGAGCCAGGGCAGCAGCAGCATGACGGCAATCGACCCGAACATCGCGAGCACGCCCGCGAGCTTCGAGTTGATGAACAGGATGTCGAAGGTGATCGCCCGCAGCATCGCGTAGAACGGCAGGAAGTACCATTCGGGCACGATGTGCGCCGGCGTCTTCAGCGGGTTCGCCTCGATGTAGTTGTCCGGGTGGCCGAGGAAGTTCGGCATGAACCCGACGATCGCGGCAAAGATCACCAGCACGAACATCAGGGCGAACAGGTCCTTGATGACGAAGTACGGCCAGAAGGGCAGGGTGTCGGCGTCGACCTCCTTCTTCGAGCCGGTCCGCACCGGCACCCCGGTCGGGTTGTTGTTGCCCGTGGTGTGGAACGCCCAGATATGCACCGCGACCAGCGCCGCGATGACGAACGGCAGCAGGTAGTGCAGCGAGAAGAAGCGGTTGAGCGTCGCGTTGTCGACCGCGGGCCCGCCGAGCAGCCAGGTCTGGATGTCCGGCCCCACGAGCGGGATGGCCGAGAAGAGGCCGGTGATGACGGTGGCGCCCCAGAAGGACATCTGCCCCCAAGGCAGCACGTAGCCCATGAACGCGGTCGCCATCATCAGCAGGAAGATCAGCATCCCGACGATCCAGGTGATCTCGCGCGGCTCCTTGTAGGAGCCGTAGAAGATGCCGCGGAAGATGTGCAGGTAGACCGCGAAGAAGAACAGCGACGCCCCGTTGGCGTGGACGTAGCGCAGCGCCCAGCCGGCGTTCACGTCCCGCATGATGTGCTCGACACTGGCGAAGGCGAGCGTCACGTGCGGCGTATAGTGCATGACGAGCACGATGCCGGTGACGATCTGCATCGCGAGGCAGAAGGTCAGGACGATGCCCCAGATCCACATCCAGTTGAGGTTGCGGGGGGTGGGGATGAACAGCGTCGCGTGGATCAGGCCGATGATCGGCAGCCGACGCTCGATCCACTTCTCCACGCCGGTCTTGGGTTCGTAATGTTCGTGCGGGATGCCGCTCATCTCGCTTCTCCCTAGCCGAGCTGGATGACGGTGTCGGACACGAAGGACACGACGGGAATGTGCAGGTTTTCCGGCGCGGGGCCGCTGCGGATCCGGCCTGCGGTATCGTAGGTCGAGCCGTGGCAGGGGCAGAACCAGCCGTTGAACGCGCCGGCCTCGCCGAGCGGCACGCAGCCGAGGTGGGTGCAGACGCCGATCATCACCAGCCACTGCTCCTGCTCCGGCATCGCGCGGTTCGCGTCGGCGGCGGGCGTGTCCGACGGCAGGTTGGGGTTGCGGGCGAGCGGGTCGGGCAGCGTGCTGACGTCGACGTCCTTGGCCGCCGCGATCTCGTCCGCCGTGCGGTGACGGATGAAGACCGGCTTGCCGAGGAACTTCACCGTCAGCTGCGTGCCTTCCTCGACGCCCGCGATGTCCACCTGGATCGAGGCCAGCGCCTGCACGTCCGCGGAGGGGTTCATCTGGTTGATGAGCGGCCAGACCGCGGCCCCGGTGGCCACCACGCCCGCCGCGCCGGTCGCGACGAAGAGGAAGTCCCGGCGCGTGCCGCTATGATGTCCGTGAGAGCCGCCTTGCGGTTCGGTATGGGCCACGCCATCGCTCCTTGCCAGTGCCCACGAGGGGCGCGTGCGGGGTTCCGGCTTCTGCCAGACTTGTGATCCGGGCCGGCTTGCGTAAGGAATTAGACGGTTACGCGCCACGGTGTCCAGCGGCTTTGCGGCACTGCGGGGTCCGCATTTTCCCCATCGATGGTCGGGGCGGGCCATGTGCCGGGAGCAGGCGCCCGGCGCCCCCGGCCGCGACGGCTGGCGCGTCGCCGGTCGAGGCCCCTCCGGCACGGGTGTTTCGGCTGGGAGAAGGCAGGCTTCGCGGCAGGCGCCGCGGCGCGCGCCGAGGCCAGGCTTTCCCGTCCGCCCGCCGATCTGCTACCCCTCGGCTCCATGACCGGACCCGATCTCCCCGCCACTCCCCCGTCCGGCCGCGGCGTCGTCTTCGTCGCGACCGGGACCGCGCATGTCGCCGCGGCGCGGGCCGCGGCGGAGTCGGTCCGGCGCAGCAATCCGGGGCTCCCGGTGGCGCTCTTCGGCGACGGCGCCGGAACGGGGGAGGGTTTCGATCATCTGGCGGCGATCCCCGACCCGCACGCCCGGTCGAAGGTCGACTGCCTTGCGCGGACCCCGTTTGCCGAAACCCTGTACCTCGACAATGACGTGCGGGTGATGGCCGACCTCGGCGACCTCTTCCGGGTGCTGGAGCGGTTCGACCTTGCGGCGGCGCAGGTGGCGCGCGGGCATCTCGGAACCTACCGCCGGACGCTGGCGGTCGACGTGCCCGACGCCTTCCCGCAGGTGAACAGCGGGGTGATGCTGTATCGCTCGACGCCGGCGGTGACCGCCTTCCTCGACGCCTGGGCTGCGGCCTACCGGGCGGGCGGCGGCGGGATGGACCAGCGCAGCCTGCGCGAGACCCTGTGGCTGTCGGACCTGCGGCTCGCCGTGCTGCCGGCTCACTATAACTGCCGGCGCTGGACATGGGTGCAGCAGTGGCTGTCGCGCCGGCCGAGGCCGGTGATCCTGCACACCAACCGTTTTCATCCGCGCAAGGCCGGCATCGCCGGCCGCTGGCCGTGGCTGGTCGGCCCCGGCTGACAGCCGGCACGGTTGCCCCGCGCGCACTCAGCGCCTATCTAGCGCCACCCGTTGGCTCTCGCCCGGTCCCTGCCCCCCGTTTATGCCACTTGAGTACCCGATGCCGATCAAGATCCCCGCGACCCTGCCCGCCCACGACGTCCTCCGGCGTGAAGGCGTCATGGTCATGTCCGAGGAGACGGCGCTCCGGCAGGACATCCGCCCGCTGCAGATCGGCCTGCTCAACCTGATGCCCAAGAAGGTGCAGACCGAGACGCAGTTCGCCCGGCTGATCGGCGCCACGCCGCTTCAGATCGAGCTCACGCTGATCCGCATGTCCGAGCATCAGTCGCGCAACACCTCCGCCGCGCACCTGGAATCCTTCTACCGGCCGTTCCGCGAGGCGCGGGCCCAGAAGTTCGACGGCCTCATCGTCACCGGTGCGCCGATCGAGCATCTCGACTTCGAGGCGGTCAGCTACTGGGACGAGCTGCGCGAGGTGTTCGACTGGACGCAGACCAACGTGCATTCGACGATGGGCGTCTGCTGGGGCGGCATGGCGATGCTGCATCATTTCCACGGCGTCCCGAAGCACATGCTGCCGGCCAAGGCTTTCGGCTGCTTCCGGCACCAGGCGGTGGCGCCGGCGGCGCGGCTGCTGCAGGGCTTTTCCGACTCCTTCACCGTGCCGGTCAGCCGCTGGACCGAGATCCGCGGCGAGGACCTCGCGCTCATCCCCGAGCTGGAGGTGCTGGTCCATTCCGACGAGGTCGGCCCCTGTCTCGTCGAGGATGCGCCGCACCGCGCCTACTACATGTTCAACCACCTGGAATACGATTCGACCACGCTCAAGGAGGAGTACGACCGCGACGTCGCCGCCGGCGGCCAGATCGCGCTTCCGCACGACTATTTCCCCGACGACGATCCCACGCGGACGCCCGAGAACCGCTGGCGCAGCCACGCGGCCCTGCTCTATGGCAACTGGATCAACGGCATCTACCAGAGCACGCCCTACGATATTCGCGGCATAGGGACCTGAAGCGTCTTGCGGCAGGCGGGCCGGCCGCCCATCTCATTCCGGCAACTGCCCCGCGAGGAGAGAGATGACCGCGACCGACTATCCCGGCCTGATGAGCGGCCTGCCAGACCCGGCGCGCGAGCCGCAGTTCTACGAAGGCGTGGCGATGCGGCGCTTCTTCGCGTGGATCGTCGACCTCGTGCTGATCCTCGCGATCGGCGTGCCGCTGGCGCTCGCCTTCGGCCTCGCGACGCTCGGCCTCGGCTTCGCGCTCTTCCCGATCATCGTGGCCGGTTTCGGCTTCTTCTACCGCGTTGCGACCATCGCGCAGGGGTCCGCTACCTGGGGGATGCGCTTTGCCGGACTCGAGCTCCGGCGCGGTGACGGGTCGCGCTTCGACCTGATGACGGCGATCCTGCATACCGCGATCTACACCGTGGCGTTTACCAGTGTGGTGCTGCAGATTCTGAGCTGCCTGACGATCATGTTCAGCCGCTATCGGCAGGGCCTGAACGATCTGGTGCTTGGCACAACCGCAATAAATCGTCCGATCGAGTAATGCTCGTAACGCGACGATCGCTGTCATAGAATCATATTGCCGGCCGCCGGAACCTGTTGCTAGGCTCCCCCGGTGAAAGGGGGAGCCGGTCCAGCATGCGCCACACACTGCCGCAGTCGCACCAGTTCTACGACCATCAGCCGCAGCCTTGCCCCTACCTGCCGGGCAAGGTGGAACGCAAGCTGTTTACGGCCCTTCAGGGCGACGGCGCCTGTCACCTGAACGACGTCCTCTCGCATCAGGGGTTCCGGCGCTCGCAGAACGTGCTTTACCGGCCGTCCTGCGCCGGCTGCTCGGCCTGCCTGTCGGCGCGCATCGTCGTGGGCGACTTCGTGACCTCGCGCGGCCAGCGCCGGGTGCTGCGGCGGAACCGCAATCTGGAGCGGGTTTCCCGCAGCCCATGGGCCACCGACGCGCAGTACGCCCTGTTCCGCCGGTACCTCGACGCCCGCCACGCCACCGGCGGCATGGCCGACATGGACATGGGCGAGTTCGCGGCGATGATCGAGGAATCGCCGGTCCGCAGCCGCGTCGTCGAATACTATGACGTCACCGACGGCAACCGCCGGCTGGTGGCGGTCTGCCTGACCGACATCCTCTCCGATGGCGTGTCGATGGTCTATTCGTTCTTCGATCCGGACCAGCCCGACAGCAGCCTCGGCACCTACATCATCCTCGACCATCTGGCGCTGGCCGCGGAATCGGGTCTGCCCTACGTCTATCTCGGCTACTGGGTACCGGGCAGCGCCAAGATGGACTACAAGGCGCGGTTCCAGCCGCTGGAAATCTTCGCCGAAGGGCGGTGGAGCCTGCTCGGCGAAACCGACACCAGCCAGCTCGTCCGCCGCCGCGGCGATCGCCCGGCGATCAGCGAGCAGGTCGCGGCGATCGAGCTTCCCTCGACGAAATAACGGCCCCGGCGGCTATCCGGCCGAGGCGAGCGACGTCTTGAGCGTCTCGAACAGGCTTGCATTGGCGGCGACGACATCGCCCGATTCCAGCATGTCGTCGCGGCCGTCCCGCGTGCCGACGAAGCCGCCGGCCTCGCGCACCAAGAGGATGCCGGCAGCCAGATCCCAGGGCTTCTGCCGGCGATGGAAGAAGCCGTCGTACCGGCCGGCGGCGACATAGGCGAGATCGAGCGCGCAGGCCCCCAGCCAGCGCAGGCCCGCCACCTGCGGCGCCATCGCCGCGACCTCGCGCAGCGCCTGCGCCGCCCCGGGGCGGCCGGTGCAGGGCACGCCGGTGCCCAGCACCGCGTCCGACAGGTCGCGGCGGCCGGAAACCCGGATCCGGTGGTCGTTGAGATAGGCGCCGGCGCCCTTCTCGGCGACGAACATCTCGTCCTTCGCCGGATCATAGACGACGGCGGCAACGATCTCGCGCTTGTGCTCCAGCCCGATCGACACCGCCCAGTGCGGCGTGCCGTGCAGGAAGTTCGTCGTGCCGTCGAGCGGATCGACGAGCCAGCGCCGCGTCGGATCGGCCCCCGCCGCCTCGCCGCTTTCCTCGCCGAGCCAGCCATAGTTCGGGCGCGCCTCGGTCAGCTCGGTGCGGATCACCTCCTCGGCCTTGAGGTCGGCGCGGCTGACGAAATCGCCCGGACCCTTGGCCGAGACCTGCAGCTGCTCCACCTCGCCGAAGTCGCGCAGGAGGCCGCGGGCCGCCTTGCGGGCGGCCTTGATCATGATGTTGACGTTGGCAGAGGCTTGAGGCATCGGGCGGCTCTTTCAGGGACGCCGCCTTGTGGCCGCAATCGCTGCCGGCGGCAAGGGCGCGCGGCGCGGGGCCATGCGGGATGTGGCGTTCGCGACAGACCCGTCGGTGGACGGCGGAGGCCGGAATCCGATCCCGCGTCAGTTCCCTTCCTTGTAGATCAACCAGTAGAAATTGTTGAGCTGGCTGAATTCCCCCTGGTCGAGCTTGCCGTTGGCTCCGCGATCGTTCTTGTCGAAATGCACCTTCATCAGCCGCGGAAACACCCGCTTCGCCTCGGGCCAGGTCACATAGCCGTCGCCGTCCTTGTCCGCCTGCGAAAACGAAACGGCGTGTGCCGCCGGGGCCACGGCCAGCGTGGCGAGGGTTGCAAGCAGGTTTCGGGCTCGCTTCATGGCGTTGGCCTTTCGTCACGGCGCAGCCGCGCCAGCAGCGGGCGGCGGCGGGGAGGGGCCGCAACCGGAGCGACCGGAATGGGCATGGGCAGGGGCGCGTCGAGCCGGACCTGCGCCTTCATCGGCAGATGGTCGGACGCGACCCGGGCGAGCGGCGAGTCGTGCGCCTCGATACGCTCGAGGATGTGGCTCGGCTGGGCGAACACCCGGTCGAGTGCCAGCACCGGGAAATAGGCCGGAAAGCTCGGCACGCCGTGGGCAAGCGGCCCGAAGACCGGCTGGAAGCCGTGCAGGGCGGACCGCCGCTGGCGGCGCCATTCGTTGAGGTCGCCCATCATGATGACCGGGCGGCCGATCTCCTCGCTGAGATGCGCGAGCAGGGCGTCGATCTGCAGCAGGCGCGAGGCGCGCAGCAGGCCGAGGTGGGCCGCCACCACCCGCACCGGCCCGGCGGCAAGCGCGATGTCGGCGACCAGCGCCCCGCGCGGCTCGAGCCCCGGCAGGCGCAGCTGGTGCAGGCCCTCGACGATGCCCGCGCGCACCAGCACGAGGTTGCCGTGCCAGCCATGACCGGCATGGTTGTTCACGACCGGAATCGGCACGAGGCCGGTCTCGCGCTCCAGCGCCTTGAGGTCGAGCAGGCCGGCCCGGTCGCCGAACCGGCGATCCGCCTCCTGCAGGGCGATGACGTCGGGGCCGATCTCGGCGATGACCGCCGCGATCCGGCCGGGGTCGAACCGGCGGTCGGTGCCGACGCACTTGTGGATATTGTAGGACGCGAACAGTGCGCTCCCGTCGCGTTCCGCCATCAACCCCTCCCGACCCCTCCCTGACGTCTTAGGACGCCGCCGCCGCCGCGGAAAGCCCCGATGCCCTCACAGCTCCGGCAGGAAACGGCTGCGGGTCACGAGGCCGGTGTCGGGGCGCCAGTCGTGCAGCTGGTAGGCCGGGCTCTGCGGGACGAGATGCACCGGCCCGCCCGCGGGCTGGTCGAGGGCGACCTCCCAGGCGACCGAGGGGCAGACGTTTCCGACGGTGCCGGCCCAGGCGCGGTGCGCGGCCCGGTGCACGTGGCCGCAGCTCACCGTCAGCACGCCGCCGTGGCGGGCGACGAGCTGGCCGAGCCGCTCGCCGCCCCGGCAGTTGCTGCCGTCCGCGACCGGCTGGCCGATGGTGAAGGGCGGGTGGTGCATGAAGATCATCACCGACCGGCCGACAGCCTCGTCCAGCCGCTCGGTCACCCAGGCGATGCGCTCGTCGCAGAGCAGCCCTGCCGGCTGCCCCTCGTCGAGCGTGTCGAGCGCGAGGATCGTGAGGCGGCCGAGGTCGAGGCTGATGTTGAGGAACGGGTCGTCACCGATCCGGACGCCGCTGCCGCGCAGGGCAAAGGCAAAGGCGGCGCGCACGTCGTGGTTGCCGGGGATGGCCAGCATCGGGATCCGGCAGCCCGACAGCACGCGCCGCGCGAGATCATATTCCGCCCGGTCGCCATCCGCGGCGAGATCGCCGGTCAGGACGACGAGGTCGGGCGCGGGATCGCGCTTTTCGACGTCGGCGAGGACGGAGGCCAGCGCCTCCGCCCCGTCATAGGCCACGGACGTGGCGGAGACATGCGGATCGGTGATCTGCGCGATCCGCATGCCCGTCCCTTGCGGTTGCCTCAGTCGAGATAGACGGCCGCGAGCGGCGGGAAGCCGTTGAACCCGACCGAGGAGTAGCTGGACGTATAGGCGCCGGTGCACAGGATCCGGATCTTGTCGCCCGATTCCAGCGCCAGCGGCAGCTGCACCGGCCGCTTCTCGTAGAGCACGTCCGCGGAGTCGCAGGACGGGCCGGCGAGGATGCAGGGGCCGGTCTCGGCGTCGTTGTGCCGGGTCTCGAACTGGTAGCGGATCGCCTCGTCCATCGTCTCGGCGAGGCCCGAGAACTTGCCGATGTCGAGGAACACCCAGCGCGCCAGGTCGTCCGCGTCCTTGCGCGACACCAGCACCACCTCGGCGACGATCACGCCGGCCTCGGCGACGAGGCCGCGGCCCGGCTCGGCCATCACGTGCACGTCCATGCCGAAGCGGTGGCGCACCATGCTCATCACCTCGGCGGCATAGTCCTCGGTCCGCGGCAGCGGCTGGCCGTAGAAGGCCGGGAAGCCGCCGCCGATGTTGAGGATGCGCAGGTGATGGCCGTTCGCGTCCGCCTCGGTCCAGAGCGCGTGCGCGGCGTCGAGCGCGCCCGCCCACATCGTCGGCTCGCGCAGCTGGCTGCCGGCGTGGAACGAGATGCCGGCGACGTCGAGCCCGAGGTAGCGGCCGAGATCCATCAGCCGCAGCGCCTCGCGCGGCGAGCAGCCGAACTTGCGGGTCAGCGGCCAGTCGGCCTCCGACGATTCGACCAGCATCCGGATGATGACGCGCGCGCCCGGCGCGTTGGCGGCGATCTTGTAGAGCTCTTCCTCCGCGTCGGCCGCGAACTGCTCGACACCCATCGCGTGCGCGTGGGCGATGTCGGACGCCCGCTTGATGGTGTTGCCGAAGGCGATCTTCTCCGCCGGCACGCCGAGGCCGAGGCAGAGGTCGATCTCGCCGCGCGAGGCGCAGTCGAACTGGCCGCCCATCGCCGCTACCGCGGCGACGATCTCCGGCGCCGGGTTGGCCTTCACCGCATAGTGGATGGTCGCGTCGCCGAGGCCGGCAGCCAGCGCGCGGTACTTGGCGCGCAGCATCCCGAGGTCGAACACCACCGTCGGGCGGTCGAAATCGGTGTCGCGGATGAAGGCGTCCTGGCGCGCCGAAACGGCGGACTCGGCCGGGTGGACGTCAAAGAGTCGAGCGGGCTTGCCCGCAAAAGCGGCAGCGTGTCGCATGCGCATCTCCATCAGTCCCGGGGGGTTGAAACCCCGGAGTTCCCAAAAGAGACGTTACCGTCGCTGCGTGAGTTCTCCCGAAGGGGACCTTACAGAGGCGCGTGCGTTGGCGTCGTGAGGCCGCATATGAGGCCTCATGCCCCCCATATCAAGCAAAATCGGACCCGGGCGGCGAATAATTGCGGATCCGTGGCTCCGGGTCGCCGGTTCGTGAATTTTCCGTTAAATCATAACGATAATCGGTGCGTCTCGCCTTGGTCGTCACCGCCATTGCGATAGCAGCAGCGGCTCTGTTCTACCGTGACGCGAATCGCTTCCCTGGGGCCTGATGCCACGGCGCCACGCCCCAAACGAGCACGCCGCCCGGACAGGCGTCCCGGCGGCGTCGGATCGGTTCGGCAGGGTGGGGCTCAGCCGGCCGCCTGGACCTTGGCGATCTCGCGCTTCAGCCGCAGCGCCTTATCCGACAGCTCCGCGTCCGGCGCCTTGGCGAGGAACGCATCGAGGCCGCCGCGGTGATCGACGGTGCGCAGCGCCGAGGCCGAGATGCGGAAGCGATGGGTCTGCTTCAGCGTGTCGCTGGTCAGCGACACTTCGGCGAGGTTCGGCAGGAAGCGCCGCTTGGTCTTGTTGTTGGCGTGGCTGACGTTGTTGCCAACCATCGGGCTCTTGCCGGTCAGTTCGCAGCGGCGGGACATCGGACGTTCCTTCGGTCTAACAGTCAGGCGGGCAGGGGCCTTCGGCAGCTCGAACCTGCGCCCGAAAATCGGGAAGGCGCCCTATAGCCGCGCGCCTCCCGGCCGTCAAGGGCGATGTGCCCGGCGAGGCGCGCCTCGGCAGTTCTCACCCGCCGGGCCCGGTGCTAAGAGGCGCGCCATGACGAACACAAAGCCCCGAGC
>JBGALW010000088.1:0-15198 GCA_044223585.1 Amaricoccus sp.
CGTGGAGGCCGGGCGCCACACGCTGACGCTCGGCGGCTTCGCGAGCGGCGCGTCGACCGCGACCCTTCGCATCGACGATGTCGGCCTGACGGACAGGCCGCCGCTCGGCGCCTTCGAGGCCGAGGTGCTTCGCCTGACCAACGCCTTCCGCGTCCGCCACGGGCTCGACCCGCTGGACAACGACCTGCGCCTGAACGAGGCGGCCGAGGACTGGAGCCGCACGATGGCGCGGCGCGACGTCTTCGAGCACAGCAAGGGGCCGCAGCAGGTGGAGGCCGAGGGTTACGACTGGTCGCACTGGGGCGAGAACATCGCCGCCGGCTACCAGACGCCGAAGGACGTGGTCCGGGGCTGGATCAACAGCCCGGGCCACCGTGCCAACATGCTGAGCGACGCCTTTACCGAGATCGGGATCGGCTACTTCCGCCTCGCCAACGACGGCGGCGACGCGCCCTACACCCACTACTGGACGCAGGAGTTCGGGACGCCGCACGACACCCTGATCTGACGGGTCAGGCGACCCGCCGGCTTCCCCCCAGACGGCGGTCGAGGAGTCCGGCAAGCACCAGCCCCCCGCCCGGCTCGCCGGCGACCCGCGCCGCGGCCTTCAGATCGTCGTCGCCCATCATGTCGCCGACCGACCCGATGAACTGCGCGCAGTAGGCCACCGTCTCCATGTCGCCGAGCGGCAGCGCGTCGGCGAGCAGGGCCCGCGCCCGCCGCAGGTCCTCATCCACCGCGGCGCGGATCGAGGCGCGGGCGTGCATCCCGAGATCGCGCTCCGCCGGCCGCCGGCGGCTGTCGGCGTCGGGCAGGACGCCCATCACGCATGTCTGGAAGGCGCGCAGGCTTTCAATCGGCTTTTCCAGACAGGCGGCCGCGCCGGCGGCGATCGCCTGGGGCTGCCACAGCGACCGCTCCATGCCGCTCAGGGCGATGATCGCGCCGATCGGCGTCGAGGCGTCGGCGAGATGGCGGATCAGCCCGAGGCCGTCGCCGTCCGGCAGCCCGAGGTCGACCATCACCACGTTCGGCCGATAGATCGCCAGATGCCGGCTCGCCGCGTGCAGGCTGTCGGCCCGGCGCACGCGCGCCCCGCTCTCGGCCGCGAACAGGCGGATGGCTTCGGACGCGCTCCTGCTGTCCTCGACAAGGAGGATGGTCACCGCAAACAGGCACTGGCGCCGCAGGCTGCCCAGCGCGCGGAGTTCGGTCTCCGACTGAGGCTCACTCATGGCACAGGTAACTCCCAAGGGTACATCCACCGATCATGACGGCCGAACCCGTCAACAAGCCCTTAACCACGCCGCGGGCCGCCGCCCCTTGGAAGACTCCTGCCGAGGGGCTAAGCCTTGTCGCGAAGCACGAAAGAGGGGGGCAACGGCATGGACGACTGGTGGCGGGGGTCCGTGACCTACCAGATCTATCCGCGTTCGTTCCAGGATTCGAACGGCGACGGCATCGGCGACCTCCGGGGCATCACGGAGCGTCTCGGCTACATCGCCGACCTCGGGGTCGATGCGATCTGGCTGAGCCCGATCTTCACCTCGCCAATGGCGGACATGGGCTATGACGTGTCGGACTACACCGACATCGACCCGACCTTCGGCACGCTTGCGGACTTCGACGCGATGGTGGCGCGGGCGCACGAACTCGGGCTGAAGGTGATCGTCGATCAGGTCCTGTCGCATTCGTCCGACCAGCATCCGTTCTTCAAGGAGAGCCGCGCGAGCCGCGACAACCCGAAGGCGGACTGGTACGTCTGGGCCGATCCCAAGCATGACGGCAACCCGCCGAACAACTGGCTCTCGGTGTTCGGCGGCCCGGCCTGGCAGTGGGACGCCCGGCGGCACCAGTACTACCTGCACAACTTCCTGGCCGAGCAGCCGGACTTCAACTTCCACAACCCGGAGGTTCAGGACTGGCTGCTGTCGACGATGCGCTTCTGGCTGGAACGCGGCGTCGACGGCTTCCGCCTCGACACCGTGAACTTCTACTTCCACGACAAGCTGCTGCGTGACGACCCCGCCGATTTCCGTCGCAAGGACGCGCCCGAGGCCAACCCCTACGGGATGCAGTACCACATCTTCTCGAAGAACCAGCCGGAGAACCTCGCCTTCCTCGAGCGGATGCGCGCGCTGCTCGATGAATACGAGGCCCGTGCCATGGTCGGCGAGATGGGCGAGAGCCACCACGCGATCCGCATGATGGGCGAGTACACCACCGGCAAGCGGCTGCACAAATGCTACTCCTTCGACATGCTAGGCTACCGCTTCGACCCGGCACACTTCCGCCAGCAGATCGAGGAGTTCTTCAGCGCGGCGCCGATGGGCTGGCCGACCTGGGCCTTCTCGAACCATGACGTTCCCCGCCACGTCACCCGCTGGAAGAAGCTCGGGATCGGCCGCGAGCCGCTGGCCAAGCTCGCCGGCGCCGTCCTCCTGTCGCTGGAGGGGTCGGTCTGCCTCTATCAGGGCGAGGAGCTCGGGCAGACCGAAACCGCGCTCGACCTGCACGAACTGATCGACCCGCAGGGCATCCGGTTCTGGCCGGAACCGATCGGCCGCGACCCTTGCCGGACACCGATGGTCTGGGACGCCAGCCTGCCGAGCGCCGGCTTCACGGAGGGCCGCCCGTGGTTGCCGGTCAAGGCGGCGCAGGCGGCCAATGCCGTCGCGGGCCAGCTCGGCGACCCGGACTCGGTGCTGGAGTTCTACCGCGCCATGCTGGCGCTGCGTCGGGGCACGCCGGAGCTGCGCACCGGCCGCAGCCGGTTCTTTGACGTGGCAGACCCCATCCTCGCCTTCACCCGCGGCAACAGCGTGCTCTGCCTGTTCAACCTGTCGCCGGAGAAGCATCAGGTCCGCCTCGCCGGCACCGGGGCCGTGGCGCTTTCGGAGGGCATCGAGCACGGCCCCGACGGCCTCGTCACGCTGCATCCGAACGGCTTCGCGATCATGGAGGCGACGCCGGAGGTCGCCGTCGCCGACCTCCCGGACCGCGTGACCAGCCCGGCCCTCTGAAGAACGTCGAGCCTCCCGCCGGAAGATCCCGGCGGGAAGCCCGATAGGTCTGGTCAAGGCCGCGGACGGCCGGGGCAAACCCGGCCACGGTGGGCCGAAGCGAGTCTGACCGGCGGCGATCCCTGCCTCTATCGGAGCCGGCACGATCGTCGCTCAGGTCAAGCGACCCTCTCTCATACGCAATCCGTTCGATCGCCTCGGACGAAGCGCGGCACCCGGCCTCTCGCGTCGGCGGTTGCACCCGGCTCGTGCAACAGCGTGATGGAGAAACCGGCAGTGGCTGTCTGAACGGGCGCGAAGCGCCTGCCGGGGGTCAGGCAGGCGCTGCCCGAGCGGACGTACCGGCGGGATATCTGCGCCGGAGTCGCGTCGGCCGAAGCGATCAACTGGGCGCAACATCGTCCGTTGCCCATGCCGGGCCGGAGGCCGGCACAGGCAGAGTCGCTGTCAGCGGATCGGGGTGCCCTTCTCGTCGAAGCGGTGGATGTTCTCCTCCAGCGGCCGGACACCGATCTTCGCACCCCACGGGATCGAGGTCTTGCCTTCCTGCCGCACCAGGATCGGCTCGCCGGCGCCGATATCGACGAAGAGGTAGTTGTCAGAGCCGAGGTTCTCGGCATGCACCACGTCGCCCGACCAGACCGGGCTCGCGTTGTCCACCACCATGTGCTCGGAACGGATGCCGAGCGTGTGACAGTTGAAGTTGCGGGCGATCTCGCCGTTGACGAAGTTCATCTTCGGACTGCCGATGAAGCCCGCGACGAAGATCGAGTTCGGCCGCTCGTAGAGCTCGGTCGGACTGCCGACCTGCATGACGAGGCCGTCCCGCAGCACGCAGATCCGGTCCGCCAGCGTCATCGCCTCCACCTGGTCATGCGTGACGTAGATCATCGTCACGTTTTCCATGTCGTGGTGCAGCTTGGCGATCTCCAGCCGGGTCGCCACGCGCAGCGCGGCGTCGAGGTTGGAGAGCGGCTCGTCGAACAGGAACACCCGGGGGTCGCGCACCACCGCGCGGCCGATCGCCACGCGCTGCCGCTGGCCGCCGGAGAGCTGCTTCGGCAGGCGGTCCAGCAGATGGTCGATCTGCAGCATCTTCGCCGCCTTCTCGACCCGCTTCTTCGTCTCGTCCGGCCCGGCCTTGGCGAGCTTCATGCCGAAGGCCATGTTTTCGTAGACGTTCATGTGCGGGTAGAGCGCATAGCTCTGGAACACCATGGCGATGCCCCGCTTCGACGGCGCGAGGTCGTTGACCCGCTGGCCGTCGAAGATCATGTCGCCCGAGGTGATGTCCTCCAGGCCGGCGATGAGCCGCAGGAGGGTCGACTTGCCGCAGCCCGACGGGCCGACGAACACCATGAACTCGCCGTCCTTGATCTCGAGGTCGACACCCTTGATCACATGCACCGCGCCATAGGACTTGCGGACGTCCCGAAGCTGAAGTTGCGCCATTCGCGTTTCCCCCGAAGTCCTAGCCCTTGACGCCGCCGGCCGTCAGGCCCGCCACGATCTTGCGCTGGAAGATAAGTACCAGAATGATCAGCGGGACGGTCACGATCACCGACGCCGCCATGATGATCCCCCACGGGGTCTCGTACTGCGTCGCACCGCTGAGGAGCGCGATCGCCACCGGAACCGTCCGCGTGGTGTTGGACGAGGTGAAGGTCAGCGCGAACAGGAACTCGTTCCAGGCGCCGATGAAGGCGAGCAGGCCCGTCGTCACCAGCGCCGGCCACATCAGCGGCATGAAGACCTTGGTGATGATGACCCAAGGCGTCGCCCCGTCGACGATCGCCGCCTCTTCGATCTCGATCGGCAGGTCGCGCATGAAGGTGGTCAGCACCCAGACGGTGAAGGGCAGCGTGAAGATCGTGTAGCTGATGATGAGCGCCCACGGCGTGTTGAAGACGCCGATGAAGCGGATCAGCTCGAAGAGACCCGCCAGCACCGCGATCTGCGGGAACATCGAAACGCCGAGGATCGTCAGCAGCAGCAGGGTCCGGCCGCGGAACTGCACGCGGGCGAGCGCGTAGGACGCGGTCACCCCGAGCAGCAGCGCGAGCGCGACGGTCAGCGTTGCAACGAAGACCGAGTTCAGGATGTTCCGGGGAAACTCGCCCTGGTTCATCACGCTGACATAGTTGTCGAAGTTGAACTCGGTCGGCAGGTAGTTCACCTGGAACAGCGCCGTCCCAGACTTCAGGCTGGTGATGATCGCGTAGTAGAACGGGAACACCGCTAGCACGACGATCAGCACGACCGCGAAATAGAATGCGGTGGTCTTGACGAGGCTCATTGCTTCTGCCCCCCGAGATCGACGCGGCCGAGCCAGATGTACAGCACCACCGACAGGGCGATGATGAGGAACAGTAGCGTCGACTGTGCCGAGCCGTAAGCGAACTTGTCGAAGTCGATCAGGTTTTCGCGGCTGATGACCGACATGGTCTTGGTCGCCGACGAGTTGGGCGTCAGCACGTAGATGAGGTCGAAGATCCGGAGCGCGTCGAGCAGGCGGAAGATCACCGCCACCATCAGCGCCGGTTTCACCAGCGGCAGGGTGACCTTGAAGAACACCTTGATCGGGTGGATGCCGTCGATCTTCGCCGCCTCGTACATGTCGCGTGGGATCATCTGCAGGCCGGCGAGGCAGAGCAGCGCCATGAACGGCGTCGTCTTCCAGATGTCGACGATCAGCACCGCGTACATCGCGGTATCGACATTGGCGGTCCAGGCGATCTTCTGGCTGATGAGGCCGAGGTTCATCAGCAGGTCGTTGATCATGCCGAACTGGTCGTTGAACATCCACGCCCAGAGCTTGGCGGAGACGATCGTCGGGATCGCCCACGGGATCAGGATTGCCGCCCGCACCAGCGCCCGGCCCTTGAACTCCGCGTTCAGCACCAGCGCGACGAGCAGTCCCAGCACCGTTTCGATCGACACGGAGATGATGGCGAACCGGAAGGTGTTCCAGACCGCGTTCCACCAGGCCGGGTCGGCGAGGGTGCCCCGCCAGATCACCTTGCCGGACGAGAGCGTGCGGAACGACAGGTAGTTGTCGAACCAGACCCACTTGCCGGCGCCGAGGTTGGTCAGCGACGTGTCGGTGAAGCTGAAATAGATCGTCCGCAGCAGCGGCCACGCCGCCACGAGGAAGAGCGCCACCATCATCGGCAGCAGGAACAGCCGGGCGGCCCTGACCCGCTCGGCCTGGAGCTCGGATCGGTGCGGCTTGGCGGCAGCGCCCATGCCCGTCCCGGAAATCGTCGTAGAGGTCGCCACGGCGCGCCTCCTCCCTCTCTCTTGCCGTAGCGGGGGGCGTTGAGCCGCCCTCCCGCGAGGAGCCTCGACCTTGGCCGCGGTGGCTGTTACCAGCCGCCGCCCTTCAGGTCGTCGAGATCGACTTCCAGCAGCTCCAGCGCATCTCCCGCGGACGTGGTGCCGGCGAGCGTCTCGTGAACCGCGGTCCAGAACTTGTTGGAAACCTCGTTGTACGCGACCTTGGTCGGAGCCGAGGGCCGCGGAACGGCGTTGAGGAAGATGTCCTTCCAGCGCGGGATCAGCGACTGCTTGGCCGCGATGTCCGCATCGTCATAGAGCGACTGGATCGTCGGCAGGTGGCTGAGCCGCAGCGCCGCTTCCTTCTGGACCTCCGTCGAGACCATGTAGAGGGCGAGGTCGGTGGCCGCGTCCGCGTTCGGCGAATACTTGGAAACCGCGAGGTTCCAGCCGCCGAGCGTCGCTGCGGACTTGTTGTCCCCTCCGCCCGAGGGCAGCGGCGCCACGTCGAACTTGTCCTTGATCGGGCTGTCGCCGCCGTTGCCGAGCGCGTAGGCATACGGCCAGTTGCGCATGAAGACCGCGTTGCCGGTCTGCCAGACGCCGCGGCTCTCCTCCTCGGTGTAGCTCAGCACGCCTTCGGGCGAGATCGACCCGACCCAGCCGTGCGCCGTCTCCAGCGCCTTGACCGCCTCGGGGTTGTTGACGGAGATCGTGCCGTCCGGCTCGATGATCTGCCCGCCGCCGTTCGACTTGATCCATTCGAGGGCATTGCAGGTCAGGCCCTCATAGGCCGCACCCTGCCAGACATAGCCCCAGATGTCCTTGGACCCCGCTTCCCGCTCGGCGTCCTGCACCTTCTTCGCGGTGGCGGTCAGTTCCTCCCAGGTGGTCGGAACCTTCTCGCCGTGCTTCTCGAGCAGGTCCTTGCGGTAGTAGAGCGCCGGCGCGTCGGTGAAGAAGGGCAGCGCCACGAGCCTGCCGTCCACCGTCTGGCTCTCGACGATCGACGGGAAATGGTCGGCGACGACGCCGGCGAAGGCCTGCGACAGATCGAGGAACTGTTCCGACAGCTGCGGCGCCCAGATGACGTCCACGAGATAGAGGTCGATGTCCTTGTTCCCGGCCGCCAGCCACAGCTTGTACTGGGCGAACTGGTCGGTGGTGGAGGACGGCATCGGGACGAAGGTGACGGTGTTGCCCGTCTTTTCTTCCCAGGGCTTCACCAGCTCCTTGTAGACGGCGATGTCGGCGCCGACTGCGCCCGACACGAGGTTCACGTTGACGGCGCCAGCCGACGTTGCCATCAGGCCAGCCAGCACGGCCCCAAGAAGGGCCCCGCCGAGCGGGTTAGCGATACGCATTAAGACTCCTCCCCCGAGGTTGTCGGGACAGGATCGTCAACTTTGCGGGAGGCGCAACAGGAAAAAGCGAGAACGCAGGCGCAAAACTTACTTCGCAGTCGCAAGACGAACGGCCGGTAACGCCCTAAGAATAGTGGACTAAATCAGTCCGAGGCTCCGGAACGATGCCTCGGCACCCTTGCCGATCACCACGTGGTCGTGCAGCGTGACCCCGATCGCCTGACATGCGAGTTCCACCTGTTCGGTCATCGCCACGTCGGCGTCGCTCGGGGTCGGGTCGCCCGAGGGATGATTGTGCACGAGGATGATGGCGCTCGCGTTGAGTTCCAGTGCCCGCTTTGCCACCTCGCGCGGGTAGACCGGCACGTGGTCCACCGTGCCCCGGGCCTGCGCCTCGTCGGCGATCAGCACGTTCTTGCGGTCGAGAAACAGGATGCGGAACTGCTCGGTCTCGCGGTGTGCCATGACCGTGCGGCAATAGCTCATCAGCGCGTCCCAGGACGAGATGGCACAGCGCTCCATGATCCGCGCCCGCGCCATACGGTGGGCAATCGCCTCGACGAGCCGGAGCTGGAAGTGCACCTTCTGCGTGGTGCCGAGCACCTGCATCAGCCGGTGCTCGCCAGCCGCCACCACGCCGTTGAGATCGCCGAAGGTCGCGAGCAGCTGCTTGGCGAGCGGCTTCACGTCGACACGCTCGATGGCGTTGAAGAGCAGCAGCTCCAGCAGCTCGTATTCCGGCATCGGCTCGTGACCGCCGGTGAGAAAACGCTGCCGCAGCCGCTCGCGATGGCCCCAGTAGTGCGGACGGACGTCTCCGCCTTCGTCCTGCTGGCCCGGCGGCAGGGGCAGGCTCCGCACCTCGCTCGGGGGAGGCGCGTCGCGGATTTCCGGCGGGGGCAGGCGGAGTTCCAGGTCATGGAGGCCGCGCAGCGCCTCCTCGGAAAATCCCTGCGGGGCGTGCTCCCTGTCGGCCATGTCGTCAAAACCCCCAACGCGGTAACCGGAACGAAACCCCTTTCTCCGCCTTCACGGTTAACCGGCGGTTATCGCGCGCTTTCGGGCCGGGCCGCTTTCTGCTAGCAGTTAGGCCCCGGGATGCCTGCCGGCGGGGTGGGCGGCGTGGTGAGGGAGCGACGAACGTCATGGGCTTGGCAGACATTCTTGGTCAGATCATGCAGGACGGCCTCAAGGGGCAGGCCACTGGTCAGTCACGCGACCGGCTGCAGACGACCGCAAACAACATGTCGGGCGGCGGCCTCGACTCGATCTTCGCCCAGCTGCAGGGCGCGCTCGGAAAGGCCGGCATCGACACCGCCGGTCTCGGCCAGTCGGCCGGCGGCTTCGCCGACCGGGCGCGGGACTTCGCGCGGCAGGATCAGGTTGGCGGCCTCTCCGGGGCGCAGATCGGCGGCATCGGTGCGCTGGCCGGGGCACTTCTCGGCGGCGGTCTCGGCGGCGCGGCCAAGGGCGGCGCGATGGCGGTGCTCGGAACGCTGGCGATCGCCGCGCTGAAGCGGGCGCAGGCGGGCCAGGCCGGGGCGGATCTGGAACCGGTTCAGGACCATGAGGTCCGCGCGCTGACCGGCCCGGACTCCGAAAGGGTTCTGGTCGCCGCGATGATCAGCGCCGCCAAGGCGGACGGCAGCGTCGACACGACGGAGATGCAGAAGATCCTCGGCCGCGTCGGGCAGGATTCCGTGACGGACGACGAAAAGCAGTTCGTGCTGGACCAGATGGCGGCGCCGATCGACATCGACGGCCTCGCGGCACAGGCGAAGTCCCCGGCGCAGGCCGCTGAAATCTATGCGGCATCCATCCTCGCCATCGACGCGGATACCGACGCGGAAAAGGCGTATCTGAACCAGCTGGCAAGCGCGCTGCGGCTGGACGCCGCCACGATCGGCCAGCTGCACCAGATGACCGGCGTCCCGGCCTGACCGGGCATCCCTGCGGCGGCCACCCGACGTGGCCGTCGCATCGAGACGCTTGCGCCATTCCTGCGCATTTGCTTTTCTCATGGGCAAAAGCGCAGGAAACACCCGATGGCCCGTCCAAGGCCCCCCGGCACCCGGCTCGATGAAGCGGCCCGCGCCGGCTGGCTCTACTACATCGCCGGCAAGACCCAGGACGAGATCGCCGCGCACATGGGGATTTCCCGCCAGGCGGCGCAGCGGCTGGTTTCGCTCGCGGTGTCCGAGCGACTGATCCGCGTCTCCATGGCGCATCCGATCGCCCGCTGCCTCGATCTCGCCGAGGCCCTGACGTCCCGCTTCCGGCTCGCGCGCGCGGAAGTGGTCCCGACCGATCCCGGTCAGGGCAGCACGACCGGCCTCGGCGAAGCCGGCGCGGCGGAGATGACCCGCTGGCTCAGGCGCGAGACGCCGATCGTGATGGCAGTGGGCACCGGCCGGTCGCTGAAGGCCGCCGTCGACAACCTGCCGCCGGTCACCTGCACCCAGCACCGGGTGGTTTCGCTGACCGGCAATGTCGGCCCCGACGGGTCAGCCGCCTACTACAACGTCATCTTCTCGATGGCAGAGGCGGTGAACGCCCGGCACTATCCCATGCCGCTGCCTGTGTTTTCCAGCTCGACCGAGGAGCGGGCGACCATGCACGCGCAGGCGCTGATCCGCTCGACGCTCGCGCTCGCCGCGGCGGCCGACGTCGCCTTCGTCGGGATCGGCGAGATGGACGACGAGGCGCCGCTGCATCTCGACCATTTCCTGACTCGGGCGGAACTGAAGGCGGAGCAGGCGGCGGGCGCGGTCGGCGAGATCTGCGGCTGGATCTTCGACGCCGCGGGCGCGCTGCTCCCGGCCGGTGCCAACAGCCGCACCGCGAGCGCCCGCATTCCCGATCCGGACCGCTGCACGGTCATTGCCCTTGCCAAGGGCCGCCGCAAGCTGCCGGCAATCGCCGCCGCGCTGAACGGCCGCCTCGTCAACGGCCTCATCACCGACGAGGAAACCGCCGAGTCGCTGCTCGCCGACGCCTGAGTCGCGAATCGGGCCTGCCACGCCCCGTTCAGCGGGCAGCCATCCCAACCCCTTGAACTTGCGCGATTGCCCACACGCCGAGCATCCGCTCATCAACGCTTGACAGCACGCCCGGCTGCTGCGATCATTTGCTCCAATGAGAAGCAAATGCCCGATTCCAGGGTCCAACGGAGGAAACATGCGTACCTTGACGTTCCTGATGGGGGCGGCGTCCGCCCTTGCCTTTGCCGCATCGGCCAACGCTGCCGCGATCACCATCGCCACCGTGAACAACGGCGACATGATCCGCATGCAGGGCCTGACGTCCGAGTTCACAACGGCCCACCCCGACATCACCGTGAACTGGGTCACGCTCGAGGAGAACGTCCTGCGCGAGCGCGTCACCACCGACATCGCCACCGGGGGCGGCCAGTACGACATCATGACCATCGGCAACTACGAGGTGCCGATCTGGGCGAAGCAGGGCTGGCTGAACGCGCTCGAGCTCTCCGACGCCTACGACGTCGGCGATCTGCTGCCCGCGATCCGCGGCGGCCTGACCGTCGAGGACAAGCTCTACGCCGCGCCGTTCTACGGCGAGAGCGCGATGATCATGTACCGCAAGGACCTGATGGAGAAGGCCGGGCTCACCATGCCCGACACGCCGGACTGGACCTTCATCGCCGACGCCGCGCGCAAGATGACCGACAAGGACGCGGGCATCGCCGGGATGTGCCTGCGCGGCAAGGCGGGCTGGGGCGAGAACATGGCCTTCCTCACCGCTCTCAACAATTCCTTCGGCGGCAAGTGGTTCGACGCCGAGTGGAAGCCGCAGTTCGACCAGCCGGCCTGGAAGGACAGCCTGACCTTCTATGCCGACCTGATGAAGGACGCGGGCCCCGCCGGCGCCTCCTCGAACGGCTTCAACGAGAACCTGACGCTGTTCCAGCAGGGCAAGTGCGGCATGTGGATCGACGCCACCGTTGCCGCCTCGTTCGTCACCGACCCGAAAAACTCGACCGTCGCCGACAAGGTCGGCTTCGCGCTCTTCCCGAACAAGGAAGGCGTCGAAAACCACGGCAACTGGCTCTGGTCCTGGAACCTCGCGATCCCGGCCTCGTCGAAGAACGCCGACGCCGCCAAGACCTTCATCGAGTGGGCGACCTCGAAGGAATACACCGCGCTCGTCGCCTCGAAGGAAGGCTGGGCCAACGTGCCCCCGGGCACCCGCACCTCGCTCTACGAGAATGCTGACTACAAGGCCGCGGCGCCGTTCGCCGAGCCCACGCTCGCGGCGATGAACGCTGCCGACATCACCAAGCCGACGGTCGACCCGGTGCCGTACACCGGCGGCCAGTTCGTCGCGATCCCCGAGTTCCAGTCGATCGGCACCACCGTCGGCCAGCTCTTCTCCGCGGTGATCGCCGGTCAGTCCTCGGTCGACGACGCGCTCTCCCAGGCGCAGTCCGTCACCGAGCGCGAGATGCACCGCGCCGGCTACTGACGCCTTTCCTCCCAGAGACCTGACCGCCCGGCTTCGTCCGGGCGGCCCTTTCCCGTCGCGTGAGGAGCCCTCCCATGGCCACCCGCCAGACCGCGACCATCGCACGCTTCATGCGGCTTCCGGCGATCGTCCTGCTGTTCATCTGGATGATCGTGCCGCTGGCGATGACGGTCTATTTCTCGTTCCGCTACTACAACCTCCTGAACCCGGCCGCCGGCGGCTGGGCGGGCTTCGAGAACTATAGCTATTTCCTGACCGACCCGGCCTTCTGGCAGGCGATCCGCAACACGCTCGCCATCGTGCTGGGGGTGCTCGCGATCACCGTCATCGGCGGCATCGGCGTCGCCCTCCTCATCGACCAGCCGATCTTCGGCCAGGGCTTCGTCCGGATCCTCGTCATCTCGCCGTTCTTCGTCATGCCGCCGGTGGCGGCGCTGATCTGGAAGAACATGATCCTGCATCCGGGGTACGGCGTCTTTGCCGACATCGCCAAGTTCTTCGGCGCGACGCCCGTCGACTGGTTCGCCTCCTACCCGCTCGGCTCGATCATCGCGATCGTCGCCTGGCAGTGGCTGCCGTTCGCCACCCTCATCCTGCTCACCTCGCTTCAGTCGCTCGACAGCGAGCAGAAGGAGGCGGCGGAGATGGACGGCGCCGGCTTCCTCAGCCGCTTCTGGCACCTGACGCTGCCGCACATGGCACGCGCCATCACCATCGTCGTCCTGATCCAGACGATCTTCCTTCTCGGGGTCTACGCAGAGATCCTTGTCACCACCAACGGCGGGCCCGGCTATGCCTCGACCAACCTGCCCTTCCTCATCTACCGCGCCGCGCTCCTCAACCAGGATGTCGGCGGAGCGGCCGCGGGCGGCGTCGTCGCCGTCATCCTCGCCAACATCGTCGCGATCTTCCTGATGCGCGCCGTCGGCAAGAACCTGGACTGAGGAGGCTCCCATGGCCCGCGCCGTTCCAACCCGCACCCGCGTCGGCTACACCGCCGCCGCCTGGGTCGTCGCCCTCCTGATCTTCTTCCCGATCCTCTACACCATCATCACCTCGCTCAAGACCGAGCCCGAGGCGATCGCCGGCTTCAACCTCATCCCCTCCTTCACGCTGGAGAGCTACCGCGAGGTGCAGAACCAGCAGAACTACCTGAAGCCGTTCATGAACTCGGTGATCCTCGCCGTCGGCTCCACCATCCTCGCCCTCGTCGTCGCGATCCCCGCCGCCTGGGCCATGGCCTTCTCGCCGACGAAGCGGACCAAGGACGTCCTCATGTGGATGCTCTCCACCAAGATGATGCCCGCCGCCGCCGTGCTGGTGCCGATCTACCTCATCTTCCTCCGCACCGGCCTGATGGACACCCGGATCGGCCTGACGCTGCTGCTGATGCTCATCAACCTGCCGATCGTCGTCTGGATGCTCTACACCTACTTCCGCGAGATCCCGGGCGAGATCCTCGAGGCGGCGCGCATGGACGGCGCCACGCTCTGGGGCGAGATCTGGCACATCCTGACGCCGATGGCGGTCCCCGGCATCGCCTCCACCCTGCTCCTCAACATCATCCTCGCCTGGAACGAAGCCTTCTGGACGATCCGGCTGACGACCACGAACGCGGCGCCGCTCACCGCCTTCATCGCCAGCTTCTCGTCCCCGCAGGGCCTGTTCTGGGCCAAGCTCTCGGCGGCCTCGGTCATGGCCATCGCCCCGATCCTCATCATGGGCTGGTTCAGCCAGAAGCAGCTCGTCCGCGGCCTCACCTTCGGCGCCGTGAAGTAGGGAGATACGAAGAAGATGGGCACCATCCAGCTCCGCGACGTCCACAAGGCCTTCGGCGCCACCAACATCATCCCGAAGCTCGATCTCGACATCGAGGACGGCGAGTTCGTGGTCTTCGTCGGCCCCTCCGGCTGCGGCAAGTCGACGCTGCTGCGGCTGATCGCCGGCCTCGAGGACACCACCAGCGGCAAGATCATCATCGACGGCCGCGACGTGACCGACGAGAGCCCGGCGAAGCGCCAGCTCGCCATGGTCTTCCAGTCCTACGCGCTCTACCCGCACATGACGGTCGGCAAGAACATCGCCTTCCCGCTGAAGATGGCGGGCGAGGACCAGGCGACGATCGACAAGAAGGTGGCGAACGCCGCCCGCATCCTCAACCTGACCAACTATCTGGAGCGCCGCCCCGGCCAGCTCTCCGGCGGCCAGCGCCAGCGCGTCGCCATCGGCCGCGCCATCGTCCGCCAGCCCTCGGCCTTCCTGTTCGACGAGCCGCTCTCCAACCTCGACGCCGCGCTGCGCGGCACCATGCGGCTGGAAATCTCCGAGCTGCACCAGAGCCTGGGCAAGACGATGATCTACGTCACGCATGATCAGGTCGAGGCGATGACCATGGCCGACAAGATCGTCGTGCTGAACGCCGGCAATATCGAGCAGGTGGGCAGCCCGCTGGAGCTGTACCGCACTCCCAAGAACCGCTTCGTCGCTGGCTTCATCGGTTCGCCGACGATGAACTTCATCGAAGGGCCCGAGGCGGCGAAGCGCGGCGCCCACGCGATCGGGGTGCGGCCCGAGCATATCGCCGTCTCGACCACCCCGGTCGAAGGCGCCTGGACCGGCACCGTCGGCGTCGCCGAGCATCTCGGCGCCGACACTTTCGTGCATGTGCATACCCAAGGGCTCGGAACGCTCAACGTCCGGGCCAGCGGCGAGGTGCCGGTCGTTCATGGCGATACGATCTATCTGACGCCACGACCCGACCGCGTCCACCGGTTCGACGCCGCCGGACTGGCGATCTGACCATGCGCCTCGCAGGAAAGTCCGCCCTCGTCACCGGTGCCGCGCGCGGCATCGGCGCGGCCTTCGCCAAGGCCTATGTCGCCGAGGGCGCGACGGTGGCGATCGGCGACATCGCCCTCGACCGGGCGGAGGAGACCGCGGCGGCGATCGGGCCGGGCGCCTATGCCGTGAAGCTAGACGTCACCGACCAGGCCTCGATCGACGCCGCCGTCGCCGCGGTGGTGGAGAGGGCCGGCGGGCTCGACATTCTCGTC
>JBGALW010000089.1:0-15973 GCA_044223585.1 Amaricoccus sp.
CGTCGAGCCGCGGCTGCGCGACAGCTTCCTCAAGGTGATGTTCCGCCACGCCAATTCCGGCGGCTTCGACGGCAGCTTCACCATGGGTCCGAAGATGGAGGACCTGAAGTCCGCCCTCCTCGCCGCCGCCCGCCAGGTGATGGAGGACACCCCGGTCGAGGAAGTCCTCATCACCGAAATCGCCCGGCAGGACGGCTGACGCCCCCTGGCGCTCCGCCCGCCGCCTCGGACCAGCGCCGCGCCCGGCCGCATGCGTGAGCGGCGCGGGGCGCCCTGCTGTCATCAGGCAGTTGCCGATGCGGACGCATCGGCGGGACATCTTCACCGGAGACGCCGGGGCGGGGCTTTGCCGATCGCCGGATCCGGAGTCACATGCCCCGCGGCGCCTTTGGCGGCGGCGCCTCGCGTTCGGCGCGGGCCTCGCGGCGCTGGGCCGCGGCGCGGGTCTCGCGGGTGACGAGGTGGTCGAGCGCCTCGTTCTTGCCGAGCGACTGGACCGCGGCGGCGCGGGCGGCGGCGATCGGGGCCTGGAGGGCCGCGCGCGCCTTGCGCAGCGCCGCCATACGGCGGTCGACCCAGGCGAGGCGCGCCGCCTGTCGGTCGAGCGGCAGGGCCGTCCCGCCGGTCTCGGCGTCGCGGGTCGGCGTGCGGGCGAGGTCCGCCATCTCCGCCGCCAGCCGCCGGTCCTCGGCCATCAGGGCGTCGAGCTTCGCGAGGTCGCGGGCCTTGCGCGCCTCGACGAGCTGCGCCAGCGCGCGGAGCCGGGCGGGCGCGGTCATCAGTGCCCCCTTGCGCGCGCCAGCTTGCGCATCCGCTCGGAGAAGCGGATCGCCGCGGCGACGGCGCGGTACTGCTCCGGCGGGATCTCGCGGCCGACCGGCACGGTGGCGAAGAGCGCGCGTGCGGTGGGCGGGTCGGAATGGATCGGCACGCCGGCGGTCTCCGCCACCTCGCGGATCTTCAGGGCCAGCGCGCCCTCGCCCTTGGCGACGCAGGCCGGCGCCGAGCCCTTCTTGCGTGACCATTTCAGCGCCACGGCGAAGTGGGTCGGGTTGACGATGACGACGTCCGCCTTCGGCACGTCGAGCATCATCTGGTTCTGCGCGATCGCCTGCGCCCGGCTGCGCCGCTGCGCCTTGACGTGCGGGTCGCCCTCGGACTGCTTGGCCTCCTCGCGCATGTCCTGGAAACTCATCCGGAGGCGTCGCCGGTGGTCGAACCGCTGCCAGACGAAGTCGACGGCGCCGATCGTCACCGCGATCAGCGTCGTCAGGAGCAGGATCACGAAAAGCGAGTGCAGCAGCAGTTCGGCAAGAACCTTCGGATCGGCGGTGCTGGCACCGATCATCCGGTCGAGGTCGCCCCAGAGGAACAGGAACAGCGCCACGGCGATGGCGCAGAGCTTCACCAGCGCCTTGAGGAACTCGACGATGCCGGTGAGGCCGAACTTGCGCTTGGCGTTGGCGAGGATCGAGATCCGGTCGGCCTTGGGCATCAGCTTCTCGCCGGAGAAGGTGAATGCCTGCTGGGCGAAGAGGCTGACCAGCACCGCGCCGATCGGGACGAGGAAGACCGGCGCCAGCGCATAGAGCGCCTGCCCGAGGATCGCGGCGCCGAGGCCGGGACCGCCGGGGCCGAGGAGGAGGCCGGCGAGCCGGTCGGGCTGGTCGATGAACAGCATCAGCACCGAGGCCGCCTGCTGCAGCGCGAGGCCACCCGAGGTGGCGACGACGACGAGGAGCGCAAGGTAGGTTGCCGCCGCCGTGACGTCGGACGAGCGCGGGATGTCGCCCTTGCGGCGGGCCTCCTCCAGCCGTTGCGGGGTCGGGTCGAAGACCTTCTCGCCGCCGGCTCCCGCGCCGCTCTCGCTCATCGCGGCACCGCCAGCGGTGCGGCGAGCACGCCATCGAGCTCGGCCTGCCAGAAGTGCAGCATGACGGGGATCGCCAGCATCAGGATGAGGAGGCTCGCCGCGGTGATCGCCGGGGCACCGATGAACGACACCATGAGTTGCGGCATCGCCCGGTTGATGGCGCCGAGCGCGAGGTTGTAGGCGAAGGCGGCGATGACGAACGGGGCCGCGAGGCTGAAGCCGAGGGCGAACGCCCGCGCCACCCGCGCCGTGCCCCAGGCGGCGACGTCCGAGGCGGGCACCGGCAGGCCCATCGGCAGGATCTCGTAGGACCGGGCCATGGCGACCGCCGCCTTGACGTGGAGGCCGGAGGCGACGGCCAGCGTGACGCCGGCGAGCATCAGGATCGAGCCGATCGCCGGCATCGGGTCGGGCGTGACGCCCGGGCCGAAGATCTGGGCAAGCGCCGTCGACTGCGCGGCGATCGAGCCTGCGAGCTGGAGCGCGAGCACCATCAGGCGGATCGCGATGCCGAGCATCATGCCGATTCCGGCCTCGATCAGCAGCATGGCGAAGAACGGCCGGGCCGGGGCGGGGGAGGCGTAGCCGGGGGCGATCATCGCCCAGACGATCACCGAGAAGGCGACGGCGAGGGCGAGCTTGACCCGCGCCGGAATGAACTGCTCGCCGATGCCCGGCAGCATGCCGACGACCGCGCCGATCCGGGTGAAGACGAGGATGAAGCCGACGAGGCCGGCCTGGGTGAGGTCGAGGATGCGGGCGAGGCCTTCGATCATGCAGGGCCTGCCCGGCCGGCGTCGCGGCCTTTGTGCGGCGGGCCTGCCGGGCTCGGCCTCTGAAAGCCGTCGCGCTGCGAGGCGGACCCACACATCCCCGGGAGGTGAGTTTCCGGCGACTCGGACGACCGTGCGGCGCGGAGTTTGGCGTGGGCGGCTGCAACCGGCTTCGCCGTCATCTCGATCGGGCATCGGCGCGCCTGCCTGGGCTGGCGCGAAGCGCCTGCCAGGGGGGCAGGCAGGCGCTGCCGATGCTGGCGCATCGGCGGGGATTTAACGCGAGGCACGACAGACAGAGTGGTGCGATCTTTGCGATCCTTCCGCTCGTAAAGGTGGAGTGAATGCTCCGACCAGGCGCTCCGGTCGGACGCAAGAGGTTCCATCACGCCAGCCCCAGCACCGCGGGCCGCGCCGTCGTGCCGATCTCCTCGAACGACAGCACCGGGTTGCGGATGCCCTTGGCGTTCAGCACCGTGTGCAGGAAGCGCCGGCGCTTGGTCGAGGTGACGACCGCCGGATAGCGGCCCTGCGCCCCGGCATGGGCGATCCGCTCGGCCACCGAGGTGGCGAGCCGGTTGAACTCGGCCGGCGGCAGCGCCACGTCGACGACACCGGCGCCCTCGCCGAGCTGGTAGGCCTGGAACATCTCCTCCCAGGACGGCGCGAGCTGGATCAGGGGCAGCACCCCGTCCGCCTCCTGCAGCCCGGCGACGAGCTGGAAGCCGATGCGGTGCCGGACATGTTCGCACAGCACCTCCGGGCTCGCGTGCGGGCCGTTCGCCTCGGCGATCGCCTCGAAGATCAGCGGCAGGTTGCGGATCGAAACCCGCTCCTCCAGCAGCAGGCGCAGCACCGACTGCAGCGTGTCGATCTGGAACTTCTCCGGCACGAACTCGTCCAGCATCCGCCGGTTCGCCTCGCCGCGCTTGGCGTCGGTCAGCGAGACGAATTCGTCGAGCAGCTTGCGCAGCGACCGCCGGGTGAAGAGCTTGCCGAAATTCTGCTTCACGACCTCCAGCAGGTGCGTCGCGACGACTTCGGTCGGCGTCACGACCGAGAGGCCCATCAGCGCCGCCTCCTCCTGCATCGCGCGCGGAATCCAGCGTGCCGGGGCGCCATAGACAGGCTCGGCGACCGAACGCCCCTCCGGCGCCGGGGCGTCCTCGTCGGGGAGCAGCACCAGCACCTTGTCGGTCTCGATCTCGCTGCGTGCCGTCTCCACCCCCTGGATGCGGATGGTGTAGCCGCCGGGGGGCAGGCCCGGATTGTCGGTCAGGCGGATCTCCGGCAGGATCAGGCCGTATTCGGTCGCGATGTGGCTCCGCATGTTGGCGATGCGCGCGTCGAGGCCGGTCGCCTCGTCCATCACCACCGGCACGAGGTTCGGCGAGAATTCCATGTGGATCTCGTCGATGTCGAGCAGATCGCCCAGCGACTTCTTCGGCGGCGCGGCCGGCGCAGCGGCCGCCTCCGGCGCCGCGGCCTTGCGGGCCTGGTCGCGCGAGACCCACGCCGCGGTGCCGAGGCAGCCGGCGCCGATCATGAACGGGATGAAGGGCAGGCCGGGGACGAGCCCGAAGAGCCCCATCAGCACCGCGCAGGTGACGAGCGCCGTCGGGTAGCCGCCGAGCTGCTTGACGAGCGCCTTGTCGGTCGACCCGACGAGCCCGCCCTTGGAGAGCAGCATGGCGGAGGCGATCGAGATGATGACCGCCGGGATCTGCGTCACGAGGCCGTCGCCGACGGTCAGGATCGAATACGTCTTGAAGGCGTCGCCGATCGGCATCCCGTGCACCAGGACGCCCATCGCGAGGCCGACGACGAGGTTGAGGAGGGTGATGAGGAGGCCGGCGACCGCGTCGCCCTTGACGAACTTCGAGGCGCCGTCGAGCGAGCCGAAGAAGGTCGTCTCCTCCTGCTCGATCCGCCGCCGCTCCCGCGCCTCGGCGTGGGAGATCGCGCCCGCCGCCATGTCGGCGTCGATGGCGAGCTGCTTGCCGGGCATGCCGTCGAGGGCGAAGCGGGCGCCGACCTCCGCCATGCGGCCGGCGCCCTTGGTGATGACGATGAAGTTGACGATGAGCAGCACGCCGAAGACCACGAGCCCGAGGAACACCGACCCGCCCATGATGAACATGGCGAAGCCCTCGATGACGTGCCCCGCCGCCTTGGTCCCCGTCTGGCCGTTGCCGATGATGAGCTTGGTCGAGGAGACGTTCAGCGACAGGCGCAGCATCAGCGAGGCGAGCAGGATCGTCGGGAAGGACGAGAAGTCGAGCGGCCGCTGGATGAAGAGCGTGATGGTGAAGATCAGGATCGCGAGCGCGAAGGACGCGGCGAGGCCGAGGTCGAGGACCCAGGGCGGCATCGGCAGGATCATCATGGCGATGACCGCCATCAGCGCCATCGCCAGCATCACCGTCGGCTGGTAGAGGCTCTTGAGGCTCAGGTCCATCGCGCCCTCAGAACAGCGGCCCGCGGGCCGGCGGGAGCAGCGGCTGCGCCTGTCCGAAGAGCGGCGTCCCCCCCGACAGCATCGCTCCGTCCGGTTGCACGAGGATCGCGCCCGCGACGCCCCCGGTCGCCGCCGGCATCGGCGTTGCGTTGCGGATCCGCTCGGCCATCGCCCGGCGCTGCGCCTCGCGTCGCTGCTGGCGCGTGCTCATGACACCGGGAACGCCGGGCGCCACCGCGGCGACGAGCGCTTCGGCGTCGGTCAGCCCCTCGGCGGCCGGGCCGGCCAGCAGCGTGCGGAAGCGGGCGCTGTACTGCTGCGCCTTCTCCGGGGTCAGCGAGTGGTAGGCGCCGGCGGCCGCGGTCCAGTCGTGGCGCTCCTCGTAGAGCGTGCGCAGGAACTGCGCCGCGTAGGTCGCGGTGAATTCCGGGTTGAACATGTCCTCAAGCGACGGGAAGGCATGGCCGTGCCAGCGGTAGTTGATCTGGACGCAGCCGACGTCGAACGAGGTCCGGCCCTCGGCGAGGCTCTGCCGGGCGAAGGCGAGCGCCTCCTCGTAGCTGTCGAACCAGTAGCCCTTGCCCTCGCGGTTGATCGCCCAGGGCCAGGCCCGCAGCCTGCCGTCCTGCTTCTTGCCGGTCTCGGTCAGCGCGACCGCGTGCAGCACCTCGACGGGCACGCCGCCGCGGCGCGCGCCATTGACGATCGCCCGCTCGCAGAGCTCCGCCGGATCGCCCTGTACGGGTGCCGGCGCCGCTGCGGGATCGGCCGCGCAGGCGGGACCGGCCGGCGGAAAGCCGGCGACGATCGCGAGCGCGAGCAGCATCGGGCGCGGCACGTCGGGGCTTCTCCTCCATCGCGCGGATGCATGAGGCTTAGATCAACCAAGGTTACCGGGGGGTTAGCGCCGGGCCGCGCTTCTTTCGGAATCGTTGACGCGGCGGGGCCGTGGGGCAGGGCGTCGGCGGAAATCCGCCGGGCCGGTTGCCGCATTAACGATCCGATAACCGCAAACTTGAGTTTGATTCGCGGGACAGGCACTCTTGATGCGAGCGTATCCGGGGAAAATCCTGATGTTTCCGCATCTTCAAGAGCGAGTTGCATACGGGCGGTCGATCCGCCAGCGGGCCACCTGCCTGCTCGAGGCCTATGGTCCGGACGAGGCCCGCGCCGAGGCGCTGCGCGCCGCCGCCGAGCCCGGGCTGGCCGAGGCCGAGCGCAGCTTCTGGCAGGCCGTCGCCGACCGCCTCGCCCGCGCGGGCGGCCTCCGGGAAGTGGTCTCCGCCGCCTGAGCGCGCGTCGCGAGGCGGTCAGGCGCTGCGCCGCAGTCCAGCGCGCAGGGTGGTGATGGCGAGGGTTGCCACGAACATCGCGGCCAGAATCAGCACGATGGTCGGCGCCGGTGCCGAGTCGATCCAGAAGCTCGCATAGACCCCGCCGACCGAGGCCAGCAGGGCCGCCGTCACCGCGACGGCCAGCATCGGGCCGAAGCGCCGGACCCACAGGAAGGCGATGGCGCCGGGCGAGATCAGCACGGCGATCGAGAGGATGATCCCCACCGCCTGCAGCGCGGCCACGACCGTGAGGGCCACGAGGGCCAGCAGGCCGTAGTGCAGCGCCCGGACCGGCAGGCCGATCGCACGGGCATGCGCGGCGTCGAAGGCGTGCAAGAGGAAGCCGCGCCGGCCGACGAGGATCACCGCCGCGACCGGCAGGGCGAGGGCGGCGCTGCGGGCGACGTCCGCCCAGGTGACGCCGAGGGCGTCGCCGAAGAGGATATGATCGAGATGCACGTCCGACGGCGTCGCGACGTAGAGCACCACCCCGAGCGCGAACATGCCGGAGAAGATGATGCCCATCGCGGTATCCTCCTTGATCCGGCTGTTCTCCTTCACGAAGCCCGTCGCGGTGGCGCAGAGCATCCCGGCGACGAAGGCGCCGGCCGCGAGCGGCAGCCCGAGGCGGTAGGCGACGACGATGCCGGGAAGGACGGCGTGGCTGATGGCATCGCCCATCAGCGACCAGCCCCGCAGCACCAGGAGGCAGGAGAGCAGCGCCATCGGCACGGCGACGACGGCGGTGACGAGGAAGGCGCGCTGCATGAAGTCGAAGGTGAAGGGGAGGAGGAGCCCGGTCATCACGCGGCCTTCCGCGCCCGCCGGCGGGCGGCAAGCATGCCGTGCTTCGGGGCGAACACCAGGGCGGCGAGGAACACGAGGGTCTGCAGCACGACGATGATGCCGCCGGTGGCGCCGTCGAGGAAGTAGCTGAGATACGCCCCGACGACGCCGCAGGCGGCGCCGATCACTGACGCGAGCGCGCAGAGCCGGCCGAAGCGGTCGGTCAGGAGATAGGCGGTGGCGCCGGGCGTCACGACCATCGCGATGACGAGGAAGGCGCCGACCGTCATCAGGGCGGCGACGGTGCAGGCGGCGAGAAGGGCGAAGAACAGGATCTTCCACGTCTGCGCGGGCAGGCCGATCGAGCGGGCGTGCGCCTCGTCGAAGAAGACCGCCATCAGGTCGCGCCATTTCAGCGTGAGGATCGTCAGGGTCACGGCGGCGATCACCGCGAGCTGCAGGGTGTCGGCCGGAGTGACGGCGAGGATGTTGCCCATGATGATCGTCTGGACGTTCACCGAGGTGGGCGACAGCGACACCATGAAGAGGCCAAGGCCGAAGAAGCTCGTGAAGATGAGGCCGATGACGGTGTCGTGCTTCAGGCGGGTCACCGACTGCAGCGACAGGATCGCCGCAGCGGCGAGGAGGCCGGCGAGAAAGGCGCCGGCGGCGAACGGCAGTCCGAGCATGTAGGCGCCGGCGACCCCCGGAACGATCGCGTGGCTGAGGGCGTCGCCGATCAGGCTCCATCCCTTGAGCATCAGGAAGGCCGAGAGGAAGCCGCAGACGCAGCCGACGAGCCCGGAGACCCAGATGGCGTTGACCATGTAGCCGTAGGTGAAGGGCTCCAGCAGGCTCATCGGCCGTTGCCTTCGGGGTCGGGCTTCCCCGGATCGGGATGGGTGGCGCCCCGGGCGTGGGCGTCGGCGTAGAGCACGAAGGGGCGCTCGTCGTCGGTCAGCACGGTGACGGCGCGGGCGTCCGGGTCGTCGTGCAGCTCCGCGCCGCCGAGCACGAAGTGGCGCAGCTTGCCGCCGAACGCCCTCTCGAGATTGCCCTGCGTGAAGACCTCGGCGGTCGGGCCGGCGGCGAGGACACGGCGGTTGATCAGGACCGCGTGGTCGCAGTATTCCGGGACCGAGCCGAGATTGTGGGTGGAGATCAGCATCACCCGGCCCTCGTCGCGCAGCTCGGTCAGCAGGCGGACGATCGCTTCCTCGGTGGTGACGTCGACGCCGGTGAACGGCTCGTCGAGCAGGATAACCTGCCCCTCCTGCGCCAGCGCGCGGGCGAGGAAGACGCGCTTCTTCTGGCCGCCGGAGAGCTCGCCGATCTGGCGGTGCCGGAAGGCCGTCATCGAGACGCGCTCCAGCGCCGCGGCGACGAGTTCGCGGTCGCGGGCCGAAGGCCGGCGCAGCCAGCCCATGTGCCCGTAGCGGCCCATCATCACCACGTCCTCGACCAGCACCGGGAAGGACCAGTCCACCTCCTCGGCCTGCGGCACGTAGGCGACGAGATTTCCCGCGAGGGCGGTGCGCGCCGGCCGGTCGAGGATGGTGACGCTGCCGGTGGCAACGGGGACGAAGCCCATGATCGCCTTGAACAGCGTCGACTTGCCGGAGCCGTTGACGCCGACGAGGGCGGTGATCGTGGCACGCGGGATGGCGAAGCTCACGTCCTCGATCGCCGTCAGGCCGGAGCGGTAGGTGACGCTGACGCCGCGGAGGTCGAGGCCGGTGGCGTTCGGAACCGCGGCGTCCTTCATGACCCGAGCCCGCTCGCGATGGTTCCGGCCGTCACCTTCAGCATGTCGAGGTAGGTCGGCACCGGGCCGTCGGGCTCGGACAGCGAGTCGACATAGAGCACCCCGCCGTATTTCGCGCCGGTCTCGCGCGCCACCTGCTTCGCCGCGTCCGCCGGGATCGTGCTTTCGGAGAAGATCGCCGGCACGGCGTGGGCGCGCATCGCGTCGATCACCTTGCGCACCTGCTGGGGCGAGCCCTGCTGGTCGGCGTTGATCGGCCAGATATAGAGCTCGTGGAGGCCGAAGTCGCGGGCGAGGTAGCTGAAGGCGCCCTCGGACGTGGCAAGCCAGCGGCGGTCCTCGGGGATGGCCGCGAGCTCGGTGCGGATCGGGTCGGCGGCGGCGCGGATTTCGGCGATGTAGGCGTCGGCGTTGGCCGCGTAGGTGCCGGCGTTGGCGGGGTCCACCTCCGAAAGCGCGTCGCGGATGTTGCCGACGTAGACGACTGCCGCTTCCGGCGACATCCACGCGTGCGGGTTGGGCTTGCCGGCATAGGCGCCCTCGGCGATGCCGATCGGCTCGACGCCCTCGGAGAGCACGGCGGAGGGCACGTCGCCGAGATTGGCGAGGAACTTCTGGAACCATTGCTCCAGGTTGAGGCCGTTCCAGAGGACGAGGTCGGCGCCGAGCGCGCGGCGGATGTCGCCGGGTGTCGGCTGGTAGAAGTGGATCTCCGCCCCCGGCTTGGTCAGCGACTCGACGTCCGCGGCGTCGCCAGCGACATTGCGCGCCATGTCCGCGAGCACGGTGAAGGTGGTGACGACCTTCGGACGGTCGCCGGCCGATGCCGGCAGGGCGAGCGCGAGGGCGAGCAGGGCGGCGGAGAGGGCGGTGGGCAGGCGGAACATGGAACCTCTGGACGGCCGGAATGCTGCAGTGCGCAACATAGCCGGGGTGCCGGGCCTGTCAATGCAAATGATAATCGTTCGCAAAAATGTCTTTTGACCGGGGCAGGGTCGCGGCTATGGTGCCGGCATGGGCGTGATCCGGGAAGAGGTTGATTTCGACGCGATGCTGCGGGCCGCCGGCCTGCGCGTGACGAAGCCGCGCCGCATCATCCTCGGCATCCTGCTCGGCGCGGAGGGCCATCCCGACGCCGCCCACATCTTCGAGCGGGCCGTGGCGATGGACAGCAGGATCTCGCTCGCCACCGTCTACCGGACGATGAAGGCCCTGGAGGAGTCGGGCGCGATCCAGCGCCACGCCTTCGCCGGCGGCCCGGCGCGGTTCGAGGCGCCGGGGGCGCACCACGACCACCTGATCGACCTCGACACCGGCGAGGTGATCGAGTTCGCCTCCGCCCGGATCGAGGCGCTGCAGGAGGAGATCGCGGCCCGCCTCGGCTACGAGATCGTCCACCACCGGCTGGAACTCTACGGGCGCAAGCGGAAGTGAGTGACAAGCAAGTCGTTTGATCGCTTTGGACGGGCGCGTCGCCCGGCCCTCTCGCGTCGGCGGTTGCACCCGGCTCATGCAGCGGCGTGATGGAGCAACAGGCAGGCCCCGCCGGTGCTGACGCACCGGCGGGGATATATCTGCGTCCGGGTCGCTTGACCGCAGGCCGTATGGCGGTGACCCGAATGAGGGCCTTGGCCAGCCGCCGAATGATCTGGTGACGTGGAGGTCAGAACTCCACGCCCAGCTGTGCCTTTATGCCGCTGCGGAACGGGTGCTTCAGCAGGGTCATCTCGGTCGCGAGGTCGGCGAGGTCGATCAGGACCGGGGGGGCGTTGCGGCCGGTGAGGATGACGTGGGTCATCGGCGGCTTTTCGTCGCGGAGGAAGGCGACGACCGCGTCCGCGTCGAGTAGCCGTAGCGGAGGGCGATGTTGATCTCGTCGAGGAGGACCATGCGGATCGTCTCGTCGCGGGATCAGATCCCTGCTTCCTCCCAGGCGGCGCGGGCGGCGGCGGTGTCGCGGGCCTTGTCCTGGGTTTCCCAGGTAAAGCCCTCGCCCATGGTGTGGAACTGGCAGAGGTCGGCGAAGCGCGTCTCGATGAGCGTGCGCTCGCCGGTCGGCATCGCGCCCTTGATGAACTGCACGACGGCGGAGGGCATGCCTGCGGCGATGGCGCGGAAGATCATGCCGAAGCCTGCCGTCGATTTGCCCTTGCCGGTGCCGGTATGGACGATGACGAGGCCCTTCTCGCCGGTCCTTTCCGCCATCATCCGGTCGCGGGCGGCCTGATCTTCGCTTCATCTTCTCGCGGTGGCGGACCTCGTCCTCGTGCATCGGCGCGTCCGTCACCTCGGCCTCCCGGCTTGATCTCCGCGGCCTGACCTCATGACAGGCGCGCTGGTTCCTGTCCATGACAGGCGAAGAGGGAATGCGAGCCGGGGAGCCCCGGCGAGGCAGCCGCCCCCGCGACCGTGACCGGAGAGGCGCCCCCGGACGCCACTGGCCGAGTTTGGCCGGGAAGGCGGGGGCTGCCGCCGGGGCCCGACGGCTCCGACATCCGCAAGCCGGGAGACCTGCCAGCAGGGGATGACCGAGTCAAGGTTCCGGGGACGGGTCGGCACGATTGCAGGTCCGGCCCACCGAAGGCCGCGCCCGGGAGGCAGGGGAGTGCCGTGACGGGCGCCGCGACGAAGGTTCAGCTGCTGGTCTGCACGACCTGCCGGGTGCCGGGCACGATCCCGCTGCCCGACGCGCCGCGCGACGGGACCGCGCTGCTGGCGCTGCTGGAGGCCGCCGTGCCTGCCGGGATGCCCGCCGGGGTACCGGGCGGCGTCGTGGTGCGCGGCGTCGAGTGCCTGTCGAACTGCAACCGGGGCTGCACCGTCGCGCTCGGCGGCGCCGGCCGCTGGACCTATGTCTATGGCGATCTCGACCCAGCGCGCGACGTCGCGGCGGTGGTCGAGGGCGCCGCCCGCTATGCCGCGACCGAGGACGGGCTGGTGCCCTGGCGCGAGCGGCCCGAGCATTTCCGCAAGCATTGCATCGCCCGTGTCCCGCCGCTGGAGGCCCCGACGGATGTCTGACCTGACCAAGATCCCCGTGACCGTCGTGACCGGCTTTCTCGGGGCCGGAAAGACCACGCTGATCTCGCACCTGCTGCGCAACCCCGGCGGGCGGCGGCTGGCCGTGGTGGTGAACGAGTTCGGCGACGTCGGCGTCGACGGCGAGATCCTGAAGGGCTGCGCCGACGCGGACTGCCCGGCGGAGCGGATCGTCGAGCTCGCGAACGGCTGCATCTGCTGCACCGTCGCCGACGACTTCATCCCGACGATCGAGGGGCTGATGGCGCTCGATCCGCGGCCCGAGCATATCCTGATCGAGACGTCGGGCCTCGCACTGCCGAAGCCGCTGCTGAAGGCCTTCGACTGGCCGGCGATCCGTTCGCGTGTGACCGTCGACGGCGTGATCGCGGTCGCCGACGCCGAGGCGGTGGCCGCCGGGCGGTTCGCGCCCGATCCGCAGGCGGTGGACGCGCAGCGGGCGGCGGACGGCAGCCTCGACCACGAGACGCCGCTGTCGGAGGTGTTCGAGGACCAGATCGCCTGTGCCGACCTGGTGATCCTGACCAAGGGCGATCTCGCGGGCGAGGCGGGTGTCGCCGGCGCGCGCGCGGTGATCGCCGCCGAGGCGACGCGGCCGCTGCCGGTCGTCGAGGTGCACGAGGGGGCGGTCGATCCGCGGGTGATCCTCGGGCTCGGCGCGGCGGCGGAGGACGATCTCGCCGGCCGCCCCTCGCACCATGACGGGGCGGCGGAGCATGACCACGAGGATTTCGACAGCGTGGTGATCGAGCTGCCCGAGCAGGTGGATCCCGAGGCGCTGGCGGCGCGGATCGCGGCGATGGCCGAGGCGCAGGGCATCCTCCGGGTCAAGGGCTATGCCGCGGTCGCCGGCAAGCCGATGCGGATGCTGGTGCAGGCCGTGGGTGCGCGGGTCCGGATGCAGTATGATCGCCCCTGGGGGCCGGGCGAGGCGCGGCGGTCGCGGCTCGTCGTCATCGCCGAGCATGACGACGTCGACGCCGAGGCGATCCGGGCGGCGCTGGCGGCGTAAGGGGGCGCGATGCACGTCGTTTTCCGCGAGGCGCATGGGCTGGACGAGGCGGCGACGCCGGTCGATCTGGCGCAGACGCCCGCGGACCTCGTCGTCCTGTCCTTTTCCGACAGCGACCTCGGCGCCTTTGCCGCGGGGTGGCGGCAGGCCGCCGGGGCGCTGCCGTCGCTGAGGCTCGCCAATCTCGCGAGCCTCCAGCATCCGCTTTCGGTCGACACCTATGTCGGGCGGACGCTGGAGGGGGCGAAAGGCGTGCTCGTCCGGCTGATCGGCGGCGCCGGTTACTGGGCCTACGGCCTGCAGCAGCTGCAGGCGGTGGCGCGCGAGCGGGGGATCGCGCTCGCGGTGCTGCCGGGCGACGGGCGGCGGGACGCGGCGCTTGAGGCGGCCTCGACCCTGCCGGTCTCCACGCTGCACCAGCTGGCCGCTCTCTGCGACGCAGGCGGCGCGACGGCGGCGCAGGCGGCGCTGGCGCAGCTGGCGCTGGCCGCCGGGCTCTATGCCGCGCCGGTGCGGGGGGGGCGCGTGCTGCCCGAGGTCGGGGCCTGGCGGGCGGGGGCGGGCGTGGTCGACCCGGCCGCCTTCGCGGCGGCCTCGACGCGGCCGCGGGTGCTGCTGGTCTTCTACCGCGCCTACCTGACCGCGGCGGATGTGGAGCCGATGGAGGCGCTTTCGGCGGCGCTGGAGGCGCGGGGCTTCGACGTTCTCGGCCTCTTTGCGCCGTCGCTGAAGGCGCCGGAGGCAGCGGCGTGGCTTCGCACCCAGGTCGCGGCGCTGGCGCCGGCGGCGATCGTCAACGCGACGGCCTTCTCGGCCCGGGGCGATGACGGGGCGTCGCCGCTCGACGCCGCCGGGGTGCCGGTGTTCCAGGTGGCGCTCGCCACCTCCGGGCGGGCGGCCTGGGAAGGCGCCGCGCGCGGGCTGTCGCCGGCCGATCTCGCGATGCATGTGGTGCTGCCGGAAGTGGACGGCCGGCTGATGGCCGGCGTCGTCTCGTTCAAGGAGCCGGAGCCGCGGGATCCGGCGCTCCAGTTCTCGCGTCTCGCGCACCGCTCCGACCCCGGGCGGGTGGCGGCGGTGGCGGACCGGGTGGCGGCCTGGGTGCGGCTGGCGCGTCCCGCGGCTGAAAAGCGGCTGGCGCTCGTGCTCTCGACCTATCCGGGCCGGGCGCACCAGATGGCGCATGCGGTCGGCCTCGACGCGCTCGCCTCGGCAGAGGCGATGCTGGCCGACCTTGCCGCCGGCGGATGGGCGGTGACGCCGGGCGAGGGACTGGCCGGTGCGCTGGCAGCCGATACGCTCGGCTGGCCGCTCGCCGACTATCGCGCCGCGCTGGGCGGACTGCCGCCCGCGTTGCGCGACGCCCTGGCCGCCGCCTGGGGCGATCCGGAGGCCGACCCCGCGGTCGCCGATGGCGCCTTCCGTTTCCCGGCCGTCCGGCGCGGGGCGGCGATCGTGGCCCTTCAGCCGGAACGCGGCGAGCGGACCACCCGGGAGGCCGACTATCACGACCTCGGGCGGGTTCCCCGGCATGGCTACGTCGCCTTCCATCTCTGGCTTCGGGCGCAGGGGATCGATGCGATCGTGCATGTCGGCGCGCACGGCACGCTGGAATGGCTGCCGGGCAAGGCGGTGGCGCTCTCGGCCGGCTGCTGGCCGGAGGCGCTGATCGGACCGGTGCCGGTCGTCTATCCCTTCATCGTCAACGATCCCGGCGAGGCGGCGCAGGCCAAGCGGCGGATCGGCGCGGTGACGGTGGGCCACGTCCCGCCGCCGCTGCGCATCGGCGGCCGGGCCGGCGCGCTGGTGCGGCTTGAGGGGCTGCTCGACGAGTTTTCCAACGCCGACGGTCTCGACCCGCGGCGGCGCGACCGGCTGGTCGCGGACATCCGCGACGAGGCGCGGGCGCAGGGCGTGGAGGCGGACCTCGGGCTGGAAGGCGCGAGCGGGGCGGAGGCGATCCTGCGCATCGACCGCTTCGTCTGCGACGTGAAGGAGACGCAGTTCGGCGACGGGCTGCACGTCTTCGGACGGGTTCCTTCTGTTGCGCCTCCACACGGGACATACCCGCCGATGCACAGCACCGGCAGCGCCGGCCTGCCCCGTCACGCCGGAGCAGGCGCTGCCGACCCACGCTGAAACGCGGGCCGAGGGCTTGTCCTTCGACGCCGAAGTGATCGCCGCGGCCGAGCGCCGGGGCCTCCTCGACGCGCTGGCCGGTCGGCGGGTGGCAGCGGGTCCGGCGGGCTCGCCCTGGCGCGGGCGGGCGGACGTGCTGCCGACCGGGCGCAACCTCTACGCCACCGACCCGCGGGCCGTGCCGTCGCGTGCCGCCCATGCGCAGGGCGTCCGGCTGGCGGAGGAACTGGTGCGCCGCCACCTGCAGGACCACGGCACCTGGCCCCGGGGCCTCGTCGTCGATCTCTGGGGCTCGGCGACCATGCGCACGGCGGGCGAGGAATTCGCCATGGCGCTGCACCTCGTCGGCGTGAAGCCGGTCTGGGACGACAGTTCGGAGCGGGTGTCGGGGTTCGAGATCCTGCCCCTCGCGCTCATCGACCGGCCGCGGATCGACGTGACGCTGCGGGTGTCGGGCCTGTTCCGCGACGTCTTTCCGACGCTCGCCGCGCTGTTCCAGCAGGCGGTCCGGGCGCTGGCGGACCGGGACGAGGCGGCCGACCTCAACCCCTTCGTCGCCGGTGCGGGGGCGCGGGTCTACGGCCCGGCGCCGGGGGAATACGGGCTCGGGATCGGCGCCGCGGCCGAGACCTACGACGCGGCGGAGCGTGCCGCGGCCGGGGCGGCGTGGCTCTCGGCGAGCGGTTGGGCGCTCGACGGCGAGACGGCGGCGAAGGATGCCGGGGGGATCGTCGCGCGGGTCGCCGCGGCCGACGCCTTCGTCCACGTGCAGGATCTGCCGGAGACCGACCTGC
>JBGALW010000090.1:0-14890 GCA_044223585.1 Amaricoccus sp.
AGCCGCTGGCCGTCCACGACCAGCGCGACCGAGACGACGCGGGCGACACCCTCGACGTTGCGCACCCAGCCGGCGATCACCGCGGCCGAGACGTCGCGTCCCAGCGGCCAGGGGTGGCGCCGAGGGTCGAACCGTTCGGCGAGCGCAGCGCGAACGCTGTCGGCCACGGCCGCCGGCCGGTTGCCGGCGGCCGCCGCGAGACGGACCTCGACGCCGAACGGGCGGTAGCGGGGGGCGACGACAAGAAGCCGCTCGCCGACCGCGATCCTGGGCGCCAGCCGCCGGCGGATCGCGCCGAGCCAGGCCGCGTCCTCGCGGCCAGCGACGCGGTTGACGACGATCAGCGTGCGCGTCGCCGGCACCGCCGGCCTGCGGCGCCCCGGCTCCCAGCCTTCCTCGACCTCGGCGCGCAGGATGTCGAGGGCCGGCGAAAGCGCCATCGCCGCGTCGCGGATCTGCTCCGAGGTGGCGAGGGGCCGTGTCTCGCGCAGGTGCGCGCGCAGGTCGGCCAGCGCCTCGCCGATGCCCTGTGCGTCGGCGCCGCCTTCGATCGGGTCGGTGTTCCGCCAGCGCACCGCACTTCCCGGCATCACCCATTCGGTGGCGGTCCGGACGTTGCCGGCAGCGCCGCAGCTCATGGTGAGCGAGACCGCGATCGGTTCCGACAGGCCGGGCCGCCGGCCGTTCACGCCGTTGCCGAAGCGAATTCGGATGCGGCTGCCGTCGGAGGCTTCCTCGGCGCGGTAGCGCCGGTCGCCGGGGCCGGCCTCGTCGAGCCGGCCGGCCTCCCAGGCTCCCGCCGCGCCGACCTCGACCGCCAGCGCGCCGGGCCCGTCGACCAGTCGCCAGACGCGATCCTCGGACGCCTCGTCGGAAGGGAAGATCTGCTGGGGCGGGATCAGCAGCGTCTGGCCCGGCCGCCCGATGCCGGTCCAGTCGGTCAACCGGAAGCTCGCCCGCTGGGCGACCGGCAGGGCATTGGGCCGGATCGCGCGCAGTCGCGGCGCCAGCGCGTAGCCGGCCGCGGGGCGCAGCACGATCGGCTCGGCGATGCGGGCGGGATCGATCCGGAAGACCATGGCGCCGCTGCGCTGGAGCTCGAGGCTGGAGTCCCGCACCCGCTCGACCGGCGTGCCGTCGGCGCGCAGGGCGTCGACGCGGCCGAGCCGTTCGTCGCGCGCCGGCCGGGCGCCGTCCTCGACCGCGAAGCCGAGCGACAGGAGCACCGGGTCGGTAGCCGCGATCGGCCCGTTCGCCACGAGCTCGATCCGCAGGCTGCCCGTACCCGAGGGACCGAAGGCGTCGAAGGCGGTCCGCGCCTGCGCCAGCGTCCCGGACACGACGGTGAGCGCGCCGTCGGGCGACTGCCCCGCGCCGCGCGCGACCGACACCGGCAGCAGCGTGATCTCGGCGTCGCTCTCGAGGCGCGGCGCCCCGCCCTTCGCCGGCTTCAGCGCCGTGCCGCCGTGGACCGGCTGCGCCACCTCGGGCGCGGTCGCCGGGGCGACGAGTCCCGCGGCCGGCACCGCGCCGCGGAGCCGGCGCCGCATCAGGTCGAGCATCGCCGTGCGTTCGTCGGCGCGATCGCGCGCCAGGCTGTAGATCTGGGTGTCGGCGAGCCAGGCGAGCAGCTCGACCAGCATGATCCCCGGATCGTGGATGTTGAAGTCGGTCCAGCGCGGGGTCCGGGCGGGGAGTTGGCCGCGCGCGAGCTCGACCAGGCGGTCGAAGTCGGTGTCGTCGAGCCGGACGGAGAGCGGGATCATCCTGCCGCCTCCCCGGCCGGGGCGACCACAACCTCGGCCTCGGAGGCGGTCACCAGCACGTCGGACGGCAGCGGGTCGGGCAGCGGCGCCCGGCTTCCGGCGCGAAGGATCGCGATCCGTCGGATGGCCGCGCGCTCGGCGAGGTCCGCCAGCGCGGCGGCGACGTCGGCGGGCTCGGGCCGCGCACCGACGGGCCAGCCGCGCCCGTCGTGGCCGCCGGTCTCGTGGTCGACGAGGGCGCGGACGGTGGCACGAGCCTCCGCGAAGGCGGTCGCGGCGTCGACGCCCCGGTCGGGCTCCAGCGCGATCTCGACCCGGATCGGCAGCAGCCGCGGCCCGACGACCTCGAGGCGCGTGGCGGCGCCGTAGGCGGCGGCAGCGGCGACGTCGGCCAGGATTTCGCGCAAGGTCGCGGGGGCCGGAACGATCGCCGCGCCGCGCTCGGCGACGACGAGGCGGGCACGGCCGCGCCGGTTCTCGGCGTGCGCCTGCGCGACGCGCGGCAGCCGCGAGGTCACGAATTCCTCAAGGTCGGCCAGCGTCACCGGGTGGTCGCCGTTCAGGAGCTTGACCGGAGCCCGCGCCAGCGCCTGCCCGGTCGACTCGGCATCGGCGCCGCCGCCGGCGACGTCGAGCGCCCGAACCTTGTCGATGCCGGCGATCGGCGAGATCGGCTGGAGCTCGGCGCCGGCGGCGACGCCGTTCGCCGCGTCGCCGACGACATGAGCGTAGGTGCGGGCGAGGACCGCGCTGCCGGGCGGCGGCACCAGCGCGGTCCGCCCGTCGCCGAAGCGGAGCTCGCCGGTCAGGGCATTGACCGTGAAGAGGCGCTGCGGCGCCCCGGCCCCGGCGACCGGCAGCTCGGGCTTCTGGCGCCACTGCACCCAGGGGCCGGGCATCCCCTCGATCGCCGCCTCGGCGCCGAGCGTGTCTGCCTCGCGCTGTCCGAGCGGTTCCCTGATCCACAGGGCGAGGCTGTCGGGATCGATCGGCCGCGTGGCGAGCGCGAAGGTCTGGTCGGGCGCGCCGGAGGAGCTTCCGACCGGCTCGTTGCGCCGGGTTTCGACCGATTCCGCGACGACGCCGTTGAGATGGACGCCGCGAAGACGGGGCGACCAGTCGCCGGCGTCCGCCGCCGGCGCCAGCGCGAGCCAGAAGGCGCTGAGCCCGAGAAGCTCGCTGCGGTCGGGAGGCTCGGCGATGCGCAGCCTGAGCGCGCCGGGCTCGCTGAGGCCGAAGGAGGCGTCGTCGACGATCTCGAGCGCCGCGAATGCGCCGGCGCGAAAGGCCCGCGCCGCGAGCTCGGCAGGGCGGCCGGTCGGCTCGGCGTCGAGGTAGATCGAGACGACATCGCCCTTCGGCACCTGGTCGAGCGCGAGCAGGACGACCCGGGCCGGGAGCGGCTCGGGCGCGGCGGGCCCGGCGGCCGGCGCCGACGGGCCGTCGTCCCAGCGCTCGCAGCACGCGCCGGTCCCGGCCGACGTCGCGGCGGCGGGAGGGGCCCCGGGATCGAGGGCGGCGGAGACCGGGAGGAAGAAGCGCACCGGCAGTCCGGCGAGATTTGCGTTGGTCTGGTCGATGACCCCGAGGGTGTCGGCGGCGAGCACGACCTCCGGCGCGAGCGCGTCCTGGGTGCAGTAGCGGAGTGTCAGGTCGATGACGTAGGGCGCCCGGATCGCGCCGAGATCGCGGGAGACCGACTGTTTGGTGGTGTCGGTGTCGACCTTCACGCTGGTGACGGTGACGCGCGCCTCGCCGTAGTCGCCGCCGATCAGGCGGGCCCGGATCCAGCGGTTCCTGCGCCCGCCGACGTCGGTCTCGGCCATGTCGCGGGGCACGGTGAAGCCCACCTTGCCGCTGACCAGCAGGTCGGCCGTGGAGTCGGTGAGCGCGGTCGCGTCGAGCGCCCACCAGGACGAGCCGTTCCAATATTCCCACGACAGGTCGGGGTTGGCCGGCTGGTTGGGCCCGAGCAGGCTCCATGGAGCGGGCAGCTGCGCCATCCGGACACTGGCGGCGTCGCCGACGCGATCCTCGATCAGCTCCGCCCGGACCGGGAAGACGTCATCGGCGCCGTCGGCCATCGTCTGGTCGAGCCCGCCGGCCGAACCGCCGGCGAGGAGGGCGCGCACCGCACCGATCTTCCGCAGGGCCGCGACGTCGGTGCTCGGGGCGGCGAAATAGGGCCGGGTGTTGCCGGGGCCGAGGACGCGCGACACCGCCTGTCCGTTCTGGCCGGCGATGGTTCCGAGGGCGGTGTAGACCGTCGAGGGGTCGGACCTCGGGTCGAAGCCGGCCGGCGCGGTCCAGCGATCGCTCTTCGAGTTCCGCGAGAGCCGCCAGATCCACTGCGATCCCTCGTGCTCGATCAGGAGGCGGATCGAGCGGGCGGCGGGATCGTAGAAGTTGCGGAGCGTCAGGGGGGCGCCGACGCCGTGGATGTCCAGCGTGTTGGCGGTTCCCCCGGTCCGGCGCAGCGGGACGGCGGGGTTGGCCGGAAACTGGACGGGACCCGGGGACGGGGGAGTGGCGGCCGCGGTCGGGAAGAGCAGGCTGTCGCCGGTCACGGCATGCGCGACGACCCGGTAGGCCGCGCCGTCGCTCGCCCCCCTGAAGACCAGCCACTCGGCGCCGGCGGGGAGCTCGCCCGCGATGGTCGCCGGGACGTAGCGCCCGTCGAGCCGCGCGCTCGCGATCGAGTGCTCGCCGACCGTGCCCGGCAGGTCGGCGGCGTTGCGCCGGTAGAGGACGCCGCGGTCCGGGTGCTGGACCACCGTCCAGCCGTCGATCGAGACGAGGCGCCGGGCGGCATTGATGCTCGCCCCGATGTTGGCCTCGCTGGCGATCGTCGCGACGGCGCCGCCACGAAGGGTGACCCGGGTTGGCACCGGCGTCGCCAGCACCAGCACCGGCCAGTCGTCGGCCGGGGCGTAGGGCGGCTCGAAGCCGATCGGACGCGGCGCGTGCAGGCCGAGGTCGTGGGGCGCCCGCTGGAAGGTGCCGGCGGCGGGGGACAGCCGGACGAGCTCGAGCTCGGCCGGCGCGGCCGGATCGGCGTCGGCGGCGAACCCGGCGATGTAGACGAAGGGACCGTCGGCCCAGGCTGCTCGCATCCTCTCCGGCAGCTGTCCGGCGGGGACGGTGACCGGCGGGGTGGTGCCCAGACCGACAAGCCGGACGGTGACCTCGAGGTCGCCGTGCGCGCCGGCCCTGACGATCACCGACGCCCGGCCGTAGGCGTTCAGGATCGGGAGGAGGTCGACGGCCTCTTCCACCCGAGGTTGCGGAGTGCTGGTGTCCCGGCTCCAAGTGAAGAGGCGTCCGTCGCAAAAGGCGAGCACGGTTTCCAGCGGGTCGCCGACGAGCTGGATCGAGCCGAAGACCAGCTGGGCGGCGTCGGCGTCGCCGGCCAGCCTGCGCCAGACCGGCGACCCCGGCGCGGTGCCGGGGTCGACGTCCACCACCGTCGTCCAGACGCAACCCCGGCCGGCGACCCCGAGCGCGATCCGGCCGTCGAGGGTTTGCGCGGCGGCGACCGCCGCCTGGCCCGGGAAGCCCGTCCGGTCGAGATCCACCGGCAACGGCAGCAGCCCGAAGCGCGGGTCGGACTGGTCGAGCCGGACGCGATAGAGCAGCCCGTCGGTGCCGACGGCGAAGAACTGGACCAGGTTGGCCGTCGTCACCGCGGCCATCGGTCCGAGCACCGCGCCGCCCAGCGTGAAGTCGAGGCGGGCCTTGGCGCCGGCCTTGCCGAAGGCCTCGCTGCAGCCGACGTAGAAGCCGTCGTAGATCCGCGGCTCGTGCCCGAACGGGTGGAACGGCGTGCCGGACACCACCGGGGTGGTCACCGCGACCGCCTCGTAGTCGGCGCCGGGACCGGCGCCGACGTCCGACGCGTCGAGGTCGCAGGCGCCGGCCGCGATGCGGATCGACTGCGCGGCCTGGGGTGCGGTCGACGGGCCGCGCAGCGTCGCCCGCAGCCACCGCGTCTCGCGGCCCTCGACGCCGGTCTTCTCGATCTTGCCCTTCGGCTTGTCGAAGACCCAGCTCCCGGCGTCGAGCCGGGCCGCGGTGAAGGGGTGCCAGTCCGCCCGAGGGTCGCTGTCGGTGAGCTTGCCGAACCATGCCCAGTCGATGTCGGCCCGGTCGTCGGCGAGGCCGGACACCGCGATGCGGGTCGCCGAGGGCAGGTCGAGCAGCGTCGAATGGCCGAGGTAGAGCCGGTGCGACTGCCGGTCGCGGGCTCCCGCCTCCCAGGGCGAGAATTGCGTGACCTCGCGCACCCCGCCGCCCTCGGGGACGGTGGTCGCGACCGGCGGCGTCACCGTGACGAGGTTGCCCTCGACGCCGGTGATCTCGTGATCCGCCTCGAGCGACGGGTCGCCGAAGCTGATAATCATGCCGGCTTCGAGGTCGGTCGCGGGCTCGACCTGGAGCTTGGTCGCGCCGGGGCCGGCGGCGCTGGCGAGCACGCGCCGGACCGGCGCCGTCCGCGGCAGTGTCGGAGCCGCCACCGCCGGCGGCGCGACGAAGACCCGGTCGCCCGCCAGGTCGGCGGCGCAGATCCGCGGCACCGAGCCGCGCAACAGCGTCATGCCGTGCCGGGTCTCGAAGGTGATCGGGTCGGCGTCGGTGGTCGCCTGCAGCCGGGTTCGCGCCGGCGCCAGCAGGCCCTCCGGCGCGGTGGCGAGCAGCCGGATCGCGACCGGCACCCGGGCTGGGACCGGCGGGGCGCGATCGGCCCCCATCGCCGCGTGGAAGTTGGCCGCCTGCTTCTCCGGGATCCGGTCGAGCCGGCGCGTCACCTCCTCGCCGAGGCGCGCGGCGATGCCGAGCATCGCGTCGAGGATCTCGCCGGGCTCGACGGCGTCGATGTCGCTGCCGAACACCGCAGCGGCGCAGCGGCGCAGCTCGCGCGCCAGCGCCTCCTCGCCGCGGCCGTCGAGACGCTCGGTCATGGCGTGCCGCCCTCGCGGAAGTAGAACGGGTAGACGAGGTTGTCGGTCTGGTTGGTGCGGCGGATGCGATAGTCGATGACGACGAGCAGCACCCCGTTCAGCGCCTCGAAGGGATCGACGCTGACGCCGAGCAGCTCGATTCGCGGCTCGTAGGCCAGCAGCGCGTCGCGGATCGTCGCCTCGACGGCGTGGATCGTTGTCGTGCTCATCTCCTCGAACACCAGCGCGTGGATGCCGCAGCCGAAGTCGGGCCGCATCGCCCGCTCGCCGGGCGCGGTGTGCAGGATGATGCGGATCGCCTCCTTGACGTCGCGCTCGTAGGCCGCGAGCGCCACGTCGCCGCCGACCGGGTCGAGCGCGACCGGGAAGCTCCAGCCGATGCCGAGGAAGTCGCGCTGGCGCAGGTTGTCCATCTCACCCTCCGATCAGCACGCTCGGCTCGCCGGCCGCGATCGGGTTGGGGGCACCCGCCTCGACCACCTGGTCCCCCATCCGCGCCGCGGGGAGGCCGCCGATCAGCACGCTGGCGCTGCCCTTGGCGACGACGCCGCCGGCGTGGGGCTTGACGCCGTCGACCAGCGGGCAGACGTGGGCGTCGCTGCCGGCGCGCCACGCGGGCCCGCCGGCGCTGGCGCTGAGCGTCGCGCCGCCCTTGAGCTCGAGCTGGCCCGAGGCCTCGATGGTGATCCGCGGCGCCTTCAACGTCAGCGCCGAGGTCGCCGTCAGCTCGATGGAGCCGCCCTTGGTCTTGATCTCGATCGAGTTCTGCCCGTCGGTGAGGCGCAGGCCGTCGTCGTCGATCTCGAGCTTCTTGCCGTCGTTCAGCGCGATGGTGACCGCGCCCTTGGCGTCGGCGTCGACCAGCCGCACGACGTGGCCCTTGCGCGACTTGATGACCCGGACGTCGTTCTTGCCGTCGGCGTTCGACTCGGGCGGCTTCTCGTCGCCGTTCCACAGGCTGCCCAGCACGTAGGGATAGCGGATGTCGTCGCGGTCGAAGGCGACGAGCACCTCGTCGCCGACCTCGGGCAGGAAGAACGCGCCACGGTCCTTGCCGGCCATCGGCGTGACGATCCGCACCCAGTCGGTGACGAAGTTCGGCTCGCGCCACGGCAGGCGCAACTTGACGCGGCCGAGGCCCTTGGGGTCCTTGTTGTCGCTCACCACGCCGACGGCGACGCCGGCGATGCTGCCGCCGGCCTCGCGTCCCACCTCGATCTCGTAGGCGAGGCCGCTCATGCGACGGTCCTTTCGACGGAGAAGCGGGTGCGATAGCCCGAGGTGTCGAGGCGGTGGACGGTCTTGACGACGTAGTAGGTCGCCGAGAACTGCTGACCGAGCCCGGTGAGCTTGACGCCGGTGTCGGGCACCAGCTCGGGCAAGCCGAAGGTCTCGCCCTCGCCCTTGAGCAGGTCGTTCGCGCGCATCGCCATGGCCGCTTCGGCGCGCTGGTCCGCCTCCTCGCGCGACTTCACCGGCAGCTTGAGGACGAGCACCGAATCCCGGCCGAAGGCGCTGCGCTGGATGTCGCCCCCCGCCGGCTCGCCCTTCTTGCCCTTGTCGGCGGTGGCGACGCCGACGATCGGCTCCTTGCGGATCTCGTCCCAGCCGTGGACCTCGACCTTGCGGACCTGGTTGCCGAGGTTGATCTCCGGCTTGAAGCTGAGCAGGGCGCCGCCCTGCGCGAGCTCGGCGAGCGGCGGCTCGGCGGGGCTGCGCGGGCGAAACACCAGCGTGTCGACCGTGTCGGAGGCGCGGATGAAGAACTCCCACTTCTTCTCGCGCGTGGAGAAATTCTCGACGAGCTTGCGCAGGAAGTCGAGGTCGGTCTGATGGTTGGCGTCGAGGGTGATGTTGGCGGGGGGCGTGTCGGAGAAGGCGAGCGACAGGCCGTTGGTCCGCGCCACCTCGTTGACCGCGTCGCGCACCGACTTGTTCTCCAGCCGGTGCTCGCGGGTGCCGATGGTGAGCAGGTAGGCGGCGTCGGTTCCCGAAACCTCGATCTCGGGCGCGCCGCCCTCGGAGAAGCCGGTGGAGATCGCGGTGACGTAGCCGGAGATCACCGGCTTCCGGCGGGCGAGGTCGCCGTAGCCCATGCGGATCCAGACGCGGCGGCCGAGCTTGAGGATCGGCATCAGCGGCTGGCCGAAGCGGGTGAAGAAGTCGCCCTTCTCGACGTCGAAGGCGCGCGGGATGGTAAAGCGGAAGGTGTTGGCGACGCTGAGCTGGAGATCGACCTCGACCTGGGTGAAGTCGAGCCCGAGCCCGGTGCGGATGTCGTTGTCCGGACGCTCGAAGGCGATCGTCGCCGCGGGCGCGTAGAGGTCGGCGCGAGCGGCGCTAGAGCCGGTTGAGAGCATTGTCCACCTCCAGCGGCGGCACGCGCAGCCAGTCGCCCGGCTCGAGCGTGCGGGGTTCGTCGACATCGCTCGCCGCGGCGATGACCCGCCACTGGCGCGGGTCGCCATACTCGCGGTACGCGATCGTCCAGATCGACTCGAACGCCCGGACCTGCCGCCGCTTGGTCTTGTCGGCGGACTCGAGGCGGACGTCCGGCGCCGTGCGGCTCTGCGCGCGGTACTCCTTGAAGGCGACCGAGAGGGTCGCGCGCGCCGGGGTGCCGTCCGGGCGGAAGAGGGTGACCTTGCGGCCGATCTTCTCGATCACCGCCTCGAAGCGCAACGGTCCCCAGACGAAGCGGACCCGCGGCGGCGCGTGCAGCCCGCGGTCGATGTCGAGCAGCGAGACGATCTCGTCGATCCGCTGCCGCACGCTTCGGGACTCGCCGCGGCCGCTGAGCCGCGGCAATTCCGCGGGCGGGCCGTCGGGGTCGGTCCAGTCGTCGAGGAAGAGCTCGAGCGACAGCGTCGCGGCGTCGCCGTTCACGAACTGGATCAGCGGGCTGCCGATGTTCGGCAACGGCGTCGTCTTGTAGGCGTTGGCGCGTTCGATGCTGTATTCTGCGGGATTGAACAGCACCGGAATCTTCTTGTATTCGGTGGCGTTCACCGTCTCGATGTAGGCCTTCTCGAGCGAGGCTCCGAACATCACAACCCTCTCCTGAGGTGGTCGCTGCGCAGCCGCCGGTCGAGCCGCTCCATCACCGCGTCGACGATGCGCCCGGTGTCGGGAAACGCCGTCGGCGGCGTTGCGTCCCGCGCGGCGAGCATGCGCGCCGCCGTGGGGGAGGCGGCGGCGAGGCCGCCGGCGCCGATCGCCCGCGCCAGCGCGGCGAGATCGACCTGCGGCTCGCGTTGCAACGGCGCCGTCGCCCAGACGGTCTCCGCGGGCGGACGGCGGCGGACCGGCGCGACCGGGACGTCCGGCGCGTCACGCCACACGACGGCGGCGGGGACGGCAAGGAGGGTGGCGACGGTCGGGCGCGGCGCGGCGGGCATGGGCGAGGGGCCGGCCGGGCGGATGGGCGTGGCGCGGCCGAAAGGCAACTGGCCCTCCGTCCGAAGCGGCCTCGTCGGGGAGTGCGGCACGAGGTCGGGCGTCCGCTGGCGCAGAACGGCAGCCGTTCCGGTCGCCCTCCTGCGAGGCTGCGGCGGCCGGATCGCGGCCCCCGCTGCAGGTGTCGGGCACCGGATCGACGTTGCCAGCGCTCGAGGCGGGATGACGAGCTGCCGGCGCGCTCCGAAACAGGCCGGCGCGGCCGCTGGCCGGGGGTGGCCGTGGAGCAGGGCGCGCCCGCCGGCTTGGCTGGGTGCACGAGGCGGGGCGGCCGGGACTGCCGACGGATGCGCGGGGGAGGGGTCGCCGCGGTAAGGGAAGGCAGGCGGCGCGAACGTGCTCGCAAGCCGCCGGAGGAGCGTCTCGGCCCTGAGGCCGTGGGCGCGGCGGCGAGGCTCGCTCTCCTGCGGCGCGGGCGCGCGGGGTGGGCCGGGGTGGACGTGCTCGTGGAAGATCGGGCGGATGGTCAGGTCGAGGCGGGACGCCGCCCGGATGGTGAGGTTCAGGACCGGGAACGCGCGATCCGGCGCCGGGCGCCAACGGAGCGGCACCCCCCGCCGGTGCCGCGGCTCCGGCCGGCCGGCAAGGCCGCCGATGACCGGCGACAGGGGCCGCGCGACGGCGATGGCGTGCGGCCGGCTCACGGCGCGAGCCCTCCGACGCCGGGGCGCAGCAGGAAGCCGTGATGCGCGAACTCCACCGCCTCGGTCGTCACCTGGCCGGAGGCGGCGTCGAGGTCGGAGGCGGCCCATTTCACCGGGAAGGCGTTGAGGACGTTCCAGCTCCAGGCGTCGTTGCCCTGCTCGTCGCGCAGCGTGACGGTCAGCATCGCCCGCCTGGCGGCGCCTTCGATCACCGCCTGGTGCCAGGCGTAGAGGAAGGGGTCGGCGATGCCGCGCTCGAGCACGAGGTTGCCGTAGGTGGTAAGCGACGCGAGCTTGTGCTCGTGGTCGTTGACCCCGCCCTCGCGGAAGCTCTCGACCCGGGTCTCGCGGGAGAGGCCGCGCACGCGCGAGAAGCCGCCCTTGGTCACCTGGTTGACCTGGACCAGGAAGCGGAAGCCGGAATAGGGGTCGCGCCGCGCCATGTCAGAGCCCCGCGAAGGGATCGGACGCGGCGCCCGAGTGCATGCGGTTGATGCGCGAGATCTCGCGGCACCAGCGGCGGCGCTCGCGGTGCGACATGGTCATCAGCGTCTCGCTGCTCCAGTGGAAGTGCGAGGCGATGAACGCCATTTCCCCGTAAAGGTCGGCCACGGGGTAGGCCATCAGGCTTCCCCCGGCAGCGATATCCCCCCGAACGCCCGGCCGTTCGTCCCTGGGGTGCCGGGCGGTGCCGGCAGCTCGTCCGTCTCCTCGGCGGAGTTGATCTCCTCGTAGAGCCGGCGCAGGTGCTCCAGGTCGCAGGCGAAGAGCGATTCCACCAGCTGCGTGTCGACATGCGGCACGGCACCGAGCCGCGTGATCACCCGCGCGAGGATGATCACGGTCAGATACGCCGGGTTCGACTGCACGCGCGGGTCGCGCAGCGGCAGGATCTCGTCGGCCGCCGTCGCGAGCCGCATGACGCCGCGCTTGTGCAGCACGCCCGCCTCGTCGACATAGCCCTTCGGCAGCGAGAACTCGAACTCGGTGCGGAATGCGGGCGAAAGGGTGCGGTCCATGCGCGTCCTCCTGGAGCGATGGCCGACCGGACGAATTCGACCGGTGGCCAGGATATCGCGGCAAATCGAGACCCTGGAGCGGGCGATCCGGCTCTGCCTGATCGCCCGCTCTAGGCGGTGCGTTCGATGCCTTCGTTGACCAGCTCGAGCAGCTCGATGAACACCTCGTTGCCCTTGCCGTTGAGATCGCTGGGGTCGTACTTGGTCGGCCAGGCCTCCGAGACGAGGAAGCTCGCCTTGTCGGCGCCCGACTCGTCGATGACGATGATCTTCACCTTCTTGCGGGCGTTCTTGATGCCGCCGGCGACCACCTGCTTGTGCCAGGAATAGAGCTCCTGCGAGTCGGTGACCCCCCACTTCAGGGTGATGTTGCCGTACTTGGTCAGGCCGGGCAGCTTGCGGACGTGGGTAGGCTCGGTGCCCTCGCGATAGTCGATCGCCTCGGTCGTGGTCTCGCCGATGGCGACCTCGCTGAAGAAGGCCTGGGTGATCTGGTCGATCTCAACCCGGAAGCGCATGTTCCGGAGCGGGTCGTTGCGTGCCATTTCGCGTCTCCTCTGCGGGCGCCTCCGGCCCCGGTCAGCTCCGTGCCTCGACGGTGTTCTGGTAGATCTGGAACACGACGAACTCGGCCGGGCGGACCGGCGCGATACCGATGCGGCAGATCAGCCGCCCGTTCAGGATGTCGTCCTGGGTCATCGTCGTCCGGTTGCAGGCGATGGTGAACGCCTCGTCCTCGGTCGCCCCCATCAGCGCGCCATTGCGCCACTGGGTGCGGAGGAACAGCCGGACGGTGTCGGCGACGCGGGCCCAGAGCCGCTCGTCGTTGGGCTCGAACACCACCCACTGCGTGCCCTCGTAGATCGAGTGCTCGATGAAGATGAACAGCCGCCGGACGCTGACGTACTTCCAGAGCGCGTTGTCGCTGAGCGTGCGCGCGCCCCAGACCAGGATGCCGCGCCCCGGGAAGCGGCGGATGGCACAGACTCCGCGCGGGTTCAGCACCTCCTGCGTCCCCGTGTCGACGTAGTACTCGAGGTCGAAGACGCCGCTCAGGCCGTCGTTCGCCGGCGCCTTCCAGACGCCGCGGTTGATGTCGGTGCGCGCGTAGAGGCCGAGGACATGGCCGCTCGGAGGCACCTTCTTGCGCGCGCCGGTCCTGAGATCGCTGACGTAGAGCCAGGGATAGTAGAAGGCCGCGTACTGGGTGTTCATGTCGTTGCGCGGGTCGAGCTGCGCGGCGTCGCCCCTGGAGGGCGGGCAATCGATCACCGCGAACCGGAAGTGGTTACGCTCGCAATGCTCGTAGATCTTCTTGCAGGTCTGAACGTCCGTTTTGCCCGGAGCGGCGACCAACGCCACCTCGCGGTATTCGTCGAGGTCGAGCGCCGACAGGCCGGTGCGCAGGTTGCTGTCGGCATTCGCTCCGACGAAGTCGTCGACCTGGAGCGCAGAGCCGTCCGCGCCGCCGGCGAGCGCCGTGAGCGCCGCCTGCGGCAGGGCCGCGAGAGGCTGGGGATCGGGGGCGGTCAGCCGCACCAGCGCGCTGTTGTCGAGGAGGCGCGTGGCGTAGAAGTCGGGCGACGCCGGGTCCTTGAACTCGAGGTCGTCGAAGCTCTCGACATAGCTCGGGCGGGGCAGGATCCGGTTCTGCCCGGGGTCGAACGGGTCGGGGTAGCCACCGCCGGGCGCGGCAGTGTCCCAGTAGGCGACCTGCAGCAGGAAGGTGCTGGGGTCTCGGCCGGTGCCGCGGGTCGCGGCGCCCTCCGACAGCTTGACGAAGACCCGGTTGCCCCATTCGCCCGGTCCGCTCGCGGTCAGGTCGAGGCCGCCGGCCTGCAGCGACGCCGTCGCCGCGTCCGCCGGGCAGATCCGGCAGATGTAGGCGCGGCGCCCGCCATTGTCGAAGAAGCCGCTCGCCGCGTAGGGCAGGAACTTGTCCGCGGCGAAGGCGCTGCCGAAATGGCGGCGGTACTCGTTGAAGCTGGTCACCAGGCGCGGGCGCGTCGGACCGCGCTCGGTTTCGCCGAGGAGGGCCGCGGTGCTGGTGGCGACGCCCTCGATCGGACGTGGACCGCGCTCGATCTCTTCGATGAAGACGCCGGGTGCGAGATATTCGGGCATCGCTGCCTCCCTCGGGAATGGGTTGGGTTGCCTGGATCAGGCGGGCTGCTTCTTCGCCTCCGCGATCCAGGCGTCGCCCTTGAGCTTTTCGAACGCCTGCCTGCGCGTGGCCGCGTCGTCGGGGTCGAGCTTGAAGGCGGCTTCGGCCTTGGCCTGCAGCGTGGCGGCATCGCCCCATTTGGCGAGCACCGACTCGCGCTTGGCGGCGAGCTTGTCCGCCGCGATCAGGTAGAGGCTGCCGTCGTCGGCGCCGCGGTCGGGGCCGATGGTGAACTGCTTCTGCAGGTCGGGGTAGTCGACCAGCGCGGCGGCGACCTTGGCGACCACGGCCCCGATCGGCGCCGCGAGGTCCGGCGCCAGCTGCAGGTGCTTGGGCGCGACCTCGAACCAGAAGCTCAGCAGCGCCGACGCGCGGGCGACGTCGTTGTTGATGTCGCCGTTCAGCTTGTCGATCTTGTCGGAGTACTGGCCGATCTGCGCGGTCAGCTTGTCGACGGGCGCGGACCAGTCGGCGAACCAGGCGGCCCAGAGCTTGGTCTTGGCCTGCGCCTCGGCGCGCGCCTTCTCGTGGTCGCCGAGGGAGGGCGCGAGCTTCGTCTCGAGATCCTTGCGTTGCGCGAGAATCTCGTGGATCGCGCCGCCCGCGCCCAGCGGGCCGGCGAGCCAGTCGGCGAGCACGCCGTCTCGGTCCATGTCGGTCACGGTACGGTCGAAGGACTTTCGCGCCGCCTCGAACTTGATGCCGAGCGCGCCGTCGGCGGCGGTAGCGGCGGCATAGGCCTTCCGGAGCGTCTCCCGCGCGGCCTTCTTGTCCGTCGCCTCGGAATGGATGTCGGCAGTCGGCGCCTCGAGCGGCTTCATCGCCTCGGCGAGGGCCAGGCTGAGCGCCAGCGCCTCCATGGCGGGCGGTGGTGCCGGCGGCG
>JBGALW010000091.1:0-14707 GCA_044223585.1 Amaricoccus sp.
CCGCCGTCTTCTCGCCGGCTTCCTGCTCGCGCAGGATCCCGACGATCTGCTCCTCGGTGAACTTCGATCGCTTCATCGTCCGGTCCCTCTTTCAGGCCGGACTCTAACCTCAGATGGAAGAGAAAGCGGGGGTCACAGCATGCTGAGCACGATCCCCGTCTCGGCGATGGGACTGCCGCCGAGCGGCAGGAAGTAGAAAAAGTCAGGCAGGGCAGCATGAGCGGCCGATAGCACAAGCAGGACGGCACCGCCGAGGGCCAAGGATTTCATGAGGCGTCTCCAGGTTTGTGGACGCCCTCGATGATAGCGAGAAATCCTTAACAAAGAGTTTCAACTGCATCGGTATTGAGGCGAGGCAGTGCACGGCTCACACCCAAGGATGCGCTTGGCAAAGATCGATCCTGTCCTGTCCCTCCCGTGCGACGAGCATGCAGAGATCATCTCCGGGAACTCGCGCTCAGCGCGGATTATCAGAGACCGCTTTTCAAGAGACTGTTCCGGGAGAAGTGTCAGTTCTCGAAGCCGGCGTCAGCGGCGGTATCTTAGAAGCTTGCCAGGCGAGCCGGATCCTTGTCAGAGTCGGTGTCGCTGACGACCGGACCCGATGTCGGCAGCGGGCACTTCTGTGGAAGTGGAGGTCGGCAGGTGGCAAGGGAGAACATCCCAGACCTGAGCCTCGTGGCGGCGCCTGTGTGGCGCGAGGCGGAGCGCCGCGCCGCGGTGATCCGGCCCCTGGCGGCGCTGCCGGCCTGTCCGCGCGGGGAGGCGCGCACCGCGGCCGAGGCGCTTGGCCTGTCCGAGCGGCAGGTCTACCGCCTGCTTCGCCGCTGCCGCGAGGGCGGTGGCGCGCTCACCGCACTGGTCACGGAGGGATCTGGGGGCGGTCGCGGCAAGTCGCGGATCGGGGCGGCCCGTGACGAGCTGGTGCGCGACGTGGTGGCGGAACTCTACCTCACGCCGCAGCGGCTCTCGGCTGAGCAGGTTGTCCAGGAGGTGCGCCGCCGCGCCTCCGAGCGCAAGCTTCGGCCGCCTGCGGCCAGCACAGTGCGGCGGCGCCTCGCCGCCCTTGGCCTGGAGGAACGCCGACGGCGTGGGGACGTGGACCCCCCGGCGCCGGTCGGCGGCGCGACGCCGCCGGCGCGGGCGCCGCTCGACGTGGTCCAGATCGACCACACCCCGGTCGACCTGATCCTGGTGGACCCGACGGAGCGCCAGCCGATCGGCCGGCCCTGGATCACTGTGGCGATCGACGTCTTCAGTCGCTGCATCGCGGGGTTCCACGTCACCCTCGAGCCGCCCTCGGCGACCAGCGTCGGCCTGTGCCTGGCCCATGTCGCCGCCGACAAGAGGCCCTGGCTGGAGGCGGTCGACGTCGAGGCCGACTGGCCGGTGACGGGGCGGCCCCGGCGCATCGGCGTCGACAACGCCCGCGAGTTCCATTCGGAGGCCTTCGAGAGGGGCTGCGCCCAGCACGACATCGCCATCGACTGGCGCCCGCCGGGCCGCCCGCAGGCTGGCGGCATCGTCGAGCGGGTGATCGGCACACTGATGGAGCTGGTGCATGGCCTGCCGGGGACGACCTTCTCCAGCGTCATGGCGCGCGGTCGCTACGACAGCGACAAGGCCGCCTGCCTGACGCTGGCCGAGCTGGAGCGCTGGCTCACGGTCACCATCGCCAAGTTCTACCACCTGCGGCCCCATGCGGGCCTGGCCGGGGAGGCGCCGCTCCGGCGGTACCAGGAGGGGGTGCGGGCGCTCGCCGCCGAGGGCCGGGCGCCGCCAAGCCCGCGCGACCCGCGCGCGTTCCTGATCGACTTCCTCCCGGTCGTGCGGCGAACCCTTCGGCGCGACGGCGTGGTGATCGACCACGTCCACTACTTCTCGGACGCGCTGAAGCCGTGGATCGAGCGCAGCGCCCCGCCCCTGCGCGTGCTGATCCGGCGCGACCCGCGCGACCTCAGCCGCGTGTGGGTCCTGGACCCCGACGACGGCGGCTACCTGGAGGTGCCCTACCGCGAGTTCTCGCGGCCACCGGTGTCGCTGTGGGAGCATCGGCTCGCTCGCGCCCGCCTCCGCCAGCGCCGCCGCGGCGAGCTGGACGAGGACGCGCTGTTTGCCGCCATCGAGGAGATGAGGGCCATCGAGGCCGAGGCGCGCACCTCCACGCGCACCACCCGGCGCCAGCGGGCTCGGCGTCTCGGCCTGCGCGTGATTGACGAGCCGGCCCCCGGCCCGGGCCCCGTCCCGAGTCCTGCACGGCCTGCCTGGTCCGCCGGCACGGTCGGCCCGGGCGCTCCGCTCGAGCCCTTTGACATCGAGGTGTGGCGATGATGGACGACGGGCTGGCTCACCTCTCCGCGGCGACGCGGGCGATCGTCGACCGGCCCGGGCCTGAGCGCCTCGCGCATCTGCGCGGGCAGTGGTGGATCAACCACTCCCACGCCCGGGCGGCGCTCGACAGGCTGGAGGCCGTGCTGGCCCACGGGCCCGGCCGGATCCGACCACCGAACCTGCTGATCGTGGGGCCGACCAACAACGGCAAGACCATGGTCGCCGAGAAGTTCAGGCGCCTTCATCCGGCGACGCCAAGCGCCTGCGGCGGCCGCGAGGTCACGCCGGTCGTCGTCATGCAGATGCCGTCCGAGCCCAGCCTGCGCCGCTTCTACGCCGCCCTGCTGATGGCGCTGAACGCGCCGGTCTCCTTCAACGTGCCGGGCGCGCGCCTGGAGGGTCACGCGCTGGCGCTGCTGCGCGCCGTCGAGGCGCGGGTCCTCGTGATCGACGAGCTGCACAACATGCTGGCCGGCACGCACGCGAGGCGGGCGGAATTCCTCAACACGCTGCGCTTCCTGGGCAACGAGCTGCGCCTCCCCATCGTCGGCCTCGGCACCAAGCAGGCGCAGATCGCGGTGCGCAGCGACGACCAGCTGGAGAACCGCTTCGAGCCCGTGCCGCTGCCGGCCTGGCAGGACGACCTGGAGTTCGCGCGGCTCCTGACCAGCTTCGAGAGCGCGCTGCCGCTGCGCGACCCCTCGGGCCTTGGAGCCAGCCCGGAGCTGCGGAGCCTGATCCTGCGCCGCTCGACCGGGCTGATCGGCGAGGTCGCGTCCCTCCTGACCTCGGCGGCGGCCCATGCCCTCGCCTGCGGGCGAGAGCGCATCGACCGCGGCGTGCTCGATCAGTGCGACTACCGCGGGCCGGACGAGCGCCGCGCCCTGTTCGAGGCGTCGTTCCCGCGTGTTCGATGACGCGGAGATCCTGGGTGACCTGCCGCATCCGCGCTGGCCGCTGCACCCGGCCCCGCGTCCGTTCGAGCGCCTCGACGGCTACGTCCGGCGGCTGGCGGAGTGCTACGGGACGGGCGTCGCCACCTTCTGCCGCCATGGCCTCGGCGACGCCGGCGAGGTCGGAAGCCTGGCGGACGATCCGTCGCCAAGGGCGCTGGAGCGCCTGTCGATCGGAACGGGCGTGCCGGTCCACCGGCTCAGAAACATGACCAGACGCCGCTGCCACGCCCGCTTGATGATCGAGGTGCGGCGCCTCCTGCGCGAGCACCCCGAACTCGTCCAGCAAGGGTGCGGCGAAGTTCCTGGACAGCCCAGGTTCCTGGACGGTATTTAGGGACGGCTGGGGCCGGACTTGGCCGGCTCCGCCGCTCCGGTCCACGAACCGTGCGGATTTGGGACAGGGCAAGACCGCGATGCCCGACGTGCTGGGCTACGCCCGCATCTCCACCAGCGACCAGGACCTCGAGGTCCAGCGCCGGCGGCTGCGCGAGGAGGCCGGCGCGATCCGCATCTTCGAGGACGTGATCTCCGGCAAGAGCTTCGAGCGCCCGGGCCTGGCCGAGCTCCTCGACTACTCGCGCGCGGGCGACGTCGTCTGCGTCGTGCGGCTCGACCGGCTCGGCCGCTCCCTCAAGGAACTCCTGGAGACCGTCGACGGGTTCAAGGCGCGCGGGCTCGCCTTCCGCTCGCTCGAGGAGCGCCTCGACACCGCCTCGGCCGCCGGCGAGCTGGTGTTCCACGTCTTCGGCGCCATTGCCCACTTCGAGCGGCGGCTGATCGTCGAGCGCACCCGCGACGGCCTCAGCGCCGCCCGCGCCCGCGGCAAGCGGCCCGGCCGGCCCCCGCTCGACCCCGACAAGCTCGCCTCGGCCCTCACGCTGATCCAGGCCGGCCTGCGCCCGGCCCAGGCCGCCAAGCAGCTCGGCCTCGGCCGCTCCACCCTCTACCGCGAGCTCGCCAGCCTCAGGGCGCAGGCCCCCTCAACCCCTACGCTCGATCCGGCAGAGCCACACCCGGCCCCGCTGCCAGCGCCTCCGGAAGATCGCTGACACCACCTTCGAGAAGTGACAGCCGCCTTCACCACGATGAACGCCGGGCTGGTGATCAGGTCGTGCGTCTTGAGCAGGCGGTACACCGAAGCCTCTGAGACGAAATACTTCTGCTCGTCGGTGAAGCGGACCGCCAGCTCGCGCGGCGACAGCTCCGGCGCCTCGAGCGCCAGCGTCAGAATGCGCTCCCGCACCGGCTCTGGGATGCGGTTCCACACCCGGCCCGGCCGCGGCGACCGGTCCTCCAGGCCTTCCGGCCCATGCTCCCGGTAGCGGTCGTACCAGCGGTAGAAGGTCGCGGGCGGCACCCCGATCCGGGCCAGCGTCCGGCGCACCGGCAGGTTCGATCCCTCGACCAGCCGGATGATCTCGAGCTTCTCCGTGGCGGGGTACCTCATGCGCGGTCGTCCCCAGCCCCGGTCATGCTTTTTTTGAGCAGCCGGTTCTCCAGCGTGAGATCGGCCACCGCCTCCTTCAGCGCCGCAGACTCGGCCCGCAGTTCCTTCACTTCCGGGCTGGTCGCCTGTCGCGCGGTGTCGCCCGCCAGGCGCCGCTTGCCGGCTTCCAGGAACTCCTTCGACCAGCTGTAGTACAAGCTCTGCGCGATTCCCTCGCGCCGGCAATGCTCGGCGATGCTGTCCTCGCCGCGCAGTCCGGCAAGCACGATCCGGATCTTCTCCTCGGCCGAATGCTGCTTCCGTGTCGCCCGACGGATCTCCTTCACCACCTTCTCGGCGGCGGCTCTCTGCGTTCCGGGTTTCTGGCTCATCTCCACTCCTTGGCGGTTACGATGAGCCAGAAACCCTCCGTTGCTCAATCACATCATATCGTCCCATGGGTGCTGACGGCGGACACCAGGCGGCGCCCTGCAGGCGCGCGTAGTGCTGTGCAGCCATCATCACGGCGACCGCCCTGCCCTTTCTGGTCACGCGCACCGGCGTGCTCTGTGCCGCATCGAGCAATTGGCCGAAGCGGTTCCGGGCGTCCGTGGCGGAAATTTCTCTCATGTGGCCGTCATGGCTCCTGAAACACTCCATCCAGACAGGGTTCCCGCTCGCGGACAAAGGTTACACAAAAAGCACCTGTTGCATATATTGCACATGTGGGCATTTTAGGGGGAGAGGAGAATTCCATGAACATGATCGCACACCGGCAGCTTCCCCCATCCGATCAGGACGCAGCGATCGCGCGCGTCTCGGGTCAGCTTCTTTCCCGCTACGCACGCCAGAAGCGGCCGCTCACGCTGCGCTTGCAGGAGGCCGGACAGGAGCCCATCGAGTTGCCCGCCGGCGCGGTCGCGCTGCTTATGAATATTCTCGAAGCGATGGCTGCCGGCCGAGGCGTGATCATCATTCCGGAGAACGCTGAGCTGACGACGTTCGAGGCTGCCGACGTGCTGAAGGTCTCCCGCCCCTATCTCATCAAGCTCCTCGACGAGGGCGCGATTCCGTTTCGGCGGGTCGGCAAACATCGGCGTATCCGCATGGAAGATGTCATGGCCTATAAGGCCCGCGACGATCGAGAGCGGGATGCGGTCATGGACCAGCTCGTTCGAGAGGCCCAAGAACAGGACATGGGCTATCGTCGGCCGTGAGCCATTTCACCGCGCTTCTTGACGCCAATGTACTCTATCCGGCGCCGATGCGAGATCTGTTGATCGAGGTTGCCCGCACGGATCTCTTCAAGGCGAAATGGTCGGCAGACATTCACCGGGAATGGATCGAGGCGCTGTTGCGTAACGAGCCGCAGCGGGATCGTGCTGCGCTCGAACGTACGCGCGCGCTCATGGACAGGGCGGTAAGGGATTGCCTCGTGACCGGCTACGAGGCCCTGATCCCCTCAATCGCTCTGCCGGATGTCGGGGACCGGCATGTGCTGGCGGCGGCGATCGCTGGCGGCTGCGAGGTGATCGTGACGCAGAACCTCAAGCATTTCCCTGCCGGGGCGCTCGCGGTTCATGGTATCGAGGCTCAGCACCCCGACGGGTTCTTATCCAACCATTTGAGCCTCGCGCCGGGCATATTCAGCGAGGCCGTGCGCAAGGTACGCGCCCGTCTCAAGCATCCGCCTTATAGCGTCGATGACTATCTCGGCACGCTGACGCAACAGGGCCTTGTCGCTACGGCGGCGGAATTGCGGTCCCTCGCCGCCGGTCTCTGACGGCCAACTGTGAGGTTTTCGGGCGCGTGAGGGCATGGCATCTTGCCCCATTCTGCGCTCGCTTCGAGCAGCAGTTGGCACCGAAGCGGTTCCGGGAGTCGCCGGCGGCAATCTCTCACTTAAGCCAAGGCCCCCGCCCGGCGAACGCGGTGTGCTGGCGGCAGTCTTGGTCGGCTCACGGACTGACATTAAATAAGCCCAACAGATGGGCATCGGGTTATCTGAATCGAGCGGCCGGACATGCGGCGGTTGATGGTGTGTCCGATTGACGCGGCGAGTTCTGCAAGAATGGGAGCGCATCCATAATTGCAAGCCTGACTGATGCGGCGTTCGAGGCCGCGAAACGACGCGGTGACGCGATGCATGAAACCGAGCCCCGCGCGATTTCCGCAGGATACAGCCGCGAGACGGGTCGGGTGACGGTCGAGCTCGCGAACGGGTGCGCCTATGTGTTCCCGGCGGCTCTCGTCCAGGACTTGAGCGAAGCCGGTCCCGATGACCTGGCCGTCATCGAAGTCGATGGGGCCGGCTTCAACCTGCATTGGCCGAGGCTCGACGTTGATCTCTACGTGCCGGCGCTGGTCTCCGGGGTGTTCGGGACCCGCGACTGGATAAAGAGCGCGCTCGCGCGGCAGGCCGGCCGGGCGACGTCCGCCAGCAAGGCGGCGGCAGCGCGCGAGAACGGTCGCAAGGGTGGCCGTCCTCGCAAGCAGGCGTGAGGAACGGCGATCGAATCAAGGTGGAGGCAGATCGGCTTCACCGACCGGCTTTTCCCACGTCATGGCCTTCCCGAAGCCTCTCCGGCGTTGCCCGACTGCGTCCTTGCAGGCCATGCTGCTCGCGAGGGGAGTGGCATGGCGGGTCTGGTCTTCTGCGGCGAGAACAGGGCGCGGGCGCTCGACGGGATCGTCGGGGCCTACCGCGAGGTCGCGGCCTCGGCCCGCGCCCGCCTCGATCGACGGGATGCGCCGGCGCCGGCGCACAGGGTCGTCCTGATCCACGCCGAACGCGGGCTCGGCAAGACGCGGCTCGCGCACGAGTTCTACGCCTGGCTGAGCCGCGAGGACGATCCCGACGGCTACTGGCCGGACGAGCTCGCCATGCTGCGCGAGAAGGATCCTCAATTCACCCTCACGGCGCGGCCGCGTTTCCTGTGGTGGGAGCTGGAAATCCCGGACGGCACCCGCGCCGGCAATACCGTTCTGAACGCGCTGGGAGACCTGCTCCCACACCTGACCACGGTCCGGCTGGCGGCAAGGCGACGCGAGACCGTCCGCGACATCGCCGGGGAGCTCGCCGACCTCGCCGTCGAGCTCGGCATCAGCCACGGCGGAGAAATCCTCGGCGAGGCGCTGACCGGCATCCTCGGGCCGGTCAAGACCTTCGGCATGTCCGCCTGGAAGATCGGACGCATCGTGCGCGGTGCGGTGCAGGAAGAACGCGACCCGTTCGGCCACGCGGAGGCACACGTCGAGTCGCTGTCCGACGCCCTCATCGCCGACCTCGCCCGTCTCTTCGACCCGCGGTCGCGGAACTATGCCGGGGCACCGCTCGTCCTCTTCGTCGACGATGCCCAGTTCGCCGACCAGGCCGATGCGGTGGACCACTTCCTCGCCGAGCTGATCGGCCGCGCCACCCGCGACGGCTGGCCGCTGTTCCTCCTCCTCACCCACTGGAGCCGCGACCGGACCGAATGGGTCGATGGCGACGGAAAACGGCATCCGCCCAGCCACGTCGCGCGGATCATCGAGCATGCGCGCTACGGCCTCGAGCTCGACCCGGGGCCGTTCGGCGGCGGAGGCGGCGGCACCCTGCGTCAGGGCAGCTTTCTCGAAATCGACCTCGGGGAGCCGGTCGATGATCTCCGGCCGGCGCTGCTCGGAGACTATCCTGGCCTGTCATCCGTGGCGGTCGAGCAGATCCTCCATCTCGTCGGGGGCAACCCCCGCAAGCTCGAACAGATCGCCGCGAAGATGAGGCGAAAGTCTGTCTGGTTTCAGGACAGGAAGCGGACAGCCGACCTCACGGAGGACGGACTCGCCCAGGTGCTCGCACTTTCCGAACTCGGGATCGACGAGATCGCCCTCGACCGGTTTCAGGAGGCGCCGGAGGATGTCCGGAAATCGCTGATGCTCGCCGGGCTCTGCGGCCACCAGTTCCTGGTCGAGCTCGTCGAGCGGCTGGCGCAGGCGCGGCTTGGTGCCCCGGCCCAGGAGGGGCTGGAAGACGGGGAGCGCACCTTCCGGATGGTGCGGGACGTGCTCGACCGCTCGCGGGACGCGCCCTCGGCCTTCGCCGAGCGGCTCTTCCACCAGGCGAGCCGAAGCTACCGGACGAACGGACAGGCGAGCGAGGATCTCGCCGGCTGGCCCGACGACGCCGAACTCGATGCGGCGCTCGACGCCACGCTCGGCGAGCTCGTCCGCAGGCCGGAGAGCTTCCCCGGCCTGCGTCCAGGCGAACGGGCCCATGCCCTCGGCCTCGCCGCCGACCGGTTCCTCGCCGCGGAGAACGCCCTCGCCTGGCTGGCGCTGGCCCGTCTCGTCGCCGTCGAGGAGGCCCGGTCGAACTACGAGGGCGCCGCGTCCGCCGCCCGACGCTTCGCGTTGCGGCCGCCCGGCACCAGCCTCGCCCCCATCGATTCCGGGCTCCTCGACGCGGTCGCCGGAACATTGGCGCGCAGCGGCCTGCGTGACGCCGCGGAAATGGTGTGGCGTGGGCTGCATGAGCGCCTGGCGGAGCAGGCCGCGCTCGATCCGGGCAACGCCGGCTGGCAGCGCGACCTCTCGGTGAGCCATGACCGGATCGGCGACGCGGAGATGGCGCGGGGCGGGCGCGACGCGGCGATCGCCGCCTATCGCGCCGGCCTCGCGATCCGCGCACGCTTGGCCGCGCTCGATCCGGGCAACGCCGGCTGGCAGCGCGACCTCTCGGTGAGCCAGCTGAAGATCGGCGACGCGGAGATGGCGCGGGGCGGGCGCGACGCGGCGATCGCCGCCTATCGCGCCGGCCTCGCGATCGCCGAACGCCTGGCCGCGCTCGATCCGGGCAATGTGGAGTGGCAGCGTGACCTGATCGTCAGTCACGTGAAGCACGCCGAGGCGGGCGACACGCCGAAGCAGCACTACGTCGCCGCTCTCGAAATCGCGCGGCGCCTCCACGACGGTGGCCTGCTCGCGCCGGCCGACGCCTGGATGATTCCGGAGCTTGAGCGTCGCGTCGCCAGTTCGAAGTAGATCCGTGCAGCAGGGGCTGCCTCGGGGAGGATCGAGGCCTGTGACCCGAGCAACGGCGGGCGTCTCCCGCTTCGCCCCGGCTCGCCAAATTCTCTGGTTCACGCACGGCCATACTTACGCTATTCTCCGCAAATAACGCCGCTAAGCGTAACCAGCGGCGAAGATCGAGGCAGGCATGACCAGACAGGACCGCATCGACGCCCTCGTCGGCGACCATGCCGCGCGACTTTCCGCGCGGCTCCAGGCCTACCGGAGCCAGCTCTTTCCGCCCGACGCCCGCAAGGAGCTCCGCAGGTTCACCTCGGGCGAGGTCGCGGCCCTGCTCGGGGTCAAGGACGCCTACCTCCGCAAGCTCCACTTAGAGGGCCGGGGCCCCTCCCCCGAGATCCGCGCCGGCGGCCGCCGGCTCTACACCGCCGCCGACGTCCAGGCGCTCCGCGCCCTGCTCGAGGCCCGCGCCAAGGTGCCCGGCACCTACCTGCCCGGCCGGCGCGACGGCGACCGGCTGCAGGTGATCGCGGTCATCAACTTCAAGGGCGGCTCGGGCAAGACCACGACCGCCGCCCATCTCGCCCAGAAGGCGGCGCTCGACGGCTACCGGGTGCTGGCGATCGACCTCGACCCGCAGGCCTCCTTCTCGGCGCTGCACGGCTTCCAGCCCGAGCTCGACCTCATGGACGGCGGCACGCTGCACGACGCCATCCGCTACGAGGACCCCCTGCCCCTCTCCGCGGTGATCCGCCCGAGCTACTTCCCGAACCTCGACATCGTCCCCGGCAACCTCGACCTCATGGAGTTCGAGCACGAAACCCCGAAGGCGCTGGCAGACCGCTCCGGCGCCGGCAGGCTGTTCTTCACCCGGGTCGGCGACTGCCTCGCCGAGGTCGAGGCGAACTACGACCTCGTCGTCATCGACTGCCCGCCGCAGCTCGGCTTCCTGACCATCTCGGCCTTGTCCGCGGCGACGGCCGTCCTCGTCACCGTCCATCCGCAGATGCTCGACGTCATGTCGATGTGCCAGTTCCTCCTGATGACCTCGAACCTGCTCGGCGTCGTCGCCGAGGCCGGCGGCGACATGGGCTACGACTGGCTGCGCTACCTCGTCACCCGCTACGAGCCCGGCGACGGGCCGCAGAACCAGATGGTCGGCTTCATGCGCGCCCTCTTCGGCGAGCATGTGCTGAACCACACCGTCCTGAAGTCGACCGCGATCTCCGACGCCGGCCTCACCAAGCAGACGCTCTACGAAGTTGACCGCAGTCAATTCACCCGGAGCACCTATGACCGGGCGATCGAGTCGCTCGACGCCGTCAACACCGAGATCGAGGGCCTGATCCAGGCCGCATGGGGACGCTGATGGCCCGCAAGAACCTCCTCAAGGACCTCCTCGCCGAACCGGCGCCCGCCCCCGCTTCCGTTGCCGGATCCCCTGCCCCGACCGAACGCCCGCGCGCCCATGCAGGCAACGGCGGCGGCGCCATCGGCGCCGTCAGCCGCGGCATCGCCGACCTCAAAGCCCGCGCCGTGCTGGAGCTCGACCCGCACCTGATCGATGCCGCCGGCGTCACCGACCGGCTGGAGCATGACGAGGCCGACCACGCCCGCCTGATGGCCTCGCTCCGCACCTGGGGCCAGCAGGTCCCCATCCTCGTTCGCCCCCACCCGGAGGCGCCGGGCCGCTACCAGATCGTCTACGGCCGCCGCCGGGTCCTCGCGCTCCGCGACCTCGGCCAGCCGGTGCGCGCGCTGGTCCGCGACCTCGACGACTTCGCGCTCGTCATGGCCCAGGGCCAGGAGAACACCGCCCGCCGCGACCTCAGCTTCATCGAGAAGGCCAACTTCGCCCGCCAGCTCGTCGAGGCCGGCTACGAGCGCGCCGTCGCCTGCGACGCCCTCTCGGTCGACAAGACCCTGCTCAGCCGGATGCTCTCCGTCACCGACCGCGTGCCCGTCGCCCTGATCGAGCTGATCGGCGCCGCCCCCGGCATCGGCCGCGACCGCTGGCTCGCCTTCGCCGAGCGCCTGTCCGCCAGCCCGCTCGACCCCGACGAAGCCCGCGACATCCTCGCCGTCTCCCCCCACCCGCCAACCCCGGACAGCCGCTTCGAGGCGCTCGACGCCTGGCTCGCGACCCACGCGTTGACAGCTGTCAACTCCGACGCCCCGCCGCGTCCGGCTCCACGCGAAACCCTCCACGCCGCCGACGGCCGTCCCCTCGCCGAGCTGACCCGCCGCCGCGGCACCCTGACCCTGACCCTCCGGGGCAAGGACCTCGACGGCTTCGAGGACTGGCTCGTCACCCACCTCGCCGAAATCCACGCGACCTGGCGCGAGGGTCGCGCTGGCGAAAGTTGACAGCTGTCAACTTTTCCACGGGTCGATGACCGTGAGGCTGCAGCCGAGAAAGTCAGCGACATTGCGCGTGGCCACGGCAGCACCATGTGCGTGCGCGATGGCGGCGATCTGACAGTCGGCTTCCGCGATCGGCCTGCCGGCGGCGCGGCGGGATGCGGCGATCACCGCGTAGCTTCTGGCAGCGGCGCTGTCGAAGGCGAGGACACGGCCGGCGAAGTCTTCGGCGACCATCGCGTCGATGGCGGCGACAAGACTGTCGCGGCGGCGGCTGGCGGGAAGGTAGGCAGCGCCGGCGCGGAGCTCGGCCTCGCTGATTGCGCTCAGGAAGAGGGCAGGGACATCCTGTCCGGCGAACCAGGCGAGGACTTCGGGCGCCGGTTTCGGCCGCATCAGTTCCGAGACGACGTTGGTGTCGACCAGGATCATCAGCCGTTCAAAGCTCGGGTGGCTCGCGCATCGGCGTGCGGGGGGGCAAATCAAGTTCGACGCCGCCGAGAGTGGCGAAGCGGGCGTGGATGCTCCGGCCGAGATCAGTGGGGGCAGGGGAGGGGCCGACGGTGGAGCGCAGGATTTCCCGGACTTCCTCTTCCATCGAGCGCCCGTTACCGGCCGCGCGCAGACGCAGGCGCCGCTTCAGCGCATCGTCGATGTTGCGGATCGTCAGGCTGCCCATTGGCGCTCGGCTCCCGGCTACGCTGCTACCAGTGAAAGCATAGCATGCAATGACTGCAGCGCAATGCAGTCACGTCAGGGACAGAGTTGACAGCTGTCAACTCTGTCGGAACCAAGGACCTTACGGCCGCCCGCGGTTCGCGAACCAGCTCTCGCAGAAGCGCACGAAGTGCCGGGAAGGGCTGCGCGGCACCATGTCATTCTCGCCAAGCCAGGCGCGCCATTCCCGCTCGAGGTGGTAGACATCCCACCCGGGGGCCGCGGCACGAGCGGCGTCGTGGGCGTCGGGATCGAGGGGGCCGGACCAGGGCTCGGCCTCGACGAGGAGGGGGGCTTTCATGGTGCCCCGGTTGAGGAAGGTCACCATGTCTTCGGCCGCGTCGAACACCACGCGGTAGTCGGGCAGGTGGTCACTGGCGGCGAGCTCGCGCACGGAGCGGCGGAACTCCTTGTCGGACGACTTCGAACCCGACTTCTTGAGGAGCAGGGCGAGAGAAACCTTCCATGACGGCTGCTGGCCGCAATGCTTGCGGGCGATCTCGTAAATGCGCCGCTCGATCGGCTTGCGCAGGCGGAAATAATCCCGGTGGAGAGTCAGGACCTCGTTATGGCGGATGGCGTTGAAAACCCAGTCCGAGAGGGTGATCTCGCAGGAGACGAGCCGCCCGTCGAGGCCGTGCTTGCGCCGGATCGAGGAGGAGTCGATCAGGCCGAAGGTGTCGATCTGCTCCTCGTCGCCGGTGCGGACATTGGTCGAGATCGTGGTGCCGCGAATGCGCTCCAAGGCCTCCTGCAGCGCCTCGTAATCCTTCCCCGAGGTGCCGCGGTTGGTGAAGATCAGCAGGTCGTGGCTGTTGATCCTGACCCGCTTCGACACCGCCTCGCCGGCCCTCAGCTTCGCCATGATCTGGCTGATACAGTAGATGAGGATGTCCTTGTCGTAGATCGTCGCGAGGCCCTTCACGCTTGGCACGACCTGCAGCCACTGGCCATTATGTTCGTAGCGGCGGATTGCCGTCTCGGGCTTCTTCGACAGCGAGTAGAACGGATGCTCCATCTGTGGCATCACGTCCTTGAGGACCGCATCCGCCACGTCGCAGATGAAAAGATCGTACTGCGGATGACGATCCGGCAGGAGGGCGTCCTGAACGGCCGCGGGGATATTCGGGGTTTCAGACACCATAGCAGAGCTTCGGGGTTTCACCCACCGATGTAAAGCGATTCTCGGGAGGCCAGAACGCCCTTCGATTACCCGAGGAGTCGGCGGGACAGGCGTTTCGGGGTTTTACCCACCAGCACCAAGATTCGGGGTTTTACCCACCAAGATTCGGGGTTTTACCCACCAAGATTCGGGGTTTCACCCACCAGATCGCCAAAATGAGGCTGAAAAACCATTTATAATCAGATGCTTACCCGACTACCGCAGATCCTTAACACTATATTTAACACCCTCTAACACCAGAACCCTGTGGATAAGTCCAGAAAAGGGGCATTCCCATCGCTACCCAACGCGTACCGCGATCAGCGTAAGGCCAACGCCCAGCACGAACGCCCCGGCCAGCATAAGCGGCATCCACCACCACAGGAATCGCGCCCGCCGCTTCAATTCCCGAGGCCCAACGATCCGCAGGAACGGGATCACCTCCTCGAACACCAGGTTCATCACCTCGATCTGGCCATCCATAGCCTTCACCAGTTCATCGACGTAGCGGCTTTGCCTGGCGATCCCCTCCTCGATGAAATCGCCGTTGCGCTTCCAGTCGGTCGCCCTCTCGGCGGCGAAAGCCGCCGTCCTCGCCTCGGTCGCCGTCTTCAGCACCTGCTCCAGCATCCGGCCCTGCGCGTCGATCCGATCCGACAGGCTCGCCACCAGCAACCCCATCGTGTCGAGGGTGTCCGCCAGCTGCCTTGCATCGAACGGGGCAGGGGGCGTCTTCACCGGCGCGCT